>JAASSU010000018.1 GCA_021767705.1 Bacteroidota bacterium | reverse complement strand
ATTAGCGAAAAGATTATTGGCATGGAGGTTACAGATCAGCAGGCTATCGATAGCGCCATGATCGAGCTCGACGGTACGCCAAACAAAGGAAACCTTGGTGCGAATGCTATCCTTGGTGTTTCGCTGGCTGTTGCCAAAGCGGCGGCGCAAGAAACTTACCAGCCGCTGTTCCGCTACGTGGGCGGTGTGAACTCTACACTGCTTCCGGTGCCGATGATGAACATCCTCAACGGTGGTTCGCATGCCGATAACAGCATCGACTTCCAGGAGTTTATGATTATGCCTGTAGGAGCTGATAGCTTCAGCGGAGCGCTGAAAATGGGTGCGGAAGTATTCCAGAACCTGAAGAAAGTACTTTCAAAAGGCGGATTCTCAACGAATGTTGGTGATGAGGGTGGTTTTGCCCCTAACCTGAAATCGAACGAGGAAGCCATTAAGGTAGTGCTCCAGGCTGTTGAGCAGGCTGGTTACAAGCCCGGCGAAGATATCTACATCGCGCTCGACCCGGCTTCATCAGAGTATTACAACAAAGAAGAAAATGTATATCACCTGAAATGGTCGACCGGCGATAAGCTGACACCTCAGGAAATGGTAGACTACTGGCACGGCTGGACTGAAAAGTATCCGATTATCTCTATCGAAGATGCGATGGACGAGGATGATTGGGATGGCTGGAAAATGCTGACCGACAAGATGCAGGGGAAAATCCAGTTGGTAGGTGACGACCTTTTCGTAACCAACACCAACCGCCTGCAAAAAGGGATTGACATGGGCATTGCCAACTCTATCCTGATTAAGGTGAACCAGATAGGTTCTCTGTCAGAAACTATCAACGCCATCAACCTGGCCAAGAACAATGGTTACACTTCTGTGATGAGCCACCGCTCAGGTGAGACCGAGGACACTACCATTGCCGACCTGGCGGTTGCTTTGGGTACCGGTCAAATCAAAACCGGATCGGCCAGCCGTTCCGACCGTATTGCCAAGTACAACCAGTTACTTCGTATTGAAGAGATGCTGGGCGATGCAGCGGTTTATCCCGGTAAAGGCTTTAAGTTTGCTAAATAAATTTTCACCTCAAAGTGAAGCAAAGGGTGGTTGTGCAAGCAGCCACCCTTTTGTTATTTTTGCACTATGGATATTCAATGGAGCACCAAATTATTTAATGAGTTAAGCACTACGGACCTTTATGAAATTATCGTTCTTCGCGAAGCTGTTTTTGTAGTGGAGCAAAACTGCGTTTACCAGGATGCCGACGGAAAAGATTTTGCAGCATTACATCTGTGTGGAAAGCACAAGGGAGCACTGGTGGCTTATTGCAGGATTTACCCTGAAAATGGAGCCATACACATCGGACGGGTGGTCACAGCGAGCGAATACAGGAAAATGGGGCTGGCTTACGAGTTGATGCAAAGGGCACACCATTTTACCGCCAGTAAATTTCAGGACTTTAATGAAATTCATATCTCAGCTCAGAAGTATCTGGAAAAATTTTATCTGAAGTTAGGATATAAGGTTGTTGGTGATGAGTATCTTGAGGACGGTATTCCACATATCGAAATGCACCGGTTAGTACCGGAATCTCAATCCGGAAGGTAAAGTGATGGATACTTTTGTGCCAGAGGCTTTACCGTTAGTGTACAGGTCGTAGATACGCATAGAGATTTCACCCTCGGTTTTCAGATCGTTGAAGTAGTTGATGAGATTCTTCATCGTTTTGATGGAGTAATTTTTCCGCATCTGCAGGTTAAGCTGGTCTGCTTTTTTTCTTCCGATGCCATTGTCTTCCACTGAAATATGAAGATAGTCGTCCTCTTCTTTTTTGATTTCAACCTTGACCATTCCACCGCTTTTTAAAGGCATTAACCCATGTTTAATCGCATTATCCACATGAATTTGAATCATTTGTTTTGGTATTTCAGTAAGCAAATCAACGCCCGGGTCAATATTCAACTCATAATCAAATTTCTCTTTGAAGCGGTGTTTTTCAAGCTTCAGGTAATTATTAAGCAACTCTATTTCATTATCGAGCTGGTGAAAGAGTTTGGTTTTGTTATTATAGGTATAGCGTAAAACTTTAGCGAAAATTGTTAGCTGGTGATAAGCCTCATGCTTGTTGTCGTTGAGGATGGCCGCCGACACTGAGTTAAGCACGTTGAAGGTAAAGTGCGAGTCAAGTTGCTTTTGCAGGAAATCGTACTGAAGCCTTTTGAACACGTTGAGCTTGTGAAACCTTTGCTGGCGTAACCAGTAGGTAAGCTTTATAAAGATGATAAAAATGATGAAGGTATAAACGATATAACTGAGAAAGAGAATGGTTTTTTCATTGACATTGCTTATAAAATCACTAAACGAATCGAACACAAAGAAAGACACGGGGATAGCTGTCAGGACTGCCATTAGGAATGCCTGAGCAAAATGCAAGAGATGTATTTTATTGAATTTCGTAATCATAATTTGCAGGAATATAAATGATGACCCTTGTACCGGTGGCCTTCCTGTTTTCAAACAAATCCTGAATTTTATAACTAATCTTTTCCTTGTTAAACCGGTTAAAGAGATCCAGGTATTCTGTGATGATTAAAGTTCCTTTTCCGGTGTTTTCTGTGTTTTTTAAAGCGGCGTTTGCCCGCCCAATTCCGTCGTCTTCAACAGTGATTTCAATTCCCTTCTCTTTGTTGTAAACAGCAATCCTCAGGTTGCCCCTCGATTCTTTGGGCCTGATCCCGTGGTTGATGGCATTTTCTGCAAACGACTGGATAATCATTTTGGGCACTTTAATCTGCATGTCAATGTCTTCTTCAAACTCAAAGTGATAATCGAACATGTCGATATATCTCATTTGCATAATGCTCACGTAATCTTTTACAAACTGCAATTCTTCTTCCAGGGTGCGTGTAACATCATCGGCCTCGGTAAGGGTGTTTCTGATAAGCTGACTGAAACGCTGCAGGTTATCGTAGCTGGTCTGCTTCTGGTCTTTCAGTATCGAGAGCCCGATAGCGTTGAGGGCATTTAAGGTAAAATGAGGATCCACCTGGTTTTTCAGCGTCATCAGTTTTAACCTGGAAATGGTTCTTTCCTTTTCCAAAGACCTGATAATACGCGACTTTTGAAAGGCATATACAATGAGATAAATAAATATGAAGATCGATACGTAAAGGATGTATTTTAAAAAGTAAGCCTTGTTTTTATGATAATCAATGAGGTACCAATGATTAAAATCTTTGACAGACAAGAGGTTTTTCCCTGGAATTTTTTTTGTGGTCAATGATAGCTGACTACTCTTTAGTTCAGGAAGTTCAATTTCAATTACGTTGGTGAGGCTGTTTTGATAAAACCGCATAATTTTTTTATTGGGCATCCACTGAATAGTTTCTTCGTAACTATCATTATCTATGTTGTGCATATAAAAATAGCTGTTTGGATCCATTTCTATACTGTGTTTCTTTTGAGGTAGGAGTCGTTCGTCAACCTCAAAGATTTCACCTTTATCGTTTAACGCGTAGAAATTATTCTCCGGAAGTTGTCTGGGCTTGAAGATGTGTATAAACTTTTCATTATTATCATTATGGTGGTAACTTGTTAGCGTGTCTCCATTTTTCTGATAAGTATACAATGACGCTTTTTTATCATCAAAATGGTTTTTTTCAAGAACTATAAAATAGGGTTCGCCTTTCTTTTTTAAAGGTAGCACATCAATGGAAGTTCCTTGCTTTTTAAAGGGAACAGGATTAAAAGCCAGTTCCATATCATTGTCATACACCATCAGCCAGGCTTTGTCATCGGCGTATGGAATGGTGTCGTTTTTCGTAATATAATTGGTCGTAGCGTTGTTTCCTGTCAGGAAAGTCTGATTTTCGCTAAAAGAGTGTATGGCTTTAATATCTTCAAAGATCACCCCGGAGTTGCTGGTTGCATCCGTGGCATCGGTTTTCCAGTTATAGCAATATATTTTCCTCGGAAAAATAGAATACTCACCGTAAACACTGAAAAGCGTTTCTTTGTAAGAATCACCATCCATATCGTGGTGAATGATTTTTGAGGCTCCATAATCCGGCTGCTCGTAGTGCTTGGGTATTGTGGTAATAAAAACACGGGCGGCATGGCCCTGGTGTTTATTGTCGATTATGTATTTGTTCAGATAGAGCGAGTCGTTGCACAGGGATAACAAGTAGATTTCCTTCTTTTGATTGTTGTCGAAATCACAAAAGGAAATACTCTTATCATTTACTTTACCATGTATATTCCAGACATTCGACAGCGCATTCTTCGCATCGTAAAAGTTTACGTACGAAAAGTTACTGTTAACCACTGAAATACTGATTCTTTCTGAAAAGCCATCCATGTTGATGTCTTCGAAAAGGATGTGGTTGTTGTAATAAATGTTTTGATGGTCAACGATTTCGGCCTTGTGTTTTTCGAATATTGGCGGAAGCAAAAAAATAATGATGAGACCAAGGGCCACGGCTATAATCGCCGGATAAGCAAATATTAATAATATGTTATTTGGCCGGTTTGGCATTGCTAAGCTTTCTTAATATCCAAAGATATTCAATTTTTATTCAGAAAACAATTACAAACTAATCACAATATCTGCGAGCAATGATTTTACGGTGTCTACTCTTCCCTTAAACACCTTTAGTATTTCGTCCATAGTAGCGTGTTTTTCATCCTTTTTCCAGCTATCGTAATCTGTTGAAATGGCAAGCACACCGTAAGGGATGCCTTTTTCGTTGGCAAGTATTACTTCTGGTGCTGTGCTCATATTAATAATATCAGCACCCCATGCCCTGAACATCCTCGACTCGGCCCGCGTGGAAAAGCGTGGCCCTTCGATGGTGATTACAGTGGCACCCGCATGAATCTTTTCTTCTCTTTCGAAGGCTTTTTCAGAAATCGCTCTGCGGATATTTTTATCAAAGGGATCGGGCATAGCTACATGCTGCATCCCCGACTCTTCAAAGGAATCAAAGAAAGTGATGCTGCGGTGGCGCGTAAAATCAATAAACTGATCGGGAACAACCAAATCGCCAACACCAATTTCCTGTCGGAGACTGCCGCATGCAGTAGTGGCTATGATAAGCTCAACGCCCAGCTTCTCTAAAACCCTGATGTTGGCCCGGTTGTTTACCTTTGTAGGAGAAATAGTATGGTTGACCCCATGCCTGGATAGGAGGAAAAGCTCCTTAGTACCTGAAACAACTTTTTTGATTTTGCTGCTTGGCTTTCCATATTCCGTCGTAAGATCAATTTCTTCCGAGTAGGTAAACAGGTCCAGCTTCTCAAGCCCGGTTCCTCCAATGATTCCTATTTTCATGAATGTATTTCTTCTGATTACAAGACCAAATGCACGCGGATGCTTTTTGCATCCTGCTGTCATAAATTACAAATCCGATTCAAAAGTAGTGAAAGCTTAACGGAAAACTAAATATACTTTCTGTCAGACTTGCTAAATTTGTACCTTCGTTGACTTATGAGAGCTGGAATGATCAAAACAATTTCGATGATAGGCAGTGGCAATGTAGCCACACACCTCGGAAATGCATTGCGCAGAGCCGGGTTTGATGTGCTGAGTGTTTACAGTCGGCAGGCAGCGAAGGCTCAAAAGCTGGCTGACTCATTGGGTGCTGAAGCCTGTTCTGATTTGGGAAAAGTACAGCCGGCTGACCTGACAATACTGGCTGTGCCGGATACTGCAGTGGTGTGGGTGGCCGAAAAACTGTCGGGATCACATAAATTTATGGTTCACGTTTCGGGCTCCACAGAAATGAACATCCTGAAACCATACGCAAAGTTTTATGGTGTGTTTTACCCATTGCAAACATTTTCTGTGTTCAGACCGGTTGATTTCCAAAAGATTCCGGTATGTATCGAGGGAAACAACACAACAACCACCGATAGCCTGAAGCAATTGGCATCAAGCCTGACAGAGGATGTCCGTGTGATGAGTTCTGAACAGAGGCTCAGTGTGCATATGGCCGCCGTATTCGCGTCTAATTTTGTCAACTACCTCAATATTGAGGCTGCCGACATCCTCGAAAAGGCGGGTGTGTCGAGAGATATTCTTTATCCTTTGCTTCAGGAGACACTTGAGAAAATGAAAGAGCATCATCCTCGCGAAAGTCAGACCGGTCCGGCGGTAAGAAAAGATCACGGGACCATGAAAAAACACATCGACGCATTAAACCTTGCCCCCGACAAACAAAAAGTCTACCGTGTTATAAGTGAACAGATTAAAAGAACATTCGAAGAATAGCATATGGGAAAGAACTATAAAGCTGATTTGCACAATATCAACACCTTTGTTTTGGATTATGACGGGGTGTTGACTGATGGCATGGTCATACTAACGGCCGATGGTGAAGCACTCAGGACAGCCAACGTTAAAGATGGTTATGCCATGCAGTTGGCCAGAAAGAAAGGCTATCGCCTGATAATAATCTCGGGGGGCTATTCCAAATCCACCCTTTATCGCCTTCAAAACCTCGGCATCGAAGAAATTCACCTGGGGGTGGAGCATAAGTTGGAAACCTATCATGAGATGATAAAAAAATACAACCTCAAGCCCGAAAATGTCATTTATATGGGAGATGATATCCCTGACATGAAGCCGATGAGCGAGGCCGGGCTGGCATGCTGTCCGGCCGACGCTGCCGAGGAAATTAAAGCGATGTGCGACTATATTTCTCCGGTGAAAGGCGGCCATGGCTGTGTTCGCGATATCATCGAGCAGGTTTTAAAAGTGCAGGATAATTGGCTGGATGGCGATGCCCATCACTGGTAAAATGACTTATCTGAAACTCATAAGGTGGCAAAATGTGCTGATGGTGCTGATCACTCAGGTGTTGACCTTCAGCTTTATCATTGTGCCCCTGCACGATACGCCCGGGCAGTTCACCCTGCCCTTTCTGATGCTGATGCTGGCTTCCTTTTTTATTGTTTCGGGTGGATATATCATTAATGATTATTATGATGTGGAAATCGATCGGAAAAATAAGCCCGGAAAGATGGTAGTTGGCAAACGGATCACACGCAAAAACACCTTACGTGTCTATCTTTTACATGGCTTTATGGGGGCTTTAACAGGAATTTATACTGCTTTCCTGCTAAAGAGTGTTTTCTTTGGCTTGCTTTTTATAATGGCCATTGCCATCTTGTGGTTGTATTCTTACCAGCTTAAAAAGACTCTTTTTTGGGGGAATATTGTTGTAGCCATTATGGCAGCAGCACCAGTCTATTCGGTGCTGATGGTTGTCTTTTTTTCTGAGTGGAGCCAGGCCGGAGGGGTACAGCAGTGGTTTGGCTCAAACCAAATGCTGGTGGCTTTTGTGCTTGGGTATTCTTTCTTCGCTGTGACCACGCATTTTATGCGCGAGATTGTAAAAGATATCCAGGATATGGATGGCGATAAAGCCTACCGCTGTATGACTGTCCCGATTCGCTACGGCAAAGCAAAGTCAGTGGGCATTGCGAAGGTGCTGGCAGTGGCCGTTATGTTTTTTTTATTAATGGGGCTTTATATCCTTTACCAGGAAGGTTTTTTGCTGATGAGTTTTTATGCTGTCGTGCTCATTGCTGTAATGGTGTTTGTTACCTTCAGGCTCTCAAAGGCTGCGTCATCCGCCGACTTTGGCAGGGCTGGGACGCTTATCAAGTGGCTGATGCTTTTTGGAATTTTATCGATGATTTTGATTCCTTTTTCGTAAACTAAAACAATCCTGAAAAATGCAAATTGAAATACTAAACCCGGCACTCAAAGACTATCGTTTTGTTTTGGCTTCACAATCGCCACGCCGGCAAGCACTGCTCAAAGAGTTTGGATTGCCTTTTACGGTGGATGTTCGTCCGGTAGAGGAGGTTTTTGATGAGTCGCTGACACCCGGGCAGATCGCTGTTCAGTTAGCGGTGAAGAAAGCCTCGGCTTTTCCGCAGGATGAAGTTCCTGAAAAGACACTCATCATTACTGCTGATACGGTGGTGGCCGGAGGTGGTAAGGTGCTGGGCAAGCCCGAGAATTCCGCGGAAGCGAAAGAGATGCTCCGGATCTTATCCGGGCGCTCGCATGAGGTGATTACGGGAGTTAACCTCAAGTCGGGAAAAAAGGAGAAAGCCTTTAGTGTTTCCACGAAAGTGTTTTTTAAGGAGTTATCCCGGGAAGAGATCGATTATTATGTGGCCCGCTACAAGCCTTTCGATAAGGCCGGAGCCTACGGCATTCAGGAATGGATTGGTTTTGCAGGCATCACAAGAATTGAAGGTTCCTACTTCAATGTGGTGGGCTTACCCGTGCATGCGCTCTACGAGGAGCTAAAAAGCTGGTAACGCTATTCGAAAATCTTCTTTAGAACGTCAATATTTTTCTGATTGTAAACATCCTTCCCTTCAGGAGTGTAAAGGAAATTGATGGTGTCGGCGTAGTGCTCATTGATTTTACCCCTGACGATTTTCATCGTGCTGTTGAGCATCTTGTTTTCTTCAGTAAAGCCTTCAGGAAGCACAGCAAAGGTGGTGGGGAGCCACCTTTCCGGGAACAGGTCGGGATGGTCGCCATCGGCTTTGTAACGCCTGAAAGCATCGCTCAGCTCTTTGAGGATTTTCTTTTGCCCTTCGGCTGATTTCAGATCGATTTCATGATCCTGTGCATAAGCTTTGGCTTTCTCTTTGTTGATATGCACGAGGGCAATAGTGTATGGGTCCTGGTTGTTGTGAAGGATCATCTGGTCGATAAGCGGCGTATGCTCTGTAATGGTTTCCTCAATTCCTTCCGGGCTGTGTTTTTCTCCGTCGTTGCTGATAAGCAGGCTTTTAAAACGCCCTAAAACGTATAGGAACCCTTCTTCATCCATATAGCCCAAATCGCCGGTGTAGAGCCAGCCATCTTTGATGGTTTCGCTGGTGGCTTTCTCATTTTTCCAGTATGAGTGCATCACGTTGGGCCCCTTGATAACAATCTCGCCTTTTTCTCCTTCAGCAAGCACCTTCCCATTTTCATCGCGAATAGTCAGCTCCATTTCAGGCACCAGCCTTCCCGACGATCCCAGCTTGTGCGAGTGAGGCGCGTTAGAAGAGATGATAGGGGAGGACTCTGAAAGTCCGTAGCCCTGATACATAGGCACGCCAATGGCGTAGAAAAAGCGTTGTAAATCAATATCCAGCAAAGCCCCTCCGCCGATAAAAAACTTTAAACGGCCGCCAAAATTCGCCCTTATTTTACTAAAAAGGATTTTGTCGTAAAGACTTAAAAGCAATTTATCAATTGCAGAGCCGCCTTTGTTGTTGCCCTCTTTATTGTAGCGATACGCCACCTTCAGGGCATGATTAAACAGCTTTTCGGTGGTTTTTCCCTTTTTCCGGATACCGTTCTCAATATTCTTTTTGAAATTTTTGGCCAGCGATGGGACGCTCAACATCATGTGCGGCCTGATTTCATTCATGTTTTTCGGGATGTTGCGCAAAGTCTCCATCGGTGTTTTTCCGGCTTCCACCGAGGCAATGGAGGCCCCCTTTTTCATCAGGCTGTAGATGCCTGCCGTATGAGCAAAGCTATGGTCCCAAGGGAGCACAATAAACATAATGTAATCTTTGGGGATGGTCATCAGCTCGCAACCCTGGCGGGCATTGGCGGTGTAGTTGTCGTGAGTCAGTACAATTCCTTTAGGATCGCTGGTGGTGCCTGAAGTATAGCTGATATTGGCAAAAGCATCGGCAGGAATGCTTTTCCAGCTCTTTTCAAAGTCATCTGAATGTTCTTCCAGATAGCTTTTTCCCTTTGCCAGGATGTCGTCTTTTTTAAGATACTCCGCCTTTGCCTCACCAACGTCATCAAGCAATACCACACGCCTGAGGTTGTCGAGCTTTTCCTCTATTCTTTGAAGCTTGGGAAACTGCTGAGCCGAAACGATAACGCCTTTGCATCCGGCGTGGTTGAGCCTGAAAACCAGCTCCGCATCACTGAGCTTGGTGGAAAGCGGCACGCATGTAGCCGCGTTATAGAGGATACCGAGCTCACTCATTATCCAATCGTTTCGTCCCTCAGACAAGAGCGCTACTTTTTCCCCGGCTTCAATGCCGGCCGATTTTAAGCCGGCAGCAAAACGGTGCACATGCTCCCTGAATTCACTGTATGTTGTGGATTGATATTTCCCTTCTCTTTTTTCCCACAGGAAGGGTCTCTCCTGGTAGGTTTCAGCGTACTGCTCAAAAAACTGTGGTATGCTTTCCATATCCGTAAAATTTTAAGGGGTAAATGTAAGGAATTTTAATTTTCTGAGCCTCCAACGAAAGTTCATCCATTATTTATAATTTTGTTTTTCAGAAAAGAAAAATATGAAGAAACCTACGATATTAGTAACCAACGATGACGGTATTTTCGCCCCGGGAATCCGCAAGCTGATAGAAATTATGCGCAGTTATGGCCGGGTAGTGGTGGTGGCCCCTGACAAAGGGCAATCCGGAACGAGCCATGCTATCACTATTACTACCCCCTTAAGGTTGATGAAACAAAGGGAAGAGAAAGATTATGTGGAGTATGCTGCCAACGGCACACCAGTGGATTGTGTGAAGCTGGGTGTGAAGGTGGCACTGAAAGAGAAGCCCGACCTGCTGGTTTCAGGGATTAATCATGGCTCGAATGCCACTATTAACGTCATTTATTCAGGGACCATGGCGGCTGTTATTGAAGGCTGCATGTCGCGGATCCCTTCGGTAGGTTTTTCGCTCGACGATTATTCGCAGGATGCCGACTTTGAGCCTTCTGAGCCCTTTATCAGGAAAATTATCGAAGAGGTTTTAGACAAGGGTATCCCGGATTCAACCTGCCTGAATGTGAATATTCCCGCCAATCATGACGGGCCGATTAAAGGAATAAAGACCTGCCGGCAAGGTGTTGGCTACTGGGACGAACGTTTTGATCATCGTACCGATCCGCGTAAGCGTGAGTATTTTTGGCTTACAGGGGAGTATGTGAGTATGGACTCTTTGGATGATACAGATGAATGGGCGCTCAGGAATAATTATGTGGCAGTGGTTCCTGTAAAATTTGACCTGACGGATTATGAGGCGATGGATCACTTTAAAAATCTGGATGACAATGCGTAAATGGTTGAAGAGAGATAATTTTGTGCTGGGTATCATCCTTGGGTTGGTTTTGCCCGTAGTGCTGTTTTTGGTGATCCGCGGAGCGGAACAGCTGTTAGAGACACTTTGGCGGGCCGTCTCGCTCAAGTTTCATTATGCTTTGCTGCTGAGTACGATAATTAATTTATTCTCGCTCAGATATTACCTTGTGACTTTGAAATACGACAAAACAGGAAGAGGGATTTTAGCGGTTACCTTTGTTTATATTATTCTGTATTTTGTGTTTTTCCACCAGGTGTAACCATTGTATATCCTTTATTTTGGGTGAGAAATTAACTGATATCAAAGAAAATGAAATACTATCTCATTGCCGGTGAGGCCTCGGGCGACTTACACGCCTCTTATCTCATCAGTGCGCTTAAGAAGCAGGACCCTGAAGCAGAGATCAGGGGCTGGGGTGGCGATCTGATGGAGCGGGAGGGGATGGCTCTGGTGAGACATTACAAAGAGACGGCCTACATGGGTTTTGTGGAGGTAGTGGCAAACCTTCGTTCTATCGCTAAAAATATCAAGGAGTGCAAAAGGGATATTCAGGATTACCAGCCCGATGCGCTCATACTGGTCGATTATCCGGGGTTTAATCTGCGGATAGCGCGCTTTGCAAAGGATAAAGGCCTGAACGTTTTTTACTATATCGCCCCAAAAGCCTGGGCCTGGAAGAAATCGCGCGGACATAAGCTCAGAAAAGCGGTCGACAGGCTTTTTGCTATCCTCCCTTTCGAGGAGGAGTTTTTTGGTGAGTTTAACGTAAACACCGAGTACGTGGGAAATCCGCTCATGGATCAGCTTTCGCTTGATGCGTCAACGCACGACTACGAGTCTTTTCTTCAGGAAAACAACCTGGCTTTCAAACCTATTATTTCGCTATTCCCCGGAAGCCGAAAGCAGGAGATTGATGAGATTTTTCCGGCGATGCTTGAAGTGAGTCGTTTGTATACCGACTATCAGTTTGTGGTGGGGGGCGCCCCCTCGCAAAGCACTGCGATTTACCGCAAGCACATGAAGGAAGAGAATATTCCGGTGCTTTTTGGGCAGGGCCACGACTTGATGAAGTATTCGAGGGCCGCGCTTATCACTTCCGGAACGGCCACGCTGGAGGCTGCATTGCTTAACCTTCCGCAGGTGATCTGCTATAAAGGCAACCGGATCTCGATTGAAATAGCCCGGCGTGTGGTGAAAGTCAAATATATCGGGCTGGCTAACCTGATAATGGATAAACCGGTGATTCCTGAACTGATACAGGATGACATGACCATTGAGCGCATGAATACCGAGCTCGATCACATGCTGCACAATCGCGAAAGGCGGCAGCAGCTATTCGATGATTATAAAGCGTTGCGCAAAAAAGTAGGCGGCCCCGGGGCCTCGCAGAAAGTTGCAAATTCAGTGATAAGGTTTTTGAAAGAAAAGCACCCAAACCCTCATCAGGCGAAAAAGTAAACCAGCACAAGAATGTAGATAAGTGATGGCAGCATATTCACGATATTGATCTTTTTTATGTCGAGGATGCTGATTCCCAAACCCAGCAAAAGAATACCTCCCACTGCCGTGAGTTCATTGATGTAAAGAGCGGTGGCATGTTCCTGGAAATATTCAGCGAACAACGTTATCCCGCCCTGGTAGATAAGCAAAGGAATCACCGAAAAAAGCACCCCAACACCCATAGCCGAAGCCAGTGCCACCGAGGAGAACCCATCCATAAGGGATTTTGCCAGCAGAAGGTTGGGCTCGCTGCCAAGCCCTTCTTCGATAGCTCCCAGAATGGTCATGGAACCCATACAGAACAAAAGAAACGACGTGATTAAGCCTTCTGAAAACCGTTCGTTCGAGGAGCTGGTTTTCCTTTTCAGGTATTCGCTGAACTTTTCTATGCTTTTGTCTATCCTGAGCAGCTCTCCTGTTAAAGAGCCCAACACCAGGCTGAAGATCAACAAAAGGATTTCACTGCTTTTCAGTGCCATGCTAACTCCTAAAAACAAGGTAAACAATCCGATAGCCTGGAATACGGTATTGGTAAAGCGCGGATTTAGTTTTTTATTGACGGCCAATCCTATCAGACTGCCTGCAATTACGGCACCGGCATTTATTAGTGTTCCTGTCATCAGGCAAAAATAAAAAATATTCATGCAATTGATTGGATTGCTTGTCAGGGTTTTATATCTTAGTAAGATGAATGAGTGGCATAAGTACCCTTTTGTGCGGCTTCTGACCTCTTTTGTGGTGGGCCTTCTCTTGTCTGAAACCATTGAAGACCACCGCATGCAATGGGTTTACCTTGCCTTGTTTATTGCCTTGCTGCTGATTGCAGGGGCGCTGCTTTTGCATCAGCACCTGAACTACAGGAACCGGAGCCTTTTTGGGGTGATAGTTTTGCTGCTGTTTGTCCTGACAGGGTTTGGATGGCATCAAAGTTATCATATCGCTCATCAAAAGAGTCATTTCAGTAACCAGGCTTACCGGCACAAGGTTATTTCCGGAGTCCTCAACCAGACACCTGTGGAAAAGGCCAACTCTTTCAAATCAGTAATAAAGTTAGAATCACTACTCGACACCTCTGGCAAGGCTATTCCTGCCAAAGGAAAAATTCTGGCTTATTTCTCTAAAAGCACTGTGATTAGTGAAGCTTCGTATGGCGATAAAATTGTGTTTAGCGGATTTATTCAGCCCATCAGTAAGAACACTAATCCGGGAGCATTTGACTATGCCGGGTATTTGGAGCAGCGACAGATTTATCACCGGGTTTATTTGAATGAAGGGGACTACAGGTTGGTGGCTCACAACCCGAAAACCATTCATGCTGTGGCGGAGCGCCTGAGAGATCAGCTTACCAATATTCTGCAAAGGCCATCGCTCGACAAAGAAAACTTCGCTCTGATTTCGGCTTTGGTGCTGGGTTACGATCAGTATTTGTCTGACGACATCAAAGAGTGGTACAGCAATGCCGGGGCGATGCATATTCTCTGTGTTTCGGGGTTGCATGTAGGAATTATTTATTTGGTGATGACTTTCCTGGTGAATTTACGGAAAGTTCGCAGCCGACGGTGGAATGCTGTAAAGGTTTTGTTTGTGATAATTTCAATCTGGATTTATGCCTTGGTTACGGGACTGGAGCCGGCAGTGATGCGGGCATCTGTAATGTTTACGATGGTGGCTTTTGGGAAATTGCTCCAACGTAAATCCAGAATCTACAACACCTTGGCAGCAAGTGCATTCCTCATGCTTATGATAAATCCTGACATGCTGTTCTGGGTGGGTTTCCAGATGTCGTACCTCGCTGTGTTTGGCATCGTATGGTTGCAGCCTGAAATCAGTAAATGGTGGCGTCCTGCTAACAAACTGCTCCAATATCTGTGGGATTTGATAGCAGTGTCATTAGCGGCACAGTTGATTTTATTTCCCCTCCTGTTGTTTTACTTCCACAAAATTTCTTTGGTGTTTTTTATCACCAATCTATTTGCGATTCCGATGGCCACAGTGGTCATCTACCTGGCATTGCTGCTGCTGGCGGTATCGTGGTGGCCATGGCTGGAGCAAATCATCGCTGTGCTGCTCAATACCTGGGCCGGGTGGCTTAATCAGTTGATGGAGTGGGTCAGTCAATGGCCCCTGGCTTATGTGGATAGTATATGGATTTCGGATTGGAATGTTTTGCTCATTTATGTGGCGCTGGTTTTTATTGCTGCTGCTTTAATGCGAAGCAGAAAATACCTCCTCCCGTCTCTTTTGGTTTCTGTAATCGTGGTGTTTGTGGTCCTTACAGATAATAAGTACCAGAAAATGACCAACAACAAGTTTATTTTGTATCACATCGACCATAGCCTTGCCATGGATTTTATGAGCGGAACGTCGTCGGTTTTTGTTGCAGATTCTGTACTTCTCAACGACAAGAAAAAACTTGGGTTTCAAGTGGAAAATTCCTGGAAAAGTAATTTTGTAAGCCCTTCCTTATACTATATTGATAGCATCGGAAAGGTGAAAAATGAGTATTTCATCAGCAGAGACCGGTTTTGTTTGTTTAATGGCGACATATACTTTATTCTCAGTAAGATGCCCAAAGTCAAAGCATTTCGGAAAATAGAAATCGATTACCTCGTAATCAGGGGAAAACCCTGGATTGTTCCTGAGAAAATCACTAAGATATTCACCATCCGGAAACAAGTTTTGATATCCGGGAGTACACCGGCCTGGTTATCCGAAAAATGGGAAAGCGAATTCAGAAAGTTGGGCGTTCCGTGCTATTCCACGCACAATAACGGAGCTTTAGTTATTGATTATCATCAAGATGAATCAATTCGAAAATCTCTTGTGAACTTCTGACATCATATCTTACAATCCTGAAGTCTTCCGAAAAATAAACGTCTTTAAGTTGGCTGTATGATAATGTGGCCGTGTCTTGACTGCTGATATGGTATACATTCCTGAATACGGTATCGCCCACAGCGAGAGAATCTAAAGTTTCGAGCGGGTTAGAAGTTGCGCTGACCAACAGGTTTTCGTCATCAAGGCTGCTTAGATAAAATTCAATATCCACAAAAGTGACGGCCGCCTGTGTTAGAGGAGCCCCGCCATTTTCGCGTTTGTAAAGTAAGTATCTTCCAATGTTATATGGTTGTCCTGAGCTGTTGGTGGTTTGCATAAATATGTAGGAGCTCGCCTGGCATGTGTTACCTTCTGAGATTTCGCCATCAGCATAATTATACATTCCCGAAAAGGTGATGGAGTCGTAATTGCCAGAATCGCTTTGGTAAACAGCAAGCTGAGATTCGTTGTATGGGATCCAGGATTTTTCTTCTTCTGATATTTCGATGTTGCAGGTTTTTGTTTTCAGGCAACTGTTTAAAAAAGGAGTAAGAAAGAGTGCCAGTGCACTGATTGCCAAAATATGTCTTGTTTTCTTTTTCATTCGTTTAGTTTTTATTAAGAAGTTTTTTCGAAACATCGAATTATTATACAAAAGTATAATAATTTATTAGTGCTACCCCCTCTTTGCACATCAGATGCCTAGCCCACCCATAGTCAAAAGGTAATAGCCCAGGCTTGAGGCTAATGTAATTATCAGTGCAATTATGCTGATGTTGTTGTTAAAATACTGTTTTTCAATTTCTTTTTCCAGTGGTTTTCTTCCGGTGAGGAAAGCTGAAAGAATCACGGCAGCCAGTGTAAAAAAAGAGTATCCAAACCCTGCGGATTTCCCTCCTGAAAAGGCGATGAGTAAAAGGCTTCCCGCAATCCAGGGGAGCAAGAGGCTTACGGTAAGGTATTTCAGCCTGTTCTTCATCGTATCGATAGCGTATTCTCCGGTTTTAGCCAATGTGGCTTTACCCATGTTTTCGCCGATTTTATACAGTATGAAAAGGCTGGCTGTTGCAAGAACAATTTTAACCGGAAGAGAAAGTGATAACACACTGGTGACATATTGTTGGTAATCTCCCAGAAATGGTGCCAGGCCAAACATCCCAAAAAACTGGTTGTAACCATGCGATATCCACCACAGCAGGAAATAAGACAGCCAGGCATGTCTCATCGTGCTGGAGAGGTATGTAAACTGACCGGCCAGAGCAAGCAAAAGGGATACGCTGGGAACCGCCATGGTTATGGCTATCCGAACATCCTGCGATACCCCTGCTGACATCAGGTCGGGGTACATCTCGATGTGCGAAAAATACCATGTTGTCTGAATATCAAAATCTTTGGCTATAAATATGACCAGGAGTTGGTTGTTGAGGTGAATTACAAGGAAGCTCAACACAAACATCATTGTGGAGTTTACAAACGCTCTTGTTAAAAACCTCTTCTTCATCTGTTTATTTTTCAAAAAATTG
The DNA here is from genome assembly GCA_021767705.1 of Bacteroidota bacterium. GTDB lineage: Bacteria > Bacteroidota > Bacteroidia > Bacteroidales > JAIPAH01 > JAIPAH01. The sequence goes on along the minus strand of JAASSU010000018.1, from coordinate 10,446 downwards.
AACTGCAGCTTGCGTCAATCTTGAATGGAATGCTTTAAATCCAAGAAAACCGGTAAATGGTCTGAATAGCCGCCAATGTATAGTGGCCCTGCAAATGTCCGAAAAACTTTCATACCACCGTATCTCTCGTCTTCCGTCAGCAAAAACGGGAATTGTCCGATCTGTGGATTGATGGCTTGTATTCCTTCAACTGGTTTAAGCAGACTTTTCGAAACAATCAGTTGATCAAACAAATACCACTGCGAGCGGTATTTAGTGGTGCCGGTATTTGTTTTTGCAAAGAGGTTAACCAATTCAGTGTGATGGGTTTCAGATGTCAGCTTTTCCAAACTGCTGTCAGTTGGTTCGTCATTAAAATCTCCGGCAATAAGGATTTTAGCTTCTTTTTGGTGTGAAGCTACCGAGTCAATTTTTCTGGCAAGTACCGAAGCAGCAAATTCCCGCTTTTTCTTCGTTTTCATATATCCGCCATACCGCGACGGCCAGTGATTCAGAAAAAGATGCAGGGTGTCAGCGCCAAACATAATCCCTTTTACATACAGGATGTCGCGTGTTTTGTCGGTAGAGTCGAAAGGAAAACGAATTTCCAGGGTTTCAGAGCTAAGCAATGAAAAATCACCCGGCCTGTAAAGCAGAGCAACATCCACCCCCCTTTCGTCAGGAGAATCCGTATGAATAATTTGATAGTCATACTGATACAGGGGTGTTTTATAAATCAGATTGGCCAGGACCTGCCTGTTTTCAATCTCGCACAACCCGATGAGCGAGAGTTTTTGCCAGCCTTTAACAGCCATCAGGGTTTTATATATCTTGTTAAGCCTTTGCTGGTATTTCCAGCCATTCCATCGCCTTTCGCCTTCCGGCAGAAACTCCTCATCCCTGGTGTCTGGACTGTCGACAGTGTCGAAAAGGTTTTCAATGTTATAAAATACAAAACGACAGGAATCCTCCTGGGCTTGGGTGTTAAGCGTGAAAGAAAGGGCCAAAAGAATTATAAGAAAGCGCAACATACTCTTTTTTTGTGTTGTACGAATTTACATATTTTTTCAGGTTTTTATAAGAAAACATCAACAGAAGATGCACCCCTGACTTCTTTTCATTACCTGTAATTGTTATATTTCGCTGAGAAGACTACAGAAAAAGTATTTTGATTGACGAACTTATTGCGTTCAGAGCTTTAGCTTTCATGCCTGTCATCGCGCATGTTGCGGGGCTAAACCAACTGAGCGTGAGTTAAATTGTTTTTTCTTCTAAACGCAACCAATGATTGATCATGTAGAATAAAAAAAGGCAGCCTGAGCTACCTTTAATTTTTAAGCGAAGTGGGTTGTACTGGATTCGAACCAGTGACCTCATGCCTGTCATCCCGCAAGTTGCGGGGCTAAACCAACTGAGCGTGGATAGGTTGATGTTTTTCTCCACAAGCAATCAAGGGCTAATTAATCAGAATAAAAAAGGCAGCCTGAGCTACCTTTACTTTTTTAAAAGAAGTGGGTTGTACTGGATTCGAACCAGTGACCTCATGCCTGTCAAGCATAATATGACCTATATTGATGCTTATAGATAATGCCCTTAACAGTTACAAATATAGATAATTACAAATATTTGTAGTGAGTTTGTTGATAGATTTTTATTCTTTATTTGCATACTTGTATGCAAATTTTATGTAAATGATTATCTTTGTATGTAAAGCGTAAAGACAATGACTAAGGATTATTACATTTCGATTTTCTTGGACACCCGGAGAGTCAAGAAAAACGGCAAGTTTCCCGTAAAGCTTCGGGTTTACAGCACTTCGCCACGAAGACAGAAACTATATCCAACCTCTTTTGAGTTAACAAAGGAAGAATTTCGGAAAGCATGGGAAACAACCAAGACCAGGGAAAAATACATTGAGTTGAAGGAAAAACTGTTTGCGGTTCAGGCGAGGGCTAGGAAAGTAGCTGATAACCTTGAGCCTTTCACCTTTCACAACTTTGAAAAACGGCTTTATCGAAAAAAAGGGGAGGGGGTGCGAATTGCATATCATTATAAGCAAACTATTGATGAGCTAACCCAAAACGAACAGTTTGGAACTGCTGAGGCTTACCGATCGGCTGAAAAATCAATCATAACCTTTGTTAAAGATTCACTTAACAATAACTATGAATTGCTGACTTTCTTTGATATTACCCCGGAATGGTTGAATAAGTATGAGAAATACCACACAGAGCAAAAAACAGGGCGCAAGAGCTCACTGACTACCATCAGCATATATTTACGGACACTCAGAACGATTTTTAACCGGGCAATTGATGAAAAGGAAATTGATTCGAATTATTACCCTTTCGGAAAACGGAAATATCAAATACCAGCAACCCGGAGAGTGAAGAAGGCATTGAATAATAAAGAGCTGGCAACGCTTATGAAGGCGGAGCCTAAAACACCGGAACAGCAGAAAGCAAAGGATTTTTGGTTTTTCTCATTTGCTGCCAATGGCATGAATATGAAAGATATTGCCTTGCTCAAGTATAAGCAGATTAAGGGAGAACAGATTGAGTATTACCGGGCGAAAACAAAAAAAACCGCTAAAGCTCACTTGGAAACCGTTAGCACCTATTTAAATGATTATTCAAAATTCATTATTCAGAAGTACGGAAAAGAAGAATCAGAGCCGGAAAGCTATGTTTTTGATATTTTACAAAACAGCATGGATAAGGTCGAACAACAGCGAAAGATTAAGCAGTTTACCAGATTCGTGAACCAACATATCAAGTTACTGGCAAAAGATAACGGATTGCCTGGGGAAATATCTACCTATTGGGCACGTCACAGCATGGTAACAAAAGCAGTTAGGAGCGGAGCATCTATTGAGTTTGTTCAGGAATTACTTAGACATCAAAGCAGCCGGACAACTCAAAATTATTTGGCGGGCTTTGATAACACCACAAAAAAGGAATTTGCTAAAACGCTAATGGATTTTGAAGAAGCCGAAAATTAGAAACCAATTTAAAAATTACCAATATGCAAGTAGTACACAAGAACCAAGACACCGGAACAGGATATCATTCTGAAAGCGAAAACAAATCAGTTTTAGAAGAATATGCAAATCAGGATTTATGGGAGAGGTATAAAAAAACCATTGACATGAACATGGAGTTGTTTGACGCTGCTGAAAAGCATAAAAAGCTATGTATTCATCTTTTGGGGTTTATCTCGAAGCTGGGAGAAACGGATAATTTCTTTGAGTTCTACCAGTCAGAAGAAATAAAAAGAGACGATAAAGCCCGAAGGCATGCAATAGACAGTTTCAATCACCCAAACTTTAAGGATGAGGTTAAAAACCCATATTATTAATTGCATGAATATTTATAAGCTACTGAGTGAGAATATAGAGCTGATTAAAAGGCTAACGCAATTAGGAGTGATTGCCCCGAATTGGTTAAGAAATTACCACCTCATCAAGGATTATGAGGAATTACAAAAGGAAGTGAGGGCGGTGATGTTTCGCTATGCAATACTGGCTGAACGGTATAAAATCAGTGAAGACCAAGTAAGACGGATTATCAGAGAATCAAAAGAATGAAGCCATGAGTAAAAAACCAGATAAGAAATATTTCCTTTCAGGGTTCGATATCAAACAGCCACCCATGCAATTCAACCTCTTAAAAAGCCAGATTGATGAAGTGGGATTTTTTGAAGCGGGCACAAAAACCGAACGCGTTAAAATCTATTCCCCCGGGGTTGCTTATATTCTTTCGTCAAACAAGTTATTTGTAAAGGACTTGACCACCAAAGAAACGAAATATATTGATGGAACCAGCTACCTGAATGGTTTCATGGAAGCTTACAAAGAAGGGCAAGAGTATTTTGATGAAAGGGATAGTAAAAAAGTTGCTAAAAACTTAGCAATCCAATACGAAAATGACACTAATACCAGAGCATGGAGTTACGCGAAAGAAAGCAACCCTTTGCTTATTAGTAGAAAAGTATTGAAGGAATACGGTTATTATTCTGGCATATTGAGTAAGCTGGATGAATTTGTTAATGAAAACCCGGATTTATTTTTTGAAGAAAAGGCAGAGGTTAACAGTGATTCATCTGGAAATAACCGGAATGATATTGAAAAAATAAAAGTGAAAATAAAGGAATATGGCTTTTTGACTCTGCCAAAAGTTAAAGTATTGAAAGATGACAGCTATGAATATTTGGTTAGGTTAATTGTAAATAGCCAATGGCCATATCGAATAGCAATGTTTGACTATTTGAATTTCTTAGCACATTTAAGAAAAGAGTATTTTAAGAACAATGATGAGAGAAATGAAAAATTAGCTGAATGGTTTGGATCGGGAAATCCAGATGATATCAGAAAAAATATCAGCTCCTTAACCAAAAAACCTTCTAGTAATAGATACACTGCTTATCAACATAAAGAAAAAGTAAGAGAACAATATTTAGAATTAAAAAACGGGGTACCCCGTCCTTGATGCCCAGTCAGTAGCAGTATAAAATTGCAGTTTAAAATATAAATAAACTGCAAAGATGAACAATCCATTTGAAGCACTTGAACAAAGGTTAAGCCGGGTAGAAAATTTACTTATTGACCTCAAAAATCAACCAAAACAGGAATCGGCCGAGAGCAGCGAAAAATTATTATCTGTAAAGGAGGCGGCGGAGTTCCTAAGATTACAACCACCTACAATTTATGCGAAGGTACATCGAGGGGAATTGCCTTTCATGAAAGAATCTAAACGCGTGTATTTTCTAAAAAGTGACCTTTTAAAATTCATCAAGGATAATCGAAAGGGCACCAACAGTGAGAAAGAACAGGCATTGGAGCAGCTGGAATCCGAGGTTCCAACCTATCTGAAGAAATAAAAAAGGGTTGAACATGGAAACGAGCCACACGAACAACCCAAAGCGTAAAAGACGGGATAAAGATAGCCATTTTTCGGGAGCCTCAGCACTTCAGGAGCTTGAAAAACTCTATTACAGGGATAGGAAGCATAAACACCCTAATGTTCCTGAGTATGCTTTAAAAAAACCACAGTACAACGACAAAACAGCCAACGGACTAACGCGGTGCATTATTGATTATGTCAGATTTATCGGCGGGCAAGCGGAGCGAATTTCAGTGATGGGTAAAAAGGTAGTGACTGAACACACCTATCAAGACCCCATGGGGAATAAGCGCAAGGTTAGCGGCGAACGCTGGATAAAAGGAAACATGCAACCCGGTTCAGCAGACATTTCCACGACTATAAAAGGTAGATCGGTGAAGGTGGAAGTTAAAATCGGACGTGACAGGCAGAGTAAAGAGCAGAAATTATATCAGCAGCAAATAGAGAAGGCCGGAGGGGTCTATATCATTGCAAAGGATTTCGAAGGCTTTGTAAGGAGCCTGAAATACTACAAGCTGATTTAAAATTTAAAAATTGATATTATGGCTGGAAAATTACGAAGCATCGACACAGCAATTTGGCAAGACAACTGGTTTGAAGACCTTGATCCGGAATCGAAGCTATTATTTTTCTATTTATTGACCAACCCACAAACAAACATGCTGGGCATATTCGAGCTGTCACTAAAGCGAATGGCATTTGATACAGGTTTGAAAAGTGAAGTGGTGGAAACATCTCTTCAAAAATTTGCACAGGATGAGAAGGTAATTCATGAAGATGGATTTATTGTACTCACAAATTTCATTAAGCATCAGAGGTATAACAAGAACATGCGGATAGGTGCAGGAAATGATTTCAATAAATTACCTTTATCATTTAGGACTAAGATACTTAGAAACCCTTCGAAAGGCTTTGAAAGGGTTCGAAATGGATTGCTTAAAAAAGAAATAGAATATGAATATGAATATGAAGAAGAAGGTGAATCTTTATCTGAAGACGGAAAAAAAGAATATGACCTTCCTTTTAAATCAGATAAATTCAAAAATGCTTTTGCTAAGCTGTTAAAACAACCAGCATGGAAAACCAAAACACCGGAATCAATTGAACAGACCTTAACAGACTTAAAAAAATATGAAGAAGATTTTGCGCTGAATTTGGTCAATAATGGAATCCGGGGCAGTTACAAAAACATCATTTTCCCGGATACAGACGAAAAATATCAAAAATGGAAAAAACAAAACACGAAAAAACAGGGCGTCAACGAGATGTGGGCCGAAATGGAAAAGGAGAATAAATCACTGTAAAATACAATTCAAAAACAATGGGATTTAAGAAGGACGATCCTAACATCAATCGGAACGGGAGGCCGAAAGGTTCCCGTAACAAATCGACAGAGGAAATAAAATCCATTCTGAACGGATTCATTTCCGACAATCTTGAAGATCTGCAAGAGGTGTATGACAGCCTTGAGCCTAAAGACAAGGTCTCTTTTCTCGAAAAGATTATCAGGTACATCATACCTCAACAAAAGGAGCTCAAGCAAAATATCGATATTACCTCACTCGGGGAGGGCGATCTGGATTACATCATTGAACGTATAAACCAAAACTCAGAATTATGATACGATTAGAGACCTACGAAGACAAAAAGAAGTTTGTTCAGACCGCATTGACCGAAGGTTTGGAAGCTGCCAAAAAAAGTACCAGGGGAAAAGTTCTTACAATATGCTATGAGCTTGACGGTATGGTATCGGTAGACAACAAAACCATGACACGAAAAGAGTTTAAACGCTGGGAAAAGAAAAACATCTATGAAAACGACACGGTATTAGAGATAAACGTGATTCCTGACCCTTTAGAATTTGACGAAATATCAAAGCTTCATAAGTCCGGGCATTCAGTGGATGAAATATCCGATAAAACGAAGGTATGCCCGGAATCTGTGCAACTGGTTGTAAAATCTATTGATGGGGAAAAGGTAAGGACTTGAAAACCTCATCATAAAACGAAAATGGGCGGGCAACAAATGAGGAATAATTTAAAAATCTAGTGATATGTCAGAGAAAATAAACCTATTCGAGCTTGAAATTGACGTTCAAGCATTAACCAAGCAGGCCGGGGAAGCTTACCAGAAGATGAACGACCTGAGAACCGAGAGCAGCGACCTTAAAAAGGAAACCAAAAACCTGAAGGAAGAAATCAAGAATTATCAGAAACAGTTGCGCGATCCGGAGGTGAAAAAAAGCGCGGAGAAACAGGCCGAGCTTAACGCAAAAATTAAGGATGCAAAACAGCGATATGATAAAGCATCGATAGCAGTTGCCAAAAAGGAAACGGCGTTGAAAAATGCCCGGAAAGAATACAACCTCAACTCAAAAGTGATGGATGCTTATAATAAGCAAGGCATTAAGGAACTCGGGATTATCAATAAAACAGATGGGAGCATCAACCAGCTAAAAGCAGCCCTTGACAATAACCGGAAAGCCTACCGGAGCCTGACTAAGGAACAACGCGAAAACAGCCAGCAGGGCGGCAAGCTAAATGAGCTTATTCAGAAACAGGATGCGGAGTACAAGCGTTTGCAGAAAGGAATTGGAGTAACACAGGTTGAGGTTGGTAATTACAAAGAGCAGATAAAGGCCGCGACCTCTGAAATGGGCATCTTTTCACGTATCAACGGTGAATTGCAGGGCGCGTTGATACCTCTGAAAACTCTGTTTACCCAATTAAAGGCGGAGCTTTACGCAGTGGCCACAGGATACAAATCAGCAGCAGCCGGAACACAGGGATATTCCACAGCCCAAAAGGCAGCAGCCATAGCCACCAACTTAACCAGTAACACGCTGAAATTGCTAAAAGTGGCCTTAATCAGTACCGGCATAGGGGCGTTTGTTGTGGCCTTGGGGTCACTGGTTGCATATTTTGCGAAATCTCAAGAGGGCATTGATAAATTCAACCAGTTTTTAGCTCAAGTAAAAGCAACGCTTAACGTTGTCCGGGATAGAGCCATTAAGCTTGGCGGGGCTATACTCGATCTTGTTACCTTCAACTGGAAGGGATTTAAAGAGAAAGCCTCAGATGCGTTTTCCGGTATCGGTGACGAGATGAGCAGGGAAATAACCCTAGCCAAAGAATTAGAACAGAAGCTTCAGGACATCGAAAAACGGCGCGTTATTCTCGACATACAACGGGAGGCATCGAGACGAACGATTAAAGAGTTACAGCGAGTAGCAGAAGACCAGAGCAAAAGCACTGAAGAACGGATTCAGGCATTGCAGCGAGCCGCAAAGCTGGAAGAAGACCTAACCCGGAAAGAATTACAGTTGGGAAAAGAGAAGATAGCACAGCTACTCGGTGAAAAGGAAGTTACCAAGGAAGTTGAACAGACCATTGAGCAATTCAGGCAGGGCAAAATCAGGGCTTCTGAGGCAATCAGCATGCTAGGTATTGACGAGAGCAATTTGGAAGATCTCAAAGAGTTTCGGGATGTGTTCACTGAGATCGAAGCGAAGCAAAGAGAGCTTGTTGAGGTTGGTTTAACCAATCAAACCAAGCTGAACACCATTCAGCAGCAAGCATTGAAAGCCCGGGAGCAGCAAGCGGAAAAAGAATTGCAAAAATCCATAGAGGCGCAAAAGCAAAAAATGGAGCTCTGGGAGGCCGAAAACCAATCTAAGGCGCGGACGGTGCAGGAACAGCTAAAACACTCAGAGGAGTTACACAGCAAAGAAATTGAGTTGCTTAAAATGCGTTTAGAGGCCGGGGAAATCAACCAGACCGAATATCAAACCGAAATGCTGAGAAAAACAGAGGAATATGCGAATGAGCGTTCCGAAATTGTCATATCAGCACTGGAAGAGGAGACCGACCTTTACATCGCACAAAACAAGAGCAGGCTAAAAGAGGATGAAAAGCTGACAGCCCGTAAAATTGAAATCGAGAAGGAGCGTATATTCTCAATTTATGAAGAGGAGAAATATTTGCTATCAAAGAAATATGGTGAAGGCCTGATTTCTGAGAATGAATACAACCTTCAAAAATTGGAGCTGCAACGTGAATACCTCAACCAGCAAAAAGAGCTTGATCAGGAATTTGACGAACAACAGGCCGAAAAACGATCCATCGACTTTGAAAATAAATTGGAGTTGATGAGGTTGAGGGGAGCCAGTGAGTTTGAATTAAAAAGGCAGGAGCTAGCAAGGCAGGAACAGGCCGAAATATCCACAGCTAAGAGGGTGGGGGCTTCTGTCACTGCCATAGAGAAGAAACACAGCCTGCTAAGACAGCAGATAAACCGGGCGGAGAATATGGCCAAGCTTAAGGGAATGGCCACCGTTGCCGGGGCTATTGCAAGTATCACAGGTAAAGAAACCATGCTATCAAAGTTTGCATCTGTTGCACAGGCGACATTTAATCTCGGGGTTGCGGCAACCAAAGCCCTGGCATCAGCCCCACCACCTCAAAACTTTATCAACCTTGCAGCAGTGTTAACGGCCGGGGGAAACCTGATTTCATCAATAAAGAGTGCCACCACCTCAAAAACCAATCAGGCAGCCGGAGAATTACAAAACGCGTCAAGCATTCAAAAAGCAGAAGAAGGCGCGGTGTTCGATATTGGAGGCAAGCGGCATAGTAGCGGCGGAACTAAATATTATGGTGAAGATGGGAACGTTTTCGAGGCTGAGAAAGACGAGAAGATGTTTATATTAAACCGTATGGCATCAAAGAAACTTGGCCCAACTCTGTCACGAATCAATCAGGAATCAGGCGGGCGGCCGTTGTGGCAAAAGGCATCATATCTCGCTGCTGGGGGTCGGGTGCAACCAACACAGGTGAAGGCGGATTTTGACGGTTTGCAAATCGATTATGATAAGCTGGCTAAACTAATCGCTAAACGTGTAGGGGTCAAATTTGATAAGACCATGAACAAATTAACGGTAGTCACCAAGGTACAGGACATCATTAACGAGGTGGACAATTACAATGATGTTGTGGATGGGGCAAACATATAGCCCCGGAACTCACAATCTCGAAGGCTTGCAGGAAACCAACCGGGATAAATAAACCAAGAATTTAACGAATTTGACGAGGTGTTTATCAGAATATCATTGATAAGATGAAAATTCAAAAAGTGCCCACCATGGAGAGTGGCACAAAAAGGCAAAGGGTTGACAGGCGTTGACCCTTTTTTTATTCGTTTTAGAGTGGTTTTTTATGCAAATTGTATGCAAACAATCAAAGAGCGTAATAAACGAAACCCATAAAATATTAATCTTCAAGTGGGTTGTACTGGATTCGAACCAGTGACCTCATGCCTGTCAAGCATGCGCTCTAAACCAACTGAGCTAACAACCCTTATGTGACCTCATGCCTGTCATCCCGCAAGTTGCGGGGCTAAACCAACTGAGCTAACAACCCTTATGTGACTTCATGCCTGTCATCCCGCAAGTTGCGGGGCTAAACCAACTGAGCTAACAACCCTTATGTGACCTCATGCCTGTCATCCCGCAAGTTGCGGGGCTAAACCAACTGAGCTAACAACCCTTATGTGACCTCATGCCTGTCAT
>JAASSU010000143.1 GCA_021767705.1 Bacteroidota bacterium | reverse complement strand
TCACCTTTACCGAGATCGACGGTGGTAACGCTCAGCTTATCCGCATTCGGATGTTTTTCGCAGGTAAGCACTTTACCTATCACCACGCCTTCGAGGCCTCCCTTTACACTTTGAACCTTCTCAAGGCCCTCCACTTCAAGTCCGGTATCGGTTAAAATTTTACTGAGCTCTTCAGGTGTTTTATCGAAATCAACATATTGCTTCAGCCAATTGTAGGAGATTTTCATCAGTATTGTATTTTTTGTTTAAGCGTCAACCTTTCTGTGTTGGTGCTTGAAATTATTTTATCGCAGGCACTGCCTGATTAATCCGGTTTTCTTTGATTTTTATGCTAATCCGCAAAATTAAGGATTTTGTCATGAATACGGCAACCTGCATGTAATTTTGTCAGCTAAACCGTTCCCCGCCTCAGAGAATGTCGCTCCAGGCGATCTTCTTACTTTTACGCTTGTCGCGGATAATATTTTTCAGAGGGGCATTTTCTTTGCGCTCCAGTGAAGGATCTTTATGGATAACCTGCTCCGCTGTCCGGCGCGCCAGGTTCAGCACTCCTTCATCGCGGACAATGTCGGCAATTTTAAGGGTGTCGATACCGCTCTGCCGGGTTCCGTCCATATCGCCCGGCCCACGAATCTCGAGGTCCACCTCGGCCACCCTGAATCCATCGGTTGTTTCTGTCATGGTGCCAATGCGCTTATCCGCTTCTTTCGATAGTTTGGATTTGGTTACCAACAGGCAATAAGACTGGTCGGCACCTCTTCCCACACGTCCACGCAGTTGGTGCAACTGCGAAAGCCCGAAACGTTCCGCATTTTCGATGACCATCACCGATGCCTTAGGCACATTCACACCCACTTCAATCACCGTGGTGGCCACCATAATCTGGGTTTCGCCCCTGACGAACCTGTTCATTTCATACTCTTTATCGGCCGGTTTCATTTTTCCGTGAACAATGCTTACGCGGTAATCGGGCAACGGAAACTCCCTGACTATACTTTCATAGCCATCCATTAAGTCTTTTAAGTCGAGCTTTTGCGATTCCTCGATAAGAGGATAAACGATATAAATTTGCTGTCCTTTCGCTATTTCTTTCCTGATAAAGCCGAAAAGCTTTAAGCGGTTTCTGTCCGTAAGATGGTAGGTTTTCACAGGCTTTCTTCCCGGGGGCAGCTCATCGATAACCGAATAATCCATATCGCCATACAAAGTCATGGTCAGACTCCTGGGGATAGGTGTTGCGGTCATGACCAGCACATGCGGAGGGAGGGTATTCTTCTGCCACATTTTAGCCCGTTGTGCCACACCAAAACGATGCTGCTCATCGATAACCACCAGCCCGAGGTTTTTGAACCGGACACGATCCTCGAGCAGTGCATGGGTCCCGATCAGGATATGGATCGTGCCATCCATCAGCCCTTCATCAATCTCATTCCTCTTTGCTTGTTTCGTCGACCCGGTGAGGAGCTCCACTTTTACAGGCAACCCTTCAAGAAATTCGTTGAGAGAATTGAAATGCTGCGTAGCCAATATTTCTGTCGGTGCCATAATCGCCGACTGATATCCGTTGTCTTGGGCAATAAGCATGGCCATCAGGGCTACCATCGTCTTGCCACTACCCACATCGCCCTGCAACAGTCGGTTCATCTGCTTCCCCACCTTCAAATCAGCACGGATTTCTTTAATCACCTTTTTTTGGGCACCGGTCAATTCGAAAGGCAGCTTATCCTTGTAAAAGGTGTTAAAGGCCTCGCCAACGTTAGCAAAGATAAACCCCTGGTAGTTTTCCTTTCGCCGGGCGCGGAGGTATAAATTCTTTAGCTGGATGTGGAAAAACTCCTCAAACTTCATTCTTTTCTGCGCCCGTTCAAGCATCCTGAAATTCTCGGGGTGATGAATGTTTTTAAGCGCCTGCCCGAAAGGCATCAGCTTTAGCTGCTTTATCAGGTAATCAGGTAATGTTTCTGATACATTACCTTCAATCTTCTGAATCAATTGATAAGTAACCTTAGCCAACACCCGGGGTGTGACATACTTTTTACGCAACTTTTCAGTGACGTTGTAAACAGGCTGAATACCGGCATATCCGGCTTTTTTAAAAGATTCAGGCGTTTCAATTTCAGGATGGGCAAGATTTATTTTATTATTGAAAAGGGAAGGCTTTCCGAAAAGGATATATTCTTTGTTCAGCACCAGCTTATCTTTTACCCACTGAACGCCTTTAAACCATACGACCTCAAGCATTCCCGAGCCATCGGAAAAGTATCCTGTGAGCCGCTTGCTCCTGCCGCCCCCCACTTCCTGCAATTGTTTGAGGCGTGCTTTTACCTGCACATAAGGCATTTGGTTGTTCAGGGACTGAATGGTTTGAAACTGACTTCTGTCGATGTACCTGAAAGGAAAGTAAACCAGCAGATCGCCATAGGTATAAATCCCCAACTCCTGTGCAATCAGCTCTGCTCTCTTTGGCCCCACGCCTTTGATGTACTCTATGGAAGTATTTATCAGTCCTTTTTCCATTCTTTAATGTAAGCTCAGAATTATTATTTGAGATGGATGAGTCAAAATTACGATATTCCTGAAAACAAAAAAGCTCCCCCAGTCTGAAAGGAGAGCTTAAGTGTCTTTTATCGATGAATGCTAATATTCCCAAAGATCGTTTTCAAATTCGAGGATTTCGCGCTTGAGCCTTTGTGCTTCGTAAAGTGCTTCTTCCTGGCTAGTGTAGCTGTTGATATAACGATCGTAGACGTTATCCACCTTAGTAATCAAGCCCGAGAACATGCGCTTTTCGAACATAGTGGCATACGAATTCGTTTTGGCCCGGTTTCCGCCCATAACGAGGTTCTCGGCCCTTGACAAGGCACGACGGGCATGCGGATAATAAATCCAGAATTTTGGTGTCATCTTCCCATTCGGATCCAGCGCAATAAAAGCAATCCCGATAATACGCACCTCAAACATTGAGCGTTGTTTATCAAAATACCAATCTTCCATTAAGCGTATCCTTCGGATATCTGAGGGAGCCATTTCATCCTCTATTACTTTTTCCACGTTGCGCTGTGTGCCATCAGCACCCTGCTCAATGGTTGTTACCGTTTTTGAGGTAGTGAGCGACTTCTCAAACTGTGGCGGTGTCATAGGGAGCTGAAACAACATGGGGTCATTATGTTCATAAGCCACAATATTTCCAGCCTTAATGGAGTCGATAACTACAGAAGCAAAACTGGCGCGCCCGTATTTAGGCTCGATAGGGAAGTAGAAAGGATGGTTTTGCTTTTGAATAAAATCAATTTCTCTCCAAACCCTTCGTTGCCACATCAGGTCTGCCTCGCGCAATGGCGGGTATTGGATTGGCAAACGTTCTTTAAAGTGGTGCCTTTTAACAATATTTGCATCAGGCTTATCAAGTTCGCCAACAGCGTTTTTCCGGGGCGTAGGATCAAATTGACCGTACGCTAGGGAGGAAAAAGCTATCCACAGGGCGAAAAGAGCTCCTATTTTTCTTATCTGATTCATAATCTATCTAAGTTTAATCGCTATCGTTGTTTTCAATGTTCGTTCTCCTTCAGGTGCTTTGACCTTAATCTCCTCAAAGGTAATTCTTGAGTTGATAGGCAAACGGTCGAATAACCTGAGCATCTCAGGTGTAAATTTATGGCTGTTCGATTCCAGGTCGACCCAGTAACCATCGGCCCCCTGATACCACATAACGAACCCTTCGACCAAAAAAGTATAATCGAAGTCGAAAGATTCGGGGGTTTTTGCAATGACACTGGAAACTTTAAGGAAATCACGTTCTACTTCACCGGATGAGTATACCCCACCAATAGTAGGTGTTGGGTCAGGGATACGTTTCACCCTAAAGTCATAGGCATCAAAAAATGATTCTTCCCCATCGATAATGGCATTGACCCTGATGGTGGCTTTTTGCTTCACATCCCCGGGGATAGTGACAATATATTTACCGTTCCCTAAAGAGCTCAGTGTTCCCACATTAATAGACGGCCTCAGTTGCGAGGCAGCCACACCGGGCACAGAGATGGATAGCGGGTTTTCCACTCCCTTATAAAAGACATTCATCTTTGTGGCTGAAACAGTGGCAGAGCGGCGCCCCACCAGGAACGAATCCTTAAACGGGTAGGAGTTCCAGGTGCCATCAGGGGATTTCATACGGATAACCCCGGCATATTTCTGTTCTCCCACCGATGTCCCTTCCAGGCTCAAGGAAACCATGTCATCTGTGCTTCTTACCCTGCGGGCATTATTCAGGTTGGTAATCTCATCAACCCCTTGCTGAATATAAACTTGTGGGCGCTGTGTTGTATCATAGGCAGCAACAAAAACACTGGCTTTATACTCCTCTCCCAGCAGCACATAATTCTTGGTCGGTATCACTTTAGCTTCTACGTTCGAGAATTTGAAGTCTTCCTCGCTGATGGAAGAATAAAGGTAATTCAACATGTCGAGCTCCGAATTATTCACTTCCGTAATCAGCTTGTTGAGGATGGTCACATCGGCCGCCATGATAGTGCGGTAGAAGTTGTTGACCTCCCATGTAACAGGCTTACGGTCAGCATCATAATAGGTAGTATCGAAGTTAGGTCCTATTTGAAATTTGCTGCGGGCCGCCACGGGCACCAGCGACAACATCTCCTTACGGTAAGTTATGAATTGCCTTCTTATTTCGGATGCCATCCCATGTGTGCGGGGCTTTTCGAGATTGGGTACAAAATAATTGGTGGTCTCATCATACTTGTCCACTGTTTTAAGCAGCCCAATGGGTATTTCTTTCACTTCTTCAGGACGAACATTCATTTCATCAGCCACGTAGGCTTTAATTTCCTCCATTGTTTTATGCTCGGCCTTCATGATAGCGGTGTCGCGGACGGCAGCGAGGAACGACCTCATTTTGTCTGAAAGCTGCTTTATTCTTTGTGCTTTGCTCCATAAAGAGTCGACCTTTGTTGGATTTATCTGGTATTGTTCCTGAAATTTAATGTAGGTCTGATTTATCTTATCATTAAAATTATCATTTGTCTCTTCAATACTGTCGTTCACCACAATAAAAGCATCGATAACTTCCTTTGAAACATTGAGTGCCAGCATAGCTGTCAGCACCAAATACATCATCGCAATCATCTTCTGCCGTGGAGTTTCTTTATAAGCAGCCATTTAAAATTGTTTTAAATTACTTATTCGGTGAACTCACATTCATTGCTGAAAGCATGTTGCCATAAACATTATTCAACGCTGAAACCTTATCGGATAATATCTCTACCTGCTTCTGGTATGATGCTGTGGCATTGTTAGAAGCTTCCAGGTTTTTCATGAACTGGTCAACACTTTGAGTGATCTGCTGGGTCGATTCCTTTTGTTTGCTGGTTTCCTTCAGTTGCAATTCGTAAACTGAATTCAGAGCACTTAAGTTGTCTACAAGTTTTTGGCTTGTTTGCTTGTAACTTGATCCCTGCGATTCAATCGACTTTGAAGTATTTTCATACATCTCGGCAAGTTTGGCAGCTGATTCGGATACTTTCTTCACGTTTTCGCTGTATGAAGACGTAGCATCAACATTTTCCCGGAGCTTGGAAGAAACTGTTCCAAAGCTTTCATCCATTCTTTTTGCGGCTTCAGAAGCCTTGTTGATGTTTTCCACGTAATTGTTTGTTGCTACTGAGGCATTGGAAATATCACCAAGCGATTCGGCTTGCTTAGCGAATTTCTCCATTCCTTTTCCAAAACGGTCTATGGTTTTATCATCAATGTTTGCTTTTTCAAGCAAGCTGTCGAGCAACTGGTCGGAGCGTCCGCCGCCGCCACCAACACCTTCAAGCGAAGCTAATGTAGGGTTATTCGGGTCGTAGTCCTGAGGGATCTTGCCCGCTGCTTTTAGCTCTGCTATTTCCTTTGGTGTATGATAGGATTCTATAAACTGTGGATGAACCAGGCTCCAGTCGGGTTCAACGTGTGGTTTCTGTAATGCAGAGAAAAAGAAAATAATGGCTTCCATTCCCAGTCCAACTGGAAGCATAATATTTGCACCAGGATAGTGCTGAATTTTGAAAAGGGCACCAATAATTACGATGGCGGCACCAAATCCGTAAAGTTTCCCCATGAATCTTTTAAAGCCTTTACTCTCTAAAAAACTCTTTTTTTGTGCTTTATTCTTCGTCATTTTCTAATGGTTGGTTAGTTGGTTTTAATATGTTTTTGCTTTAGTAAACATTTGATGCTTTAGATGGATTGCTTCCTTTCTGTCGTCCAAGATAATCCTGAACGCAACGGAATCCGATATAACTTTTTGCGGTATCCTGATACTCATAAGCCCTGGTTGTTAACCTTAAATAATAAGCTACATCTTTCCATGATCCTCCTCGTATTACCTTTCGTTTCAGCGTTTCCGGATCACTATCCTTTGCTTCATATCCAAAGAAAGGATTGAAATCCCACTTATAGACATTCGAAAGCTCGTCATAGGTGTCTGCGGTCCACTCGGCCACATTCCCCGACATATCGTATAGCCCAAAATCGTTTGGCGGATAATGAGCCACGATGGCTGTCATAGCCGCACCGTCAGCAGCATAATTTCCTCTCATCGGCTTGAAATTGGCCAGGAAACATCCTTTGGCATTCCTGGTATAAGGGCCACCCCATGGGTAAGGGTTGCCTTCGTAACCACCGCGGGCCGCCCATTCCCATTCCACTTCGGTAGGCAGCCTGAACTCATGCGATATGGCTTTGCCTTGCGAGCGCAGATAAGATGACTGTAGCTGGCTGCGCCAGATTGAGAAAGCACGTGCCTGTTTCCAGTTTACACCAACCACCGGATAATGGTCATATGCCGGGTGCCAAAAATATCTTTTTACAATTGGGTCATTATGAGTGTAAGTAAAATCATGAATCCATGCCAGGGTATCGGGGAAAACGTTAATTTCATCTTCCTTAACCAAGTCTCTGCGATCCACATCGCGGTTACCAAACATCCCCTCTGATGGCTCCTGCTTGTTATAGTCTTTTCGGGCAGCAGCCTGAATATCTATCCAATAATACTTGTAATTAAGTTGCCTGGCATCCACTTCTTTCTTCCTGAAAAAGCGCTGATTTTTTGGAATATAAAAATCTGTTTGATTTTCCAGCACGTCAGCTACCTGCTCGTCTTCCCACTCTATCTCGGCATCCCAATTCAGCGGGGCTTCATCCGGTGGAAGAGGAACAGCATTTTCGCCTTCGGGCTGTAAAATCAAATCAGAAAACTGATCGGGCATATTCGAAACCAGCAAACGGCGTGCAATAGAGTCTCTTACCCAATGCACAAACTGACGATATTCGTTGTTGGTAATTTCGGTTTCATCCATATAAAATGCCGTCACAGTAACTGTTTTCGGATCCTGCATGTTTGCAGTAGGGACGTCCTCGCCCCCAATTCCCATGGTGAAACTGCCCATCGGAATGTAAACCATCCCATATGGATCAGGTTGATAAAATTTGGAACGATTCTGAACTCCCACGAGCTCACCGTTTCCACTGTTTCCGCAACCAGCCAGAATGGCTGCCATTGACAATAAAACAAATAGCTTTCTCATATTAATGACCATATTTTATAACGAGACAACGCAATTCTCGTTTTTATATTGTAATCCCTTATTTTATTATTTTTTATAAGAACCTCGTGTTTCGATATTTATTGTTGTCCTTTTCTAACTCTAACTTAAAGCAGTAGCCGATCATCAATTCGTGCGCCCCCGATGAGCCGGCCCCTGCCACCCTTGAAGTATTTAAGTCGTAGGCGTAGCCAAATTTAAAATCTTTCCAGTAAAGCCCGGCAGTTACCGTTACCGCATCCTGCATACGGTAGCCCATGCCGGCCCAGTATTTATCTTTAAACTGAACCACACTGCTCAGATGAAATTGTGTAGTGGTACCGTCATACTGCACCATCAGTGATGGAATGACTTCATATTCGGGTGTGAGCTGATAGTGGTATCCACCCATCAGGTAGTAGTGCCTTCGCTGCACATACCTTGAATTGGATGCCTGCGTCTGAGCCAGGTTGGTGCTGGCCACCCCGATGTAATAACTTCCTTCGACCTGGTAAAATCCTCCGAAAGAGAAATTGATGAGCATATCCTGTTCTTC
>JAASSU010000142.1 GCA_021767705.1 Bacteroidota bacterium | reverse complement strand
GCGTGTCAGTCGCGAAAACCAATATCAGCTGGCCTTCACCTATTTCCAGATTGAAGATTACGAAAACGCTATCCTGAGCTTCCAGGAAGCTATCGACAGCAAGCGCGACTCGCTGGCACAAAACGCCTACTACCACTTGGGCATGTGTTATATCGAAACGGAGCAGCCGCAGTTTGCCGGCAATGCGTTTTATTCAGCCTACAAAATCCCGGTCAACCAAAAACTCCGCGAAGACGCGCTCTACAACTACGTGAAGCTGAGTTACGAAAACCCATTCAGCCCGTACAACAAAGCCGTAGACGCTGTGAAGAAATACATGGCCGAGTTTCCCGGTTCGCGTCATATGGATGAAATCAACAGCTTCCTGGTCGATATCTTTTTGTCATCGAAAGACTACGAAAGTGCTATCGCTGCTTTCGAGGATATCGACAACAAAACGGAGCGACTAAAAAGAGCCTACCAGAAAATTTCATTCTACCGGGGCGTAGAGCTTTTCAAAGAAGAGGAGTATTTTGAGGCCATCAAGCACTTCAAGGAAGCAATCAACTATGATTATGATATGGCTATCGTGGCAAAGTCAAGATTTTGGATTGGCGACGCTTATTATCAATACAAAAACTATGATCTTGCCTACGACTATTTTGATGAGTTCCTGGTAACCAGCGGGGCCTATTCATTAGAATTATTCCCCACGGCATATTATAACCAGGGCTACATCCTGTTTGCCCAAAAAAAATACGACCGCGCTAAAGATGCTTTTCGTAAATATGTGATTGGGCGCAGGTACCGCAAGGACAACCTGCTTGCCGACGCCTACATCAGGCTGGGCGACTGCTTTTTTATCGATAAGAATTACACCCGCGCCATTGCCAACTACGATAAAGCGGTGGAAATGAATGCCCGTGATGATGACTATGCGCTTTATCAAAAGGCACTGGCCTATGGCGGAAAAGGCGAGCTGAACAACAAAATACTGCAGCTTGATGCTTTGTTAAGAACTGAAAAAGACTCCCCTTTTCGGGATGATGCCACCTATGAGATGGGCTTAACCTATCTGATTCAAAACAAAAACAACGAAGCTTTAAAACGCTTCCAGGATGTTTACACCGATTTTCCTCACAGCGTTTTGGCCAAAAAAGCCTATCTGAAATCGGGGCTGCTTTACTATAACAGCGGACAAAACGATCAGGCCTTAAGGATGCTCAAAGAAGTGGCAGAAAAATATCCGAACACCCCCGATGCCCGGGAAGCACTCGCCAGCATCAAGAATATCTACATCGATATGAACCAGGTGGATGAGTATTTTGCTTACGCGAAAAACCTGAACTACACTACCGTAACAGCTTCGGAGCAGGATTCAGCCACTTATGTTTCTGCCGAAAACATCTACATGCAGGGCGACTGTGAAACAAGCAGCGAGGGTTTCAGGAAATACCTGGACCTCTATCCCGACGGAAGCTTTGCCATCAACGCACACTTTTACCTTGCACAATGCGCTTTACAGGCCGGCAATAACGAAAAAGCACTTGAGCATTATGAGTATGTTATCAACCAAGGCCGGACCCAGTTCACGGAAACCTCGCTTGTTAAAAGCTCAAAGATTTTATATGAGAAGGAGCAATACCGCAAAGCGCTTGACTACTTCAATCAGCTCAACGATATGGCTGAATATGAGGAAAACAGGTTAATTGCCCTTAAGGGGCTAACCCGCAGCTACTACAAGCTCAACGACTACAATATGACGATCCGGTCGGCCGAAAAATTGCTCAAGCATAAAGATGTGGATGAGGTCACAAAAACCCGCACCCGTTTACTTGTGGCACGTTCAGCCATGGAACTGGGAGAAACCGCGCTTGCAGAAAGAGAGTTTGGAATCATCGAAGGCTCGAGCCTCAATGACGTGGCCGCCGAAGCCAACTACAACCTGGCACTCATCGATTTCCGTGAGGCTAAGTACGACCAGGCTGAAAACCGCATCTTCATGATTTCTGAAAAATACGGAGGGCAGGACTATTGGCTGGCCAAGTCATTTGTTTTACTTGGTGATGTTTACATCAAAAAAGGAAACCTTTTCCAGGCAAAACAAACGCTTCAAAGTATTATTGATAACTACGACGGTGAAGAGCTGGTAAACGAAGCCAAGGCGAAGCAGCAGCAAATCATAGAGATGGAAAAGCAACAGGAAGCGGAGAAACTTAAGCAGGAACAACAGGCGGAAAAAGACGAGCAAGATGTGGACAATTATTAAAAGCAAATCACTAACGACCATGAAAATAAAATCCATACTGATAGCATTGTTGGTTTTAGCCCAAACCGCCACCCTTGTGGCACAGGAAGAGCAGGAAGCTTACTCAGAAGAGGTCACCATTATCGCTCCCTACCAGCCTTCCATTCAGGATGCCCGCAAAATCGGCCTTTCCCCCGAGGTTAAGATCGAAGTACCTGAAAAGAAGGAACTGAAGTACAATATCGTTCCTCAGAAAATCCCTATGGAAGTAGAGCTGGAGCCCATGAGGGCGGTCCGCGTGCAAGGGAATGAAGAGGTGGAGCCGCTGAAAAGCAACTATATCAGAGGGGGGGTAGGAAACTACCGCACGGCTTATGGCGAACTGTTCACCACCACGAAGCAATCCGAATCGCACCGCCTCGGGCTGCACCTGAAGCATTTGTCGCACGGCGGAGACATTGACGATCACGCCACCGCTCAAAACAGTGAGAACCTGGCGGAGTTGTTTGGGGAGAAATACTACAAAAAATCAAGCCTTTACGGGAAGCTGTTTTTCGAAAGAGATGTGCTTCATCGCTATGGGTTTATGCCTGCGGATTTTTCAGCGACTTTTACCGATGATGATATTCAGCAGATTTTCACAAAATTCGGTGCGAACATCCGTTTAGAAAACCTGGATAAAGATGAAGATGAATTCGATTACCACTTGGATTTAGGTTATTTTGGCTGGCGCGACAACTACAATTCGCTGGAAAACGAAGTCAGGCTGAAAGCTTTTGCAGAGCAACCCGCCGAAATACTTGAGTTTGTGGAATACCAGTCTTTTGCCATCAAGGGCGATATGCGTTTTTACAACTCCGGCGACAGCATCAACGCTATCAATACGGTTAACCTGAATATCACGCCTTACCTCGACATCCAGAATGGCTTTTACCATTTGCAGGCAGGAGCCAACCTCTCCACCATTATGTCGGATGAGAATGACGCCGAGATTACCGCTTTCCCCTATGCCCGTGCGTGGATTCATGTGGTTCCGGGATATGTGACACTTACCGG
This sequence comes from Bacteroidota bacterium, assembly GCA_021767705.1. Lineage (GTDB taxonomy): Bacteria > Bacteroidota > Bacteroidia > Bacteroidales > JAIPAH01 > JAIPAH01. The sequence continues at coordinate 4,865 of JAASSU010000142.1, read as the reverse complement.
TGGCATCTCGGGTAAAAAGGAGCACCAGGGCTTCAGAAAACTCAGCAATATCAATCCTTTTATCAAGTCTGATATCACAAGGAAATTTACCACCACCGAGATCGACACTTATGGAGCTTTGACAGGAAATATCGCCCGTGGCGTGGATTTTAATCTTAAAATCACCTACGAAGATTTCAGGGATTACCCACTGTTTGTAACCGATTTCAGCAAGACATTCAATAACGAGTTCAAAATTGCTTACGACGATATTTCGCGTTTAGGATATGGAGGAGCACTTGCCATTAAAGCAGGTCACAGCCTGGAGCTTGATTTGGCAGCTAAGTATTTCACCTACACCACAACCAACGAAACGCAGGCGTGGCAGCTTCCCGAACTGGAACTGAACGCCACGGCCACTTACACTCCCCACCTTCCGGTTCCGCTAAACTTTAAGCTTAAAGCAAAATCCTTGTCGGGAAGATATGCAAAGGACAGCAGTGGCTATGCCGTGGAAATGGATGACATTCTCGATTTGAGCTTCGCAGTGCAGTATGAGCATTCCTCATCGCTCGGAGCATTTTTGGAGTTAAACAACCTCATGGCCGAAAACCAGTATTGGTGGTATAAATATCCAAGCTACGGTTTTAATGCACTGGTTGGTGTAAGCTATAGTTTCTAATCAATCGTTAAAAGATATTATAAATGCTGTTGTCTGTGAAGACAGCAGCATTTTCTTTTTCAGGTATCTGCATATTATCTTAAAGTGAGGACGATGCAAAAACGGTACAAAACAAGGCTTTAAACTTTCTTCATCATTCGTTTGCTTTTTTTACTCCTTTTTATTTTATTTTACCTCCCGGAAATTAAAATATACCCGTTTGATTTTTAGTTACTTATTAACACAAAAAATGTTGAAAAGTATTGCTGTTTTACACAAAGTATTTTATGAAATTTGGAGGGAAAACCGTATTTTTGTGGGGTTAAAAATGACACTTAAGAATTAAGAAAGATATGAACGAGGAAAAGAAGAACATGCCGGAATACGGCGCGAGTAATATTCAGGTTCTTGAGGGCCTTGAGGCAGTGAGAAAACGTCCGTCGATGTACATTGGCGATGTGGGTGAAAAAGGGCTTCATCACCTGGTGGATGAGGTTGTTGACAACTCCATCGATGAGGCGCTGGCAGGCTACTGCGACGATATAAAGGTTGAAATACACGAAAACAACAGCATAACAGTAACCGATAACGGACGGGGAATCCCGGTGGATTATCACGAAAAGGAAAAACGTTCGGCGCTGGAAGTGGTAATGACCGTATTGCACGCCGGAGGTAAATTTGACAAAGGCTCCTACAAAGTTTCGGGCGGATTGCACGGCGTGGGTATTTCGGTGGTGAATGCCCTTTCGAAATATGCCAAGGTAAACGTTTACCGCAACAAGAAAATTTATCAGCAGGAATACGAGTACGGAAAAGCACTCTATCCCGTTAAGGAAATTGGAGAAACCGAACTGAACGGAACGGTGGTGCATTTTGCCCCTGACAATGAGATATTCCAAAGCACGATCTACGACTTTGACACCATGACCTCCCGCTTGCGCGAGCTGGCGTTCCTGAATAAAAACATTCGCCTGACCATTACCGACTACCGCTACAAAGACGAGGAAGGGCAATATCATACTGAATCTTTCTACTCAGAACGCGGATTGCCGGATTTCCTGGATTACCTCGACGAAACACGCGAATCTTTATTCCAGGAACCCATTGCTATCGAAGGCGAAAAAAATGGTATTCCGGTAGAGATTGCCATGCGCTACAACACTTCTTTTTCGGAAAACCTGCATGCTTATGTGAACAACATTCACACGCATGAAGGTGGTACGCACCTTTCGGGTTTTCGCAGGGCACTGACGCGGACGCTGAAAAGCTATGCTGAAACTTCGGGAATGCTTTCGAAACTCAAGTTTGATATCAATGGTGATGACTTCCGCGAGGGACTGACGGCCATAATTTCTGTGAAGGTTGCTGAGCCCCAGTTTGAAGGGCAGACCAAAACCAAGCTTGGTAATAAGGAGGTGGCTCCGGCGGTGGACCAGATGGTTAGTGAATATCTCAAGTATTACCTGGAGGAGCATCCGAAAGAGGCGAAAACCATTGTTAACAAAGTGATTTTGGCTGCCACTGCACGCCATGCAGCCCGCAAAGCACGCGAGCTGGTGCAGCGTAAGAATGTGTTATCAGGCTCGAACCTGCCCGGAAAACTCGCCGACTGCTCCGAAAAAGATGCCGCAAAAACTGAAATCTTCCTGGTGGAGGGTGACTCTGCGGGTGGTACGGCAAAAGCCGGTCGCGACAGGAATTTCCAGGCTATCCTGCCCTTGCGTGGTAAAATCCTGAACGTGGAAAAAGCCATGCCCCATAAGATTTTTGAGAATGAGGAAATAAAAGCCATGTTCACTGCGCTGGGCGTTTCGATTGGTACGGAAGACGATTCGAAGGCGCTCAACCTCGAAAAGCTGCGTTATCATAAGGTCATTATCATGACGGATGCCGATGTGGACGGAAGCCACATTGCCACGCTGATTCTGACGTTCTTCTATCGCTACATGCAGGAAATGATTGAGCGGGGCTATGTTTACATTGCCACGCCCCCACTCTACCTGATGCGCAAAGGCCGCGATGCCCGCTACGCCTGGAACGAAGATGAAAGGGCGGCGATAGCAAAGGAATGGAACCCGGAAGGAACAGAAAAAGGGATCTCCATCCAGCGCTACAAGGGTCTTGGTGAAATGAACGCCGAACAACTTTGGGATACCACCATGAATCCTGAAACCCGCATCCTGCGCCGCGTGAATATCGACAACGCCACAGAAGCAGACCGTATCTTCTCTATGCTGATGGGCGATGAAGTTCCGCCACGTCGTGAGTTTATCGAGAAGAATGCGAAATATGCGAATATTGATGCGTAAGAAGTAAACTTTTACAAAGGTTCAAAAGAGGAATACTGTTTAAGCGGTATTCCTTTTTTTTGATCACCCTCCCTGCTCTTCTTCAATCGCTTCATTGATAAAATGCAGGAACGGCTTGGCCGGCTGCAATAAGTTGGCCAGGTGGTCGGCCAATTCAGGATTGGTCATCCAATCATCGGATATTTCAGTGCCTATGATGTAGCTTTTAAACTTCAGGTAGTCGTCGGCCGGGTGCCCCTCGTCATAGCCTTTTGGCATGCGCTTCAGCTTTTCGTCGCTGCTGACTTTTCCGAAAGTTTTCTTGAATTCGGGATGATTGATGATGTCGAAAAACGACTGGTATTCATAATAAATCTTTTTGCGCATCGCATCCAAAACGGGCTTGGCCGGGTGATAAACCCCTCCGCCGGCAAAAGAGGCGCCGGGCTCGACATGCACATAATACGAAGCGAACTGACTTTTTCTTCCTCCATGACTGATGACCACACCGCGCGCAGTTTTGTAGGGCCTCTTATCCTTCGAGAAACGCACATCACGGTAGATTCGGAAAATAGTATCTTTAGGCTTGAGAACGCCAATGGCAGGATCAAAACTCTGAATGCGCTTAATCAGGGCCTCGGCAAATGCAAGCAACTCTTCCTGACTCTTTTGATATTCGTTGCGATGCGCCTCGAACCATTCGCGGTTGTTGTTTTCCTTCAGCCTGTTAAGGAAAGAAAGGTTTGTATTTAGCATGGTCATTTTTCTTTTAAAAACATGATTGTTCCTGAAATGTTGTTTTTACTAAAGCAAAGCTACTAAAGTTATCCGGCAAACGGAATTTTGACTTTATGAATTCAATTACCTTTGCCACACAAAGAAGAGGTTTATGAGAATAATAGGAGGACGAAAGCAACGATTACAGATACATGCACCAAAAGGGTTGCCGGTGCGCCCTACCACCGACAAAACCAAGGAAAGCATTTTCAATATCCTGAACAACTGGTTTGACTTTGAAGAAGTGGAAGTGCTTGATCTTTTTTCCGGAACGGGGAACATGTCGTATGAATTTGCTTCGCGCGGATGCCGTCAGGTTACTGCGGTGGAAGAAAATCCGAAAGCGGTCCAATTTATCCGCGACAAGGCCAGAAAGCACGATTTTGATAACCTCGAGGTGGTGAAAGCCGATGTTTTTACTTTTCTGCGAAAAGGGCTTGCGGCCTATGACCTGATTTTTGCTGATCCTCCTTACGACATGGAAGAAATTGGACGCATCCACGATTTTGTGTTTGAAAACAAGCTGCTGAAGCCCGGCGGCTGGCTGATGATTGAACACTCTAAAACCACCGATTTTTCGACCTACGATTATTACAGTGATGTAAGAAAGTATGGCCGCACCATGGTGTCGGTTTTCAAACTCCCCGAAAAATAAAATTCTTATTTCAAAGACACGTCAATAGTTTTCGGCACGAAGTGGCTGATGTCGCCGCCATGCTTTAAAATATCGCGCACCACGCTCGAATTTACCGCCGTATGCTCAGGCTCGGTGAGCAGAAACACTGTTTCGAGCCCGGGATACATCTGCTTATTGACCTGCCCGATGCTGCGCTCAAACTCAAAATCAGCCGAAGTGCGCAGTCCGCGAAGGATGTACTTTGCCCCTACCCTGCGGCAATAGTCAACGGTCAGCCCCGAAAAATTATCTACCGCCACCTTACTTTCATTGGCAAAAACCTCCCGCAGCCAGTGCTTTCGCTGCTCTACGGAAAAGAAATACTTTTTTTCCGAATTCTCGCCAATAGCGATAATCAGTTTATCAAAAAGAGGTAACGACCGCCTGATAATGGATTCATGGCCTATGGTTATCGGGTCGAAAGACCCCGGAAATACAGCTATTTTCATTTCTTCGACTTTTTAACTTGAGAATGATTATTTAT
>JAASSU010000141.1 GCA_021767705.1 Bacteroidota bacterium | reverse complement strand
TAGGGCTCTGAGCCACGGCAGTAGCCGTATTTGACCACCTCGTCGGTGTAGTATTTTTTCTGCGCAAGCTTTAAGAGGTAGTCTTCCACTTCGCCGTACCACTGGTTCGGATTGGCGCCGTGCTTTTTGGCCAACCTTCGGGCATCGGCTACGTGGTTTGGACCTGCGTTGTAGGAGGCCATTACAAACTTGTGGCGCTCCGCCGCCGGAATTTCCTGCCATGATTGTTCAAGCTTTTCCAGGTATTTCGACCCGGCCTTGACGCTGGTTTCCGGGTGAGTGAGGTTGGTGAACCCAAGCTCTTTGGCCGTGGCCGGCATCATCTGTACCAGTCCCCGGGCACCCACCCACGACTGCGCCTTCGGATTAAACTTCGATTCCTGGTATATCAGTGAAGCAAACAGTCGCCAGTCCCAGTTAATGCTGTCAGCATATGTTTTTATCAGGTCATCGTATTTGGAAATCTTCCCCTTAGTGGCTGCATACAGGTCACTTTTAATACGGCGTTTGTAAGCTTTTTTGTTCTTAAAATACTTATTGTAAATCACGTAATAGTCGGTCTTTTTCCGCATGCTGGTTATCCAGTTGTTGATTTCCTCAAGCAGCTCCGGTGAGTTTTTGCGCACCACCCAGGCAATGCGCTGCGAGAAACTCAGGGGCACCGAGATGTCGAGTATCGGGTTGTAGGTTTTGTTGATGGCGGCGATATTATGGTCGGCCATGGTGTACTTGATTTCTCCGTTGGCCACCATTTGTATCAGGTCTTCGGTGGTATATTCGCCGGATACAGTTTTAACGTTGATTTCGCCACCAATTTCATCCATCAGGTTTTGGATACGCATGAAGTAAGAGGAATTTTCCCGCAGGTGGACGGTTTTCCCGATAAGGTCCAGAGGATCTTGAACTATTTGATCCCGGATGTTATGCAGCTTCATCTGCCGCCAGTTTTCTGGCTTGCGCTGCACCAGCGTCTGGTGTGTGGTGGTGTGCATCTTGGTAAACCTGAAGTCTTCCTTACGCTCCCGCGTGATGGTCATGCCGTGCGCAATCAGGTCGCCCTCGCCGCGCTGCAGCATGTCGAACATCTTGTTCAGGTTTTCGGCCACTACTATCTGTAGGTGCAACCCCAGATGGTCGGCCAGCCGCGTAAGCAATTCGTACTCATAGCCCATGGTTTGTCCGCGATAAAGGAAGTAGCTGGTCGAGCTGTAGATCATAATTGCTTTAAGCGTATCGCGTTCGCGGATGTCTTGCAGGTCGACCTTTACCAGCGACTCGGGCTCTTCAGTGACGGCAGAAACACGGTGCTCCGGCGATTTCTTTCCCTCACCTTTGGTGCCGGGTTCATTATTGCATGCGAGAAATAAAAATGGAATGAAAAAAAGTAAAAATCGGTGTTTCATAATAGTTAGTTCTTACGCAATAGTAAGAAAAATAACGGGAAGAATGCTTAAAGAGTTCAAAATGAATATGTATTGGTTGACAGTGTCAGAGAAAAACATAAGCTTTTCCGGGAATTTTATGACAGGCTAACTGCTGCCGTGCCTACATTTGTAGCATGCAAAGAATGCCATTACCCGATTTGCTCAAAGGCCTGGCGGTGGTGCTGATGGTACAGGTGCACATCACCGAGCTGTTTGTGCTGCCTGTGGTTTACGACAGCCTTGCCGCGAAAATCAGCCTTTTTTTGGGAGGTGTGCCTGCCGCTCCGCTGTTTATGGCCGTGATGGGTTATTTTGTGGCCAAGGGGAAGAAGTCTTCAGGGCAACTCTTGCGTCGGGGCGGTCAACTTTTAATCTACGGATTGCTACTCAACATTGGCCTCAACCTGCACCTTTTGATAAAAATCTTTAGCGGGACTTTCACGCTGAACCCTTTGGCGTATATTTTCGGGGTAGATATTCTTTTCCTCGCCGGACTCAGCCTGATTACGATGGCTCTGCTGCTTAAGGTTAAAAAACACCGCGGAATAGTTTTGGCAGGACTGGCTGTGCTGATAACCGTGCTAACACCTGTGATAACGAAAGCTGTTGATGTTTCCGGGCTGTCACCCTACCTGGCCGCTTTTATCGGGAGCCATGAGCCGTGGTCTTACTTTCCGTTGTTTCCGTGGCTGGCTTATCCGCTAACCGGAGCTGCTTTTTATGACCTGTCACAGTTTTCGTGGGTTCAGAAACATCAAAGATATTTTTTCATTGCCGCCCTGCTGGTTTTTGTTTTCCTTTTCGGGAAGGGCTTTTCAGTAAGCTCCACGCTGGCGGCATACTACCATCATCACCTTATATTTTATCTCTGGGCAGTAGCTTTTCTGTTGGTGTTATTCTTTGTCATGCGCTGGTTAGCTCCTTATTTCCAATTGGCGATAGCCGGGAGGTATCTGAGGTTCCTCGGAAAAAATGTTACCGCAGTGTATGTTGTCCAGTGGCTGATTATAGGGAATATTGCCACGGCCATCTATCGCAGTATGCCACTGTTGGGAGGAGTGGCTTCCTTTGTGGGTGTGCTGGCGTTAACCTCATTGCTGGTTTATCTGCTTAAAAAATATAAGCAGCAGCAGGCTGAAAAAGAAAGGTACAGGGTTTTAACGAAATAATACTATAATCAAAAGAGTTAGCAAGTAAAGGATAGAAGAAATTATGTATTTTAAGGATTGCTAATAATGTGAAGCTAACACTCCAAATTTGTAGTTTGCAATTTTTAATTTACAATGTAGTTTTTTAACTTATGCATTTAATCGTAAAGAACAACTTTCAATAACCTTCAATGATTATGTCTTGAGGTAACCCAACACGCATAAAAAAACGGGAAAAGGATTGTGATAAATGTTCACGGTAGGGAGGAAGTAGTCTCTGTCTAGAATGTAGTCTTTCTGCTATTTCTCTTAAGTTATTTATTTGAATTCCATATACATTGCGAAAATCAACAACAATATAGTCTTTTTCCGCCTTATCTTCTATTTTATTCAAAAGATGATACCCTGGTAAATAGCCCCTTTTTAATTTATCAATGTTTTTTTTAATAACCTTTTTACGGCTTGTTTCCTTTTTAGGTAAGTCTGGTATGCCTTCTACAAATTCACTTAAAGGGAAAAATGGACAGACAAGGACTATTTGAATTTTATTATTAACTAAATCACAAGATTGAGATAGAATAATAGAATCGATCATCTTTATCTCAATTTCTGGTTCATCACCTTCTGTTATTTTTGATGGAGGTATTACTATTGGGCAGTCTGGAATCATATCTCCCTGCTCAATTTCACTTGAACTATTTATTTCAGTATACCATGCAAAATCCATAAATACTTTTAATCAATTATAATTTTTGGTGAATATCTTGTTATTGCTTTTATTCTGCTTTTTACTTTGAAGGTTTTATTAAAGTTCAATTTTGGAACTATCTCAAAATCATTTTCATCTTTTTCTTGCCACGTTGAATTATTTTTTAATTCCAAAGGCTCCAGTATTAAGCTTGTAGAATAAAAAAAATTATCTTTATTCCAATTTGATAAAGATAAATCTGTTGGGTTACTTTGGAATTCGCTTTTTACGAAAATACTTGATAGGTTTTCCTCACCAAGTGTAGATTGATTTACTTGCGTAACAGTATTATCAATATCTTTTTCTGGAATTGTTTCTATTAACATAAACTAAGATTTTAAAGATTCATATAATTTTCCGGATGTAATAGACCTGAATGTGTTGCTAGATAAGTCATGAGCATCTTCTAGCCAATCTTTAAGTTTTTGAGTATCATACTTTTCTTTAGCACCAATTATCTTTGTCTGCATTACTAATCCTTGAGTTCTGTTATTAATGGTGCCGTTTCTGAGGGTCAAAGAAACCGTTTTACCCTCTATTTTATAATTAAAAGTAAGGTTAATATCTCTCAATTCTGAGGTTTTATAATTCATAAAATCATCACTCAAGCTTAATTTTAGGTTGGAGTTGACGAAATCTAATGGGTTTTCTGTATTCTTATTATATCTAAAAAAGTCAACATAAGTAAGCGCTGGTGATAGGCTCAGATTTGCGTGTTTAGGGTAAATATCACTTAAAATAGTTAAGATCTTATTTGCCTCGTCTCTGAAGCTGTCCCAATAGTATTTATTGTCTAAAGTGTTGAGTGTTATTAAACCAGGCCCTACTTGAACCAAAGGGTAACTGCCTTCTTTTTCTCTGAATCTATATACTGGGTTCCCTTTTACTACTTCAGCAGGAACATCAGGAGGAATTAAATTTTCTCTGTAAGAATATTTTGATTTGAGGTTTGAATATAAATCACCGTGCAAATATTGGAAATCAATGATATCCGATTTATTGGCGATATCCCATTTTATCTCAAAAATAACTTCCAGCAAAGGAGCATTAGGTAATTTACTCATTTCAAAAAAACATTTATTATTTACAAATATATTTATAAATTAGACAAATAACATCATTTTTAGTTCTAATTCATGATTAAAAGAACATTTTCTTAATTAATAAACAAATATAATTTTATGTTGTCATAAATGGTTTAATTCTAAAAACCTTTAACATTTTTTGTAAATATATTTTTTGGTCAAGTCATTGTATTAAAAACATCTACAGGAGTTAAGATATGAATGAAAAATGCGTACACATCCACCGACGCTTCAAAAACCAGAGATAGGGTAGAGTTTCGACTGAAGGCACAAAAATAACGGCATAAACCCCAGGTTAAACCGGAGCTTACGCCGTCATTTTTTTTGAATCCTGTTCTAACGTGCAATCAAAAATGTACGTGTTTTGCTTTTTTGGCCGTCAGTAACTACGATAGAGTAAAGTCCGGCGGGCCAGCCCGAAGTTTGGAGTGTGGTTTCGCCTTGGTTGAATTGCTCATCCATCACCAGCGCTCCATTGCTGCTGTATATTTTCACTTCTGCTTTTCTTTCAAGGGCTATCGTAACCTGCTTACTGGCCGGAACAGGGTAGACAGCGGTGATGATGCCGTTTTGTTCCGCATTCAAATCATCCACGCTTACACCACCCGTGAGAATGGGCAGGTAGTCGATAAACCCCAATGAGCTATCGTCCGGTTCATGGAAAATTACCTCTTCGGCATTATCCACGCCCCAGTAGTTGTTTTCCGCCATAATCGGGTTGGGCGTGTTGTTATACAGGTTGTACTCGACGTCGTTGTTGCCGTTGTCGTAGATTTCGTTCATTCCTTCATTGTAAATATCACCATCGAGTTGCCCCATGTTTGGGCGTGCATCACTCTGGATAGTAATTCCCCAAAGGTTCCCCGTAATCTTATTGTGGCTCACAATAGCGGTGTTGGTTTCCCCGCCGTAAAAGTTGAGACCTGAGCCACCGGTGTCCGGGTTACCGTCGATGTTGTTATCATGAATTTCGTTGTTGGTGATCACTGCCGAGATGTTGCTTCCGTAGCAGGTTACGCCATAGCGGTTGTTTTGGATGAGGTTGTCTTTAATCACACACTCAATTTCTCCGCCCATCAAAGTGGTGACAGCAATGCCGCCGGCCATCTCATAGAGTCCGGTGATGGTATTGCCCACAATGCGGATAGAGTCTTCGGCCATCGTTCCCAGGTTAATTTGCGGAGTGTTGGCATTGGAAGTGTTGTTCTCGTAGATGTTGTTATTCAGGATCTGCGGAGAGGAAGCTGCATTTGAGCCTGAGGCAATAGCGGGCCCTGCGTTTTCATAAATCTCATTGTCATAAATGTTTGGACTCGAATGGTAAAGGTCGATAGCTCCTGTGCTGTATTCCTTGTCGAAGTAGCGAATGATGCTGTTCGAAATCTGCACGTCGCAATCAACAAGCTTAATGCCGCCACCGTATTCAATCAGGCAGTTGTCAATAACAGATGCTGCAGATTCTTCAAACCGGAAGCCTTTAAAGCGGTTTTCCGGATCAGCAGCAGTAAAAGTAGCCTCTTCGTCAGGAGTGGCATCAAATGTGCCGTTGATACGGATTAAAATATCGTCTTCGATTTTAACATCGATGCCCTCATCAACGCTTAGAATATCTCCTGCGCTAATGGTCAGCTCCTCATTTACGTAATAAACTCCTTCGATTTCGGTTACGGCTCCGGCCGAGTTGGCCACCAGGTCATCAAAAGTCCAATCCACTCCTGTTCCGGGAGTGTTGTATTGTGCTGATAAGTTGAGGCTTGTCACTAAAAAGCCTATCAATAAAATGTAAATCTTCTTCATAATAGTTTTTGATTAAAAAATGTAAATGCCTTTATGATTACGACTTGCGAATGTATCATTTCGATGTCAAACAGCCATTCGTTAATTCCCTTAAATTTAGAATTTGTTTTACGGCAAGATTCATTTGTGTATGAAAGTAAAGGTGTCCTGATGTGTAAAAAAGTAAAGGTGTCCTGAAATTAGTATATTTGGCTTGAGTAAAGCATTAAGAAATTGAGCGGAGCAGGAAATATCATTACAGAGGTTTTCTTTCTGAAAAATATGAACACAAGCTGTTGTGTACGATTAATCAGGAAGGTGCTCATCGATGCCGGGCTCGAAGCCGGGTATATCCGGATGGGGGAAGTCAGTGTTAGCTGGAATGCTGAAAAATACTCGTCTGATGATGTCAAGGCTCTTTTTTCAGACAATGGTTTTCCGGTAATTACGAACAGGGAGGAACAGTTAGTGGAAAAGATAAAGAGTGCGGTTATCGAACTGATTCATTATTCGGATAACAAAAGCTCCATTATCCGGAACTCCGATTACCTTGTGGATAGAACAGGATATTCCTATCAGCATCTTTCGGCTGTTTTTTCGCAGCATACCAGGATGACACTCGAGAAATTCATTATCCACCATAAGATAGAAAAGGTTAAAGAGCTAATTGAGTCTGATGAAATGACCCTGAGCGAAATAGCCTGGCAGATGGGCTACAGCAGTGTGCAGTATCTCTCTGCCCAATTCAAAAAAATAGCGGGAGTAACCGTTTCGGAATACAAAAACCTTGGCATGCGCTCCCGCCGTCCCCTCGATGAGATTGCCTGAGCTACATAATAATCACCTTTTCGCTGTGCGTTTTGTTTTTTCCTTCCACGATTATCAGATATTGTCCACGCTCTATTCCCGTTTCCTGAATATTTATCAAATTTGTATTTCCTTCAATTCGGCTGTTCCACACCTTTTGTCCTGCCATGTTTATAAGTGAAACCCTTTCAAAAGACATTGCATTGCTGATATTCAGAACGCTGCTTGCCGGGTTTGGATAGACTGAAACGGTATTTTCAAGACTTCCGGACGTGCTTGTCGGGAATGTGTTTATCGGATACTCTGCAGTAAAAAATCCACGTCCGTGCGTTGATGCCAGTACAACATTATCTGAAGGGCGAACCTTTAGCATATCTACACGAACGGCCGGTAAGCCTTCGCCTGAGGGTTGCCACTCCACCTCATCCATGTGCAGGTGATTGGTTTCCCAAACGCCCAGCTCCGTGGCCAGCAAGGCCTGCTGGTTGTTGTCGGGATGAAACACCGCCCATCGCACAGGGATATCCGGGAGGTTTCCTTCTACGTTGGCCCAAGTTTCACCGCCATCGAAGGAGCGCCATACTGATGTAACACCGTAGTTTGAAAAAGTAGCCAGCAGCGTATCTGGTGAGTTGCCTTCTTCGATGCATGAGATGGTCGCTACCGGAAACTCATCATCGGTTAGTTCCACAACCGAAGGTGAGCTGTTCATGTAGTATGCTTTGAAGAGCCTTCCCGACTGGCTTCCAAAATAAAGCACATCTTCCTCGTGATGCGATACTTTGAGGGCGGTAAAGGGCACTTCGGTTCCGGTATTCATATCCAGAAATTCTGTATCCGATCCATAAGGCAAATCCCGGATGCGCATGATTTCGTCGTTATCATTCCCGAAAAAGTCGCAGCCATTGGCATACAGCGTTTCTTCATTGTCATAGTCGGCCGGACAAACAAATGTTCCGCTGTTGATTCCGACGTAGTTTACCTGGCTGCCGTTGTCGAATACGTAGTATCGGTTGTAGTAAGTAGAAGTGAAGAAAATATCTGCATCGCTTTCATCGTAAAAAACAAAGGCACCATCGCCACCGCTTACCATATCGTCAATATCCAGGTCTTCGCCCTGATAGTAGAGGCTGCCGTTGTCCTGCAGGCCACCAATGTATCGTTCTTCACCTTCGTTCGGGCT
>JAASSU010000017.1 GCA_021767705.1 Bacteroidota bacterium | reverse complement strand
GAAACATGCGGCTGAGGAATCTAATGGCTTATGCTTAGAATATTGAAAGTAGTTTTGGGGTTTTTGGTGTTTCGAAAGAATAGATTCCTCCTCCCTCCATTGCGCAAACACTTTTGATTAGAATGCCAATTTTTTACCGGCGCAATTCCGGCTGTCGGAATGACCCGCTTTTTAGGAGGCAGAGGGCGAAAAATGGCGCGCCGAAGCAACTGAAATAAATCAAGGTGTCGGCGCGCCATTTTTCTTGTTTCCCCCTTAGTGCCAGTCATTCCGATGGAGTCCCGATAGCTATCGGGGACGACTGAGGAATCTATTTCGGGTTGACTATTTCCCTAACAGCGGTTGAGGAATCTAATGATGGGCTTTTTTGTTCTTTCACAGCGACTGAGGAATCTATTCCCGGAATTAATCGTTCTTCCCTGCCAATCGCTTGTCATTGGTATACCGAAGCTTCGGTAAGAAATCTAAAAGTTTTTACCGGACAACATTCAATCGATAATTAGAATAGAGCGAATCTATTTACCTTTGTAGAAAACTAAATCAACGCGAACATGTATAAATCCCTCTTGATTGTTCTTCTCTTTTTGACAGCCTGCTGCAAGGACGGCACGGAAACGAGCAGGTATTACCTTACGGATTATGAAAAGGGTTTTATCCCTTATGCCGAAGGTGATGACGTGGCGTTCAGGCATTCCGGCGGATATGAATTCAACTTAAACACCACAAAAAGGAGCATCGAGTTTCGAAGGACACCCACAGAGCATTGTGGTGAAGACTATTCGACCTACGAAACGCTGGTGGCTGAACTGCAAAGCAACACCCCCGAGCTGTACATTCATCTTGAGCTTTTGCCCTTGCATTTCTTTCCGGTGATGACCATAGATATCAACAATTATTATTTTGATATTGATCTCAGCCTGGAGCCCGACTACGATTCTCTGACGGTCGGTGGACAGGCATACCACAACGTTTATCGCGCTGTATCAACGACCGCAGATTCAACAATCATCCGGCCGCAGGAGCTTTTCTACAACAAAGAATCAGGAATCATCCAAATTTTAATGACCAACCATGAAAGCTACACCATTAACCCATAGCCTTTTTATTGTTTTCTTGTTCGTCATATTCAGTGGCTGCGATAAGGAGCCTTGCCTTGACATCGCTGAACTGGACAAACGCAGCGCACTCACGCGCGAATGGTTTGTGGATGACAGCATTGGTAACCGGGAGCTTTCTGACAGCCACGGAATGAGCCAAACGCTGGTTGTTCGTTCGCGTTACTCAGGTGAGTATGATAACATGGTGGAAGACGACTGCGGAAACACCTATGGTAGTTTTTACTTCTCCATTCAATACAACATCTCCCTCTCGCCGCTGAATTTTATGATTGATATCAATGGGTCGGCGCTTGAAGCGGATGGTTTTTACCTGCAAATGACTGTGACCAACACACAAACGGTTGAACCTAAATCCACAATTTATGATTTTGTGAGCCGGAGCACTCGAGACGACAACGCAACGGTAGTTTTTATTGACCAAGTTGAAGTTTCAGACAAAGTGTATCATGAGGTCCTGGAATTCACTTTTGCTGAAGCCGAGTCACCAAATGGGGTTCGCACGGTCTGTTATGCTAAAGGCTACGGCCTGATAAAGTACATCACAGAAAACGGGAACGAATTTGAGGTGAAATGATTCGTTTGTGTGAAGAACAGAATACTAAACACATACAGAAACAATGAATAAAAAACAACTTCAACGCATCTTAAGAATTGTCTTACCAATAGGCACGGCAATCTCCCTGTTTTTCGTGCCCTGGACCTTGCTTTTAGCTTGGTTAAAACCCTTACCGGATACAGTACAGGAGCAAGTGGATGCTGCGATTAGCCATGGCTTTGATGGCATTGTGGTGTATGTGGATGAGGGCGGAAAAGCGCCAGCGTTTTATGCGGCGGGCTGGAAAAACCGGGAAAACAAAGTTCCGGCCGACCCGCATGCGCTGTTTAAGATTGCCAGTATTGGAAAGCTGTATGATGCCGTGGCGGTGTCCAAATTGGTTGCTGACAATCGACTGTCGCTGGATAAAACACTGGCAGAATATTTTCCGGAATTGACAGCCAGAATTGAAAACGCAGAACGGATAACCCTCAGGATGCTGGTGCAGCACCGCAGCGGTATTCCCAACCTGACAAACACCCCCAATTTCTGGACCGACCCTCCAAAGAACAGCGATGAAGCTTTGGCGCGTGTGCTTGATTTACCGGCAAACTTTCAGCCCGGCAAAGATTATGAATATTCGAATACCAATTACCTGCTGATTTCCAAACTCATTAAAAAGGAGCTGGGGTATGATAAATTCAAATACATCCGGGAAGAAATTCTGGAACCTTTGGAGCTGAAAAATACCTATGCCTCCATCCATGAGGTGGATATGGATGATTTGATGAGTGGGTATTACGTGGGTGTTGAGGAGGACATTAAAAGTGTGGATTATGGATCGATGGTAGCCACCGCCGAAGATGTAGGGATATTCCTTAGGGCCTTGAACGATGGCACTTTGCTGAATGATACAGAACAGGAAATCTACTCCTCCCTTTACGAATATAATCACACCGGATTAATTCCAGGCTATCAAAGTATTGCAAGATATCATCCCGATATCGACGCCGTGGTCATCCAATTTATCAACACCACTGATTTTGAAGGGAACACCTGGAGTTTATCTGAGGTTGTTTACAAGCGGATAGTGAAGCTTTTGAAATAATCCCTATGGAGGAATCTTTTTTACTGAGCTGTTAACTTAGGAACTTATTGTAAGCCAATAAAAGAGAACTACTTAATTTTTAGAATGAATGATAAGCCAAAGTCAATAGATTTCTCCCTCGGCCAATTATGCTCAATAACATCTTAATTCCCCTCTTTTAACTCAAAAGGAAGAATTTCTCATAAAGCAAATGGAGGCCTCGGTACGAAATGACTGGAATCACATGTCAGACGAGGCAAAAGGGATGCGCTGACGCCATTGATTACAAATTACTGTGTCAGCGCATCCCTTTTGCTGATTTTTTCCATACATGCGTCTTTTCGACTGAAGGCACTTACCCACGACGTTATGATTTAAAACTAAATACTGGAAAAAGTGCCTGAAGGAGAAATCTATAAATAATCAACTTTACACCTCGATTTATTTATAATTAATGTAAAATATATATTGCATTATGTAATAAATATATTACCTTTGTGATATGGAAAACAAAAAAATCAAAATGGCAAGAGTCGAAAAAGGTTTATCGCAACAAGACCTTGCTGATTTGGTTGGTGCCACCCGACAGACCATTGGGCTGATAGAAAAAGGGAAGTATAATCCTTCACTTAATTTATGCATAAAGATTTCGAAATCACTAAATAAGACTTTAAACGATTTATTCTGGTATGAAGAAAAATAATAAAAAGCCATTTTTAAATATGGACGAAAGAAATTGGCAAATCGCTCTAAGAGTGATTGCTTTTATGTATTTCCTGACAATTTTTTTGATACTCGGAATTGTTTTTTACCGGCAATTTTTTCTGGGACAGGAGATGAGTGAATTTGAAGATATTGCAATTGTAATGACGATAAACTCACTTTTTCTGGTAAGTGCCTTGCTTTATTTTGGCGCGATTCAATTCCAAAGATTAAAAGTGAAAAGTATTCTGTTAATCTATATTGGTTTTGTTTTACTGGGTTTCTTATTCACCTATGTCAAGTATAATGTTCTTCAGTCGCCTGGATTATCTTTTGAACAACTGTTTGATAAACTAATCATAATTGCTTCTGTATCTGGCTTGATAATGGCATTTTGGATAGTTTTTTCGGTATTAGGTAAAAAGCGCGTTGATAAAGAACTAGAATAAAACCTCATTCATTAGATCGATGGAGAAGGAATAATATAAAAACAAATTAAAACTTTGGTCATGGAAAAACTCAAAAGCAGCAAGCGATTTTTGTTCTTAAGTTCAATCGTTATCGTTTTAGGAGTGACTTTTGCAACAGTATTTAAAGATACTCTCGGAATCGCCGGTATAGTTTTCATAGTTTCAGGTGGAGTACTCTTTTTTACAGGCATTAGAAGGAGGAATCAAGAAAACAATCAGAACATTCATTAAAACCTCTTGAGTAACGATATGTCTTTAACTTGTCAGGTTTAGCTATTTAGAAATATCTTTGTCAGTCAAAGTATTACATTATGGATAATATTATTGAAGTATTTGAAGCCATTTTTATGCCAACATTGGTGTTGCTGGCACTGGTTATTTTACTGTTTGTCAACACCTGGATTTTTAAACGGATCAAGTCTGCCTCCTTAAGTGCAAACATCACCAAAGGGACAATTGCATTTTTTTTGGTGCTGGTGGCGGTGATTACCTTTATTATGGTTTTACCTATTGGACAGTCGCAGAAAGGCCAGATTCTGGGGTTTCTTGGAATTATTGTGAGTGCCGGCATTGCTCTGAGCTCCACTACGGTGCTGGGCAACCTGATTGCAGGAATTATGAACAATTCGATGAACCGTTTCAGGAATGGAGACCTCATAAAGATAGATGATTTTCATGGCCGGGTCACCAGGAAAAGTATTTTTCACACCGAAATCCAGCTCGAAGACAGTAATTTCATTACTATCCCGAACCTGTTTATTGCCAATAACCCCGTTAAGCTTACCAGAAAATCCAATACCGTAATATCCAGTGAGGTTTCTTTGGGGTATGATGTCTCACGAGAAAAAATAGAAAAGGCGCTAAAGGAGGCTGCTCAATCCGCAGGTTTGTCTGACCCTTATGTATATATTACCGGCCTGGGTGATTTTTCGGTGGTGTACAAAATCCACGGGTTTCTGGAGGATAGCAGCAAGTATTTCAGTACCAGCTCGCTGCTCAATGCAACAGTGATGGACAAGCTTCACGAAGAACATATTGAGATTGTCTCGCCTTCTTTCATGAACCAGCGGCGTGTGGACGAACAGGTGTTTATCCCGAAGCAGGTGGTTAAAAAACCAGAGACAAACCACGAAAAAGCACCGGAGGAGTTGATTTTTGATGAGGCTATAAAATCTGAAAAAATCGAAATTAAAAAAGACTATCTGACAGAGCTGGAAAAGAAGCAGGAGGCCTTAAAGGAGAGCCTGAAAG
Organism: Bacteroidota bacterium; assembly: GCA_021767705.1. Lineage (GTDB taxonomy): Bacteria > Bacteroidota > Bacteroidia > Bacteroidales > JAIPAH01 > JAIPAH01. Next base: position 22,315 of record JAASSU010000017.1, on the reverse strand, counting down.
AGGCAAAAGATAAAGAGGCTGATAAATTAAAATCGCAGATAAAACATAACGGAGAACTGATTGAGAGGGTTGAAAAAAGCATCGCCGAGCATGTTGAGAAGCATAAGGATTCGGAGAAATAGATTATAACGATATTATTTTAAGAACAAATCAATAAAACCATTAACTATGAAATTTCTTACCATTTTAACAGCAGCAATTCTATTAGTCTGCACACCATTGCTAAGCCAGGATTTCGAGGGTGATTTTTGTCTGTGTGAAAAGCAAAATGTTTATTCTGAAATTCTTGAAGAAGAAAGATCGCTTTTTGTTTGTCTTCCGGTAGATTATTATAAAGATTCTACAAAGAAATACCCGGTACATTATATTTCAGATGCGCCTGCCACTTCCAACCTTTACCACGACTTGATGAGGCTGTATGCTATGGCCGGAAAAGCTCCACAAGCTATTGTAGTCGGACTTTCGAGTGATGGAAGAAACGAAAATTTCCATCTGGAGAAAAAAGCCGGAAAATATCTCGATTTTATCCGTAAAGAGGTGATTCCCTTTGCGGATAAAAACTACAGGACGCTCGACTACAAAGTGTTTGCCGGACATTCTTTTGGTGCAAATTTCGTAATCTACAGCTACCTTCAAAAGCCTGAACTTTTCGATGCATACATCGCCGGAAGTCCGGGGCCGGTAAATCAACTGCTCACATTTATCAATAATAAGGATTTGAATATTGAATCCGGCGATTATCGCTATTTCTACTCATCGGTCGGTACTGATTCCGATACTGACACGATGCAGTTCAGGGAATTGGCAAGAAAAATTGAAAATCATCGTGATCCAAGCCATGAGCTTCACTTCAAGGTGAACCCGGGTGAAAATCATATCTCGAATATGGCTGTAAATTTTCAGGATGGATTTCAAACACTCTATAAAAACTGGGAATTCCGTTTGCCGGATAAACTCAACAATCCGGTAAGCCAGTTGCTGAGGGATCATTACGCTGCGTTGGAAGAGAAATTTGGACAAAAGCCTGCAATCAGCCAGTGGGGCGTAATATTCCCGTTAATGGATAAGCTGGCCAAAAGAGGGGATATGAAAAATGCTGTCGACATTCTCAAGTATTGCATAGAGCTTTATCCCAATTCTGACCAGGCCCATGCTTTTATGGCAAAGGCTTTTTTCGATACCGGAAAATTCAATGAAGGAAGGGAGCATCTTGAAAAGGCGCTTCAGCTAAATCCAGAAAACAGGTTCGCACTGCATTTAAAAACAATGTTGGATAAAAGGTGACTTTTTTCAAATAGAAAAAAGGGCAGAAACCGAATTTTTATTAAGGAGGAAACCTCTCCATCGCGCCCAGCGCAAACAGGCTGATATCATATCTCACCGGGTCTTCCTTATCAAATTCGCGGAGGTTTTTAGTGAGTTCTTCCACGGCTTTCCAGTCGTTTTGCTTGCGCTGAAGGAGCCCGAGTCCGCGGGAAATTTTCGCTGTATGCACATCCAGCGGGCACATCAGCAGGGCGGGGGAGGTGTTCTTCCAGATTCCAAAATCCACACTCTGCGGGTCTTTCCTCACCATCCATCTGAAAAACATGTTGAGCCTCTTGGCTGCCGAATTTTTCAAGGGGTCGGCCAGGTGCTTTTCGCTGCGTAAGGCGTGAGGGGACAGGAAAAACCTTCGTTTAAAGTCAGAGATGCGTGTGGCCATATCCGTACTTGCGTTGTGCCCTTGATTGAAAAAATCCTCCAACCTTGAGTGCTCTCTGTAAATCTGGCTTATCCTGGTGATAAAGAAATGACAATCGTCGCCATTAAATGTACGATGTGTAAAAGTTTCGAATGGTTTTAAATCACCGGGCTGGTGGTTCAGCATAAAATCATGGGGAGCAAAGTCCATCCACTGCATCAATTGGTTTGCATTGCGGATGATGGTTTTTCGCTGCCCCCAGGCAATGATGGCCGTAAGAAACCCGGCGATTTCAATATCCTGGGGTTTGGAGTATTGATGCGGTATCTGTATCGGATCGTTTTCAATAAAAATACGCCCGCTGTATTGGGCGTATTTGCTGTCCAGAAAATCTTTCAGTTCTTTTTTTGTCACCTTTTATTTCTTCTGACAAATGCTTTTTTGGTGATATTGCGATTTCCATCCGTAAAGGTAATGAAATAGACCCCGCTGGATGCAGGGCTGAAGCTTAATGTCCCGTTGTTGATGGATCTTCTCGACACAATCTGACCGAGTGAATTACGGATAGTCACCTCATTAAAAAGATTCGTTTTGATAGTGATGATATCCACAGCCGGATTGGGGTACACGCTAATTTCATCTTCCAAGACATCGGGCATATCGGTGCCGATGATACCGATGCTGCCGTCAGAGTGGATATTTTGTGCGTAAATGCCTCCATTATCACGGCCATCTTCCCAGGCAACCACTACCTGCTCTTCCTCAAAAGCGGCAGGTTCGGTATGGGTTATCCCCGATGGGTTCAGCGACATGGCGGTGGACGTTCCCGGCCACACAGCTTGTGCCTCAGCGTCAAGGGCCATGGCATACATAAATTCATCGGTGCCTTCTCCTGTTTTGGAGTATATGACCATCGTGTTTGAAGCATCCATCGCCATTGCGCCGTAGAGCATCCCAAACGTGGTTCCTACAGGAAGGATTTCAGCACCGTTATCACCCCACAAGCGCTCGCCGGCAGCATTGATACGCTGGCCGTACAGGCCCGCCTGGTTTTGATCGGCATCCGTCTGGCGCCAAAAAACACTGAATTCATTGTTCTCTGGATCATTTACAGCTACATACGGATTAAAGCGCTCTACGTTTATTTGCGTGGCAACCTCTGTACCATTATCATCGAGCAAAATATCCCCATCAGATGAAACATGCTGCACAAAACCACTGCTGTTCATGTCGTTGTCGCGGTCGTCGTGCCATGAGATGAACACGCCACCTTCTTTATCAGAAATCACGCTCAGGTCGGTGAAGCCTGCAATTCCTGAGGCATCAGAAATAAGCGCAGGGCTGTCCCACAATTCATTGCCTTCATCATCAATTTTGTTGGCATACAATATTCGGTCGGCATAAGGGAAGCTCCCTGAATTGAGCGAATAGACCACGATAGCATCCTCTGCGGAAGCTACCACATACGGATCGGAATAATACTCTTCGCTGTCGCTGGTAAATACCAGTCCGTATTCGCCCAACAGTTTGTTTCCCTCTTCATCAATGGCTGTCACAACAAGCTGGTCGGTGCCGGTAGCCCTGGGACGGATCCAGGTGATGTAAACGGTGTTGTTTTCAGCTACAGCCATCCTGGGTTCATATTCCGATTCGGAGGATAGAGAGCAGTTGATGCCGTCATCTCCCCAGAGGAATTCCCCTTCCGGGGATATTTTGTAGGCCTGGATGTCAGGATTTCCTGTTCGGGTGTCTGAAAAAGTGATGATGGCATTGCCTACATCATCCACGCCCATAGCGCAGTCGGAGAGCCACGACTGCTGTGGATGGTCGCTGACCATGAGAGGCTCTTCCCAAAGCGTTTCGCCATCTTTACTAAAATACTGTAACAACACATCATAATTGCCGCTGGCATTCGAATGGAAGGAAACGAAAGTGTTTCCGACGGCATCAGTAGCTGTTTTTGGAATGATTTCCTCACCGCTGCTGCTGTACACAAGGGTGTTTTCATATGCGTCATCAGACCACTGCGAGAAGGATACTAAAGAGATGAAAATCAGAGTAGAGAGTAAAACTATATTTTTCATGGTGTAAGAATTTATTTTTCCGGGTAGAGCTGAAAGCCAAAACCTTGCTTTATCCGGAAATAATTATATTTATCTATCAACAACCTAAAATATTTTGTACAAGTAAGACAATTAATTGGGTGATTTGGTTTATTTTGGTGAAAAATGTCGTCTTTTATTAAGTTACAAGAAAAAACCACCCTTCGTATGAAGAGTGGTTTTGAGTATTAATCATTAACCAGTTAACTCACCCGGTTAGTTTTTCTTGTAAGGTTCAATTATTTCAAGACCTCGCTTAATGGCTTTCTCATTCATCGGCAGCAGGTGGTGATAGCGTTCGGGAAGAGATTTTTTCAAACCTTTCACTACATTGTCGAGCTTCACTAAAGGCTTCACCTTCAGGTAACCACCCAGCACAATCATGTTAAATACTTTATTCATTCCCATGTTTGATGCTTCCTGGGCTGCAGCAATCTGATACACTTCAATGTCGTCCCTTTCGGGATGACGGGTAATACCATTCGGGTCGTAAATCAGCGTGCCACCGGGTTTTACGGCCGATTCGAACTTGTCCATCGATTGCTGATTAAGGATAATCGCCGTGTCGAAGGCCGAAAGGATAGGAGAGCTAATGCGCTCATCACTCAGAATTACGGTGACGTTGGCAGTACCGCCGCGCATCTCCGGACCGTAAGAAGGCATCCAGCTCACTTCCTGCTCCTGCATAATGCCTGAGTAGGCAAGGATTTTACCCATCGACAAAACACCTTGTCCACCAAATCCGGCTATAATAATTTCTTCTGTCATAACTTTCTGGTTTTTCATGTTTTATTATTCAGGTGTTTTAATATCTCCAAGCGGATAGAATGGGAACATATTTTCCTCCATCCATTTATTGGATTTTACCGGTGTCATTTTCCATCCGGAGTTACAGTTCGAAACCACTTCAACAAAAGAAGTTCCTTTGTTTTCCATCTGTAACTGGAAGGCTTTTTTGATCGCTTTCTTCGTTTTACGCACGTTACCCGGCTTATGAACCGCCTGACGAGTAACGTAACTTGTTCCGGGAAGCTGTGCGACCAGTTCGGTCATCTTTAATGGATGCCCCATCATTTTGGCATCGCGTCCGTAAGGCGAAGTGGAAGACTTCATACCCTCGAGTGTCGTTGGAGCCATTTGACCGCCGGTCATTCCGTAAATACCATTATTCACGAAAATGATGGTGATGTTTTCGCCGCGGTTGCATGCGTGGATCGTTTCCGCTGTACCAATGGCAGCAAGGTCGCCATCGCCCTGGTAAGTAAAAACAGCCTTTTCGGGCCATACTCTCTTAATTCCTGTAGCCACTGCCGGAGCGCGACCGTGGGCAGCCTGCTGCATGTCGATATTCATAAACTCGTAAGCAAGCACCGAACATCCTACAGGAGCCACACCTATGGTTGTGTCGCTGAGCCCCAGCTCTTCCAAAACCTCCATCGTGATGCGGTGGATAACACCGTGGCCGCATCCCGGACAGTAGCTCAGCACCTTGTCCGTCATCAGGTCCGTAGTTTTGTATACTAAGTTTTCTTCTTTCTTTATATCTTGCATAGTGTTATCCTCCGATGATTTTTTGTTCTAAATTTTCGAGAATTTCTTCCGGAGAAGGAATCATGCCACCAAAACGACCGAAGTGTGCAACAGGCACTTTGCCATTGGCAGCCAGCTTCACATCTTCAACCATCTGACCGGCACTCATCTCAACAGAAAGGATGCCTTTTACGCCTTTGTTAATCAAAGAGGCAATTTCCTTTTCAGGGAATGGCCATAAGGTAATCGGGCGCAGCAGCCCGAGCCTGATGCCTTTTTTGCGGGCCAGCTTTACGGTTTGCTGACACAGACGAGCACTTGTTCCGTAGGCTACCAGGAGGTATTCCGCATCGTCACATTCCACGTTTTCGAAGCGAACTTCCTTTTCCTCAATTTCGCGGTACTTTCCTTGCAGATGAAGGTTGACCTGTTCCTGTTTGGCCGGGTCTAATTCCAGCGAAGTGATAATTCGTCTGTTTTCTTTGCTTGCCCCGGTGGTAGCCCATGGGAATGTTTTGTTGATCTCTTCTTCGGTGCGGCGTGGCTTTTGTTCGCTCAGCACCACTTTTTCCATCATCTGCCCGATGGCTCCGTCAGAGAGAATCATCGCCGGATTGCGGTACTTTTCAGCCAGATCCATAGCCAGGGTGAGGTAATCATACATCTCCTGCACAGAAGAAGGGGCAAACGTAATCAGGCGATAGTCACCATGCCCGCCACCTTTAGTTGACTGGAAATAATCGGCCTGCGATGGCTGGATGGTGCCCAGCCCCGGGCCGCCGCGGACCACGTTGACCAACACGCAGGGAAGCTCCGCTCCCGCGATATATGATATTCCTTCCTGCATCAGTGAGACTCCCGGACTTGAGGAAGAGGTCATAACCCGTTTTCCTGCTCCGGCGGCTCCATATACCATATTAATGGAGGCGACCTCACTTTCGGCCTGCAAAACAACCATGCCCGTACGCTTCTCTGGCTGCTCAGCCATCAGGTATTCCATCACCTCACTCTGTGGTGTGATGGGGTATCCGTAATAGGCATCGACACCGGCGCGGATAGCAGCTTCTGCTATCGCTTCGTTGCCTTTCATTAATCTTAGTTCTTGTTCCATTATTAAGATTCAATTTTTTTATTAACGAAAAAATTATTGACGTACCCTGTAAACGGTGATAACACCATCGGGGCAGACTACGGCACAGTTGGCGCAACCAATACACGTGTCGTTAACAACTTCCATGTAGTGGTATCCTTTGCCATTCACTTTTTTCGACATTGCGATGGTGTCGTTGGGGCATGCGTCGATGCAGACCTCACAACCCTTACATCTTTCGATATCCACCTCAATGTCTCCTTTAACTTTTGCCATATCGTAGTAATATTTATGTGTTGTATTGATTAGTAATTTAATATGCCCACGAAATTACGGATTTTTCGCTTCGTTTATTGGACAATAGCTTCTAAATAGCGTTGAATTTGTCAATTTATACCAGGTTTAAATTAGCTTTCGCAATCGAATGCGTCTTAAAAGCTGAACCTGTGGGCTTATCCATGGTGCTCATGAAACTTTTGGAGGCGTTCTTCCAGTGCGGGGAATTGACTCCGTTGCACGAGCGATACGCAGGCCCGAAGGCCTTCGGTACGATCGCTGCCCGTAGATTCAAGAGAGATAGCACTGATGCCATAATATATCAGCTCCTTGTTAAGCTCATCGCCGGTAAGTCCGGGATAGGCAATGGTGAAGTAGAAGCCATCAGCAATAGGCTTGTCTTCATCTTTGTCATAAACAATCTCAAAACCGTTATCGGTAAAGAGCTTTTTCATGATTTTCGCCTTTTCGCCGTATTCCCTGGCTACTTCCACAAAATCAAACTCGCCGTCGTTAACCGCTTTAAGCAATGCTGCCACCCCGTATTGCGGTGCATGGGCTGTGCCGGCACTCAATGGATAGATCGTTCCAAAAACCATGGCATGACCAAAGTATTCGCTGTTGTAATACCGCTTTAAATCGGGATACTGTTTGTTAAAAAGCTTGTCGGAAATTACGAACATGCCAAGGCGTTGGCCAGCGTAATTAAATGCTTTGGATGTGCTGATTAACAGGATATACTGGTCGGTGTATTTTGCAACCGTATCCTGGAAAGGAGGTTCGCCGGGTTTTGACATATCCTTGCGGAAGTCCATGGCAAAATAGGCCAGGTCTTCAATAACTACCACATTATATTTATTGGCCAGCTCGCCAATGATCTTTAACTCCGTTTCGGTAAAGCAAATCCACGACGGGTTGTTCGGGTTTGAATAGATGATGGTAGAGATATTCCCTTTGGAGAGATATGATTCCAGTTTTTCGCGAAGCTTCTCGCCACGGTATTCATAGACGTCAAAACGTTCGAAGGGAATCCCCAAAACGTTGCACTGCATCTTCTGCACGGGGAACCCCGGGTCGATAAAGAGCACCGTGTTTTGCTCCTTGATGCGGCGGGTGGTGGTCAAAAAAGCAGCAAACCCTCCCTGCATGGAGCCGACCGTTGGCAGGCAACTGTCCGGACTAACATCAATATCCATAAAGTTTTTTACAAAGCGCGAGATTTCCTTTTTCAAGGGAGGAATACCCTGGATATCGGGATAAAGAGATGCAACCCCGCTTTTCAATGCTTCTATTTCGGCATTTACGCCAACATCAGCAGCAGGCAGTCCGGGTATGCCCATCTCCATCCTGATGAATTTTTCACCACTGGCTTTCTCAATATCGTCTACCAGTTTTTTAATTTCCCGAATAGAGGACTTTCCAACATTGGTGATACGGTTGGCCTCCAGTTTTTCATCAACAATTTTGGAATTTATAGGTGTATCGAATTTCATATTGTGTTTTTTGTTTTACTTGTTAATTAGATAACGAATGACAATCTCAAAATTATAAAAAATCTCTTAATTTTTATAAGTTTTCTTTCTCCTCAACATAAGAAGCTGATAGATAATATTATCAACACCTCGTGGATATGTTGATACTTTGATATCAAAAATGATTTGACATAAATATGCTTGCAACATTTCATTTCCTGAGTATAAATTATCTACTCATCTGACTGGCTAACGCCAGGATAACTCCAAGCATAATCCCCAGCAGGGCTGCAAACAAGACCTGGAAATCTACAGGCAGCAAAAACGTAATGGTATGTGCGGGAATCCAGAAGAGTGGAATCGTTTTTTTGAACACAAAATGGTATTGCACCTCCCAGTTCAGGTTTTTAAAGATATCCCCGAAAGGGATGGGAGAGAAAAAGCCTTTGAGTGTTCCTCCCGTCTGAATGATATGCGTATCGGTAATTTTATGAAAAGTCATCATCACCGGGGCAAAAATCAGGTTCATTGCTGTACTGATAGAAAATGCTACAATAACTTTGTTGATAGTCAACGATCCGGACAGGTACTTAAGCGCCCCCTGGAAGCCGAGTGCTTTCTCCAGGAAAACCGGTGTGCCGGTATAAAACACAGTAAAGGCCAGTTTGATAGCCAGGCCTATCACTCCCCAAACAATAGCCCGTGGAAGGAGCCCAAAACCGGATTCGTTGTAGACCCCTTTTTTGATGCGCAGCCCGATAGACTCACCAAGCGTGGCAAGAACGGCAAACTTAAGAAAGCTCATCACCATCGGATGATTGTGGTTAAAATCTGTGTAAAAAGTATAAACTGTATCGGAGATAAAAAAAGGTACAAAAGCCAGTATGACCACTGCAGCAAATATTAGATCCTTGAATTTCATTACAATTCGTATTTATTTAGATAGTTTGTAAATAAAATGGTCTGCATTTTAATTGCTGCAAACTTACGAAAAGCCCATAAATCCGGGCAAGACGTGAGTAGTTAATTTGTGAATAGTAAATTTGTTATCATAGGCTATATCAAAACCCGCACTGAAACCTCAGCATACCATTATTCAAAATAACAGAATACCGATATTTCGGCACAGGCCCTGATGACGCAGATTAAATTAGTATTCACAGATTATTTAAGCCCGCCTGATGCAGGGTTTCCAAAATATAAAGGCCTAAAAAAACCTGCAGAAGTTCATCCTGCAGGTTTTTCAGAAAAGATTAAAATCTTATGCTTATTTCAGTAACTCCGCCATCTTAGCGCCGATTTCGGCTGGCGAGTCGGCAACAGTGATGCCGCATTCTTTCAGGATGGCTTTTTTGGCATCGGCAGTATCGGCCTTGCCGCCAACAATTGCTCCGGCGTGACCCATACGGCGCCCTTTGGGGGCGGTGGCTCCGGCAATAAATCCTACTACCGGTTTATTTCCGTTTTCTTTGACCCAGTAGGCTGCCTCGGCTTCCATGTTTCCACCGATTTCACCGATCATCACGATGCCTTTGGTTTCAGGGTCGTTCATGAAGAGCTCCATCGCATCTTTGGTGGTAGTCCCTATGATGGGGTCGCCACCAATACCGATAGCGGTGGTTTGTCCGAGCCCGAGTTTGGTGAGCTGGTCAACAGCTTCGTAAGTAAGGGTCCCTGAGCGTGAAACAATGCCCACTTTTCCTTTTTCGTGGATAAATCCCGGCATGATTCCAACTTTGGCTTCACCCGGTGTGATAACGCCCGGACAGTTAGGGCCTACCAATCGGGTATCTTTCCCGGCAAGGTATTCTTTTACTTTCACCATGTCGCTGGTAGGGATGCCTTCAGTAATGCAGATAGCCACCTTTACGCCCGCATCAGCGGCTTCCATAATGGCATCGGCAGCAAACGGAGGGGGAACGAAAATCACCGACACGTCGGCTTTGGTTTCTTCAACAGCTTCCTTTACGGTGTTGAAAACCGGCTTGTCGAGGTGTGTAGTGCCTCCTTTTCCGGGAGTAACACCGCCTACGACCTGCGTGCCGTATTCAATCATTTGTGTGGCATGAAATGTTCCTTCACTTCCTGTAAATCCTTGTACGATTATTTTAGAATCTTTGTTGACGAGTACGCTCATACAAATTGAATATTTTAGATATGAAATTTTTGCCAAAGATAGAATCTTTTTTTCAAAGTCGGAAAGCCAATTTCAATTTTCAGCAGATTGTTTGACACCTATTAGAAAAGTAATCTCCATTTACCTTTTTTAGTAGCTTATCAAGGATATTTGTGTAAAATTTGACCAAACCTTAATTTTCTTTGGATACAAAATATTGACCATTTAGACTGATTATTAAAACCTTTGTTTTAAGTTTGTATTAGATTAATAAACTTCAAATAATGATAGATTATCTGCATATAAAAGGCTACAAATCGATAAAGGATTCGAGGATTGAGCTCAGGCCAGTAAATTTACTGATAGGAGCTAATGGATCAGGAAAAAGCAACCTACTTAGTTTCTTTAGCTTTTTAGATGCTCTTTATAACCGTAAACTCAAAGAATTTATAGCCTTTAATAAAGGTGCAGAATATATTCTATATAATGGAAGAAACACGACAAATGGATTAAGTTTTGATATTGGATTCCGTTCTCTCAACAGATATAAGGTAGTATTAGAAACTGATTCGTCAGGGGATTTCTTTTTTCAGGAAGAGAAGCTGTATTATATGAACAATCAGTTTCTGTTAGACAATGCTTCTTATAAAAAGGAGTCGGAATTAAAACTTATCAGGAATATAAAAGCAAAGCCTGTTTTTAGTTTTTTTGATCAGCTTAAAAAGTTTCATTTTCACGATACAAGCAGTGATAAATCCCCTTTCAGGGAGTGGAGTAATGTTTTAAACGATATTCATTTCCTTTATGAAAAAGGAAATAATCTTGCTGCGATACTCTATAATATTCAACAAGAGTCCCCAAAAATTTATATGCGAATTGTTAAATCAATTGAAAGTATAGCGCCTTTTTTCTCAGATTTTTATCTAAAACCAAATAAACAACATTTGCTCAGGCTACAATGGCAAGACAAATACAGTTCTACCACTTATGGACCTGAAGACTTATCGGATGGCACATTGAGGTTTATTGCATTAACTACTTTGTTTTTGCAGCCAGACCCACCAAAAACTATTATAATAGATGAACCAGAACTTGGACTACATCCGGCCGCGATCGCCAAGTTATCCGGGATGATAAAGGTTGCGGTGAAAAAGGGTTCGCAGGTGATTGCTGCTACTCAATCACCTGACTTTGTTAATTATTTTGAACCTGAAGATATACTCACAGTGGACAACAGTGGAAGTAGTGATTTTAGGAGATTAAACAGCGAGGAATTAAGTGAATGGATTGAGGATTACAGTGTGGGAGAATTATGGCAAAGAAATATTATTGAAGGAGGACAACCTGAATGAGTTTTGCCAAAAGAATCATAATCATTTGCGAAGGGCGCACAGAAAATGAATTCTGTAAGAAAGTGCTGGAACCTCATTTAAATGAAATGAATATCCACATCCAAGCACCTCTGATTAAAAAATCAAGGGGAGGAATAGTTTCATGGCATGCCTTCAAGAAACAAATCGAAAAGCATCTTAATCAGGAAAAAGATGTAGTAGTTACGCAGTTAATGGATTATTATGGGATTGAGGCAAAACACCAATTTCCTTCATGGAAAGAAAGGAATAGATATTCGGGATTGATTGAGCGTATTGAAATGCTTGAGGGCGCAATGGTAAACGATATGCCTGAATCATTTCAACACAGGTATATTCCTTATTTGCAATTGCATGAGTTTGAAGCTTTACTTTTTTCAGACATAAATGCTTTTAAATGGTTTGATGATGAGGAGTTTCATAATTATGATACGTTTAAGAAGATTTTTAATGATTTTGATAATCCCGAATTAATTAATGATAATAAAAAAACATGTCCTTCGGCAAGGTTAGAATGGCATATTCCAGGCTATAATAAGGTCATTTATGGTAGTTTAATAGCAGAAGAAATTGGTTTAACAAAAATTCGTACAAAATGTACCCATTTTGATTCTTGGGTAAATAAACTTGAAAGAATAGAATAGATCATGGAAGGTCAGGCAGCATTTACATACGCAGTGAACGATGATACGATTTGTGCATTGGCAACACCGGCAGGCACAGCGGCGATAGCACTTATCAGGTTGTCGGGGAAGGACACTTTTTCGATCGTGGATCGCTTTTTTCATCCGGCGAAGAAAATCAAGTCGGTATCGGAGGTGGAGACCCACCGCTTGCTGTTCGGCACCATCCGTGATGAAAAGGAGGGGCTTCTGGACGAGGTGCTGGTGAGCGTGTTTAAAAATCCGCATTCATATACCGGCGAAGATGCGGTGGAGATATCGTGCCACGGCTCTGTGTTTATCCAGCAGCAGTTGCTTGAATTGCTTATGAACAATGGGGCGCGCCTGGCCGAGCCCGGAGAGTTTACGATGCGGGCCTTTTCGAACGGGAAGTTTGACCTGGCGCAGGCCGAGGCGGTGGCCGACCTGATATCGTCGCACTCGAAAACCTCGCACGACATAGCCATGAACCAGATGCGCGGTGGGTATTCGTCGAAGATGAAGGAGCTGCGCGAACAGTTGCTGAATTTTGCTTCGCTTATCGAGCTGGAGCTCGACTTTTCGGAGGAAGACGTGGAATTTGCCAACCGTGAGGAGCTCGACAAACTGCTAAAGAAAATCAAAGAGGAGATTACCTCCCTTATCCAGTCGTTTAGCGTGGGCAATGTTTTGAAAAAGGGCATCCCGGTGACGATAGTGGGGGAGCCCAACGTAGGAAAATCCACGCTGTTGAATGCTTTGCTGAACGAAGAGAAAGCCATCGTGAGCGAGATTCCGGGTACGACCCGCGATGTGGTGGAAGACAGCATCAGCATAGAGGGTGTGACGTTCAGGTTTATTGATACGGCCGGACTGCGCGAGTCGTCCGACAAGGTGGAATCGATTGGGATTGAACGCACCTATGAGCAAATCCGTCAAGCGCGCATTGTGCTGTATGTTTTTGATATCAAGAATACCGGCTGCGAGGAGATCCAGGAAAAGCTGAAGAAGTTTAAGGAAGTGATTGAAGACCCCAACAAGAAGTTTATCCTGGTGGCCAACAAAACCGACCAGCTTTCTGAAACGCCGCATGCTTTCCAGAAAATGGTGGAGCTCGATTGTGTGTTTATCTCTGCCAAGCGAAAAGAAAACCTGAAGCTGGTTTCAGACCACCTGCTTAAGGCTGTGGATACGGGCAGCATCAAAGACGAAACCATCGTTTCTAATGCGCGCCACTACCATGAGCTGCAAAAAGCCCTCGAGGCCATCAACAGCGTGGGAGAAGCTTTTGAGCAGGGCATCCCCTCCGACTTAATCGCCATCGATATCCGCACCGCGCTGCACCACCTGGGCGAAATCACCGGCGAAATCACAACAGATGAAATCCTGGGGAATATCTTTGGGAAGTTTTGTATCGGAAAATAACCCCCCTTTCTTTTATTTTCTTTTAGTTGATAAAACACTGAAATAAAACATATTAATTGTTTTTGTTTAGTTGTTTCTTTCCCTTTTTTTACCTATATTTGTTGTCATATTGTTGCCCTTTTTAGGGGCAACAAAAATATTCACTGAAAAAAGGCAACAAGGCGAAATGATGATACATCCTGATACATAGAGATACATCAGGATACATACTGATACAAAAACACGGCGAAATGAGCAGCAACATCCGAATCGAAAAAGTCTGTCAACACTGTGGCAATGAGTTTGTCGCCAAGACGACTGTCACTAAATATTGCTCCGATGTCTGCGCCAAGAGAGCGTATAAAGCACGGAAGAAGCGCGAGAAGATCCAAAGCGTAAACAAACCCGACAAGCAGAAAGCGGATTACAGAAAAAATAAATTCGCAGAAAAGCAATACCTTAGTATCGCAGAAACATGCCAGCTCCTTGGAGCCAGTCGCATGACGCTTTATCGTCAGATTAAGAAAGGCGCCATACCCGCCACTAAAATCGGACGCAGGACCATTATCAAAAAATCAGAACTCGACAAAATCTTTACATCATGAAAGTTACCCTGAGACAACGGCAGAAAGGCAAGAACTCCATCTCCCTTTACCTTGATTTCTATCATAAAGGAAACCGGAAATATGAGCACCTGGGATTAAAACTCTACGTAAAACCGAGAACACCCACCGAGCGTGAACACAACAAAAGAACCAAAGCCCTGGCAGAAAAAATCACCGCCAAGCGACAGCTCGAAGCCCAGGAGCACGAATACGGATTTATCAGCTACGAAAACGACAAAACCGATTTTATCGAATATTTTGAGAAACTCTGTGAAAACCGCTATTCTGGAAAAAGCAATTACGGAAACTGGCTGAGTGCACTCAATCACATCAAGGAGTTTACAGGAAATAAGCTTCCTATCCGAAAAGTAAACAAAAGCTGGGTGGAGCGTTTTCGGGAGTATTTAATTGTTGACGCCCGTAAACCCAATGGTGACCCTCTGGCACCCAACACCACGGTATCCTATTTTAATAAAGTACTCGCCACTCTAAAGAAAGCATACAAAGATGAGATTATCCGAAAAGATATCGCTTCATTGGTGCCCTCGATAAAAGAAAGCGAAACCAACCGCGAGTTCCTCACCTACGAAGAACTCAAAAAGGCTGCTGGCACTAATTGCGATGCTCCGCAATACAAAAAAGCCTTTCTGTTTTCTGCCCTCACAGGTTTGAGGTTCTCAGACATCCAAAAGCTCACCTGGTCAGAAATACAGCACTCCAAAGATTACGGACACTACATTAGGTTCAGGCAAAAGAAAACCAAAGGCTATGAAACACACCCTGTTTCTGAGGATGCCATCAAGTTGATTGGCGACAGGCAGGGTCCTGCTGACAAAGTTTTTATCGACCTAAACTACAGCACCCAGAATAACGAGAAACTCCAGGAGTGGATCAACAATGCAGGCATTAACAAGAAAATCACCTTTCACTGTGCCCGCCACACCTACGCTACATTGCAACTTACACTCGGAACAGATATTTACACAGTATCAAAGCTTTTGGGGCACAAAAACATCCAGACCACACAGGTTTATTCTAAAGTGATTAACGAGAAGAAAAAATCAGCAGCAAGCAAAATCAAACTTTAAAAACTATCCACATGACTCAGCTATTAACCATCTACAACAGCATTGTTTACACCAACCTGAAAGCAGAAAAACTGGTCAGCGACCACTATAATGAAATCGAACAAATCCAGAATCAGCTTAAGCCGGTAAAGGATGACACCTTAAAATATCTCGATTCAGCAACCAGGCTCCTCGATAAGCTGCTTTCATCAGAGAACATCACCGAATTATGGCTGCTTTCTTCAGAGTATCGTAAACAAGATAAGAATGCCATAGTACCGGAAGAAATACCTTTCCCCTTACCCAAAAGCAAGTTCCAGAAGTTTTTTTATTTCTTTATCAGGAACCTGAACAAAGCCACGCTTTTTTACCTGGCAAACAAAGATGATGATAAACTCACAGATGCAGAGGTAAAAAGTGATATCATATTTTTTCTTCGCGACATTCAGGGCTTGATAAATGAATGCACAACGACTGATGATGATGACAATACCAATTATATCATTAACCTGGTATTATTGTCTTTATTAAACATATACTCTGAAACACTAGAGATGTGTAAGAAATTTGCAGTGGATACTTATGTGGATGAACTTGAAGATATTATTTATGAAGTGCTTCCAGACTTTGAATCTGATAAAGATAATCCAGACTCACTGGCATACTTTATTGATAAATTCCTTAATGAAGAAAAACCAGCCGAAAAAACGATAAGTAAAGTAGCTCCTAAACCAACATCTCAATTAACATCCAGAGAATCTTTTACATTCATTTATTATGATGATGAGAATATGGATTTAACCAACCTTTGCGATTCGCTCAAGAAGCATCACTTTATTGCAGATGACACACATGCTAACGACTTTAAACGTATATTTTCGGGAAGACCAATAAATAATCCAGTCAAATGGACAGGAAATAAAAGCGAACTTTTCACATTTATTGATTTGCTTTACAGAGAACATAAATTATTGAAAGACTTAAAGCAAGACCAATGGAAAGTCGCAAATAAATGTTTCAAAGACAAAGAAGGCAATGACTTTAATAACCTAAGGAAAATGTCAAGAGCGAGTAATTATGAATTGTTTGAGAGGTTCATTAATACTCACTTACTGTAAAACCTGCCACCTGCCACCTTATCTTCCTTTGATTGTGCTGTTTTCTCTTCTTTACCGCTTGTTCCTCAATACTGGTAAAAGGTGCAAAAACCTGCCACCTGCCACCAGCCACTCCACCTGCCTTTCGTAATGATTTAGAGGGTGTTACCATATTACTTTAGCGTCATAATCGATTATTAAAGGCGATGGCCAGAGCCGATATATTAATTAAAAGATAACGGTAATGGAGAAAAACAGTCTTCAGGATCAGCTCGACCGCATCGAAAAGTTGCTGAACGAGCAGACGCTTCTCAAGAAGCAGGTATTGAATTTCAATGAGGCGGCGGACTACATCGACGTATCCCGCTCGAACCTTTACAAAATGACCAGTGATGGAAGGGTTCCCTTCTATAAGCCCAACGGGAAGAAACTTTATTTCAACCGATTGGAACTTGACAAATGGCTCCTGCGCAACAAGCAGGAATCAGAACAGGAGTTGGATGAATTAGCCGATGAATATATCAACAAGAAGGGGAGGGTGGCACTATGACACAGCTTGTTGATTTAATCCTCGGACTTCAAAACGACATCAAAGTTTTGAAAACTTACATCGACTTCTACCGCAAATCCCGCTTTGAGCAGCTCAGGGAGTCCTGGATTACCGGGAACGAGGTAATAGACATGCTGCAAATAAGCCAGCGGAAACTCCAGTCATTGCGTGATGATGGGCGGTTGCCCTTCACGCGTATCGACAACAAGATATACTATCGTGTATCGGATATCGAGAAGTTACTCGAACGCAATTACGGAAACTCAAAAAGCGGAGGGAAACATGAAGCTGAATAGAGAAAACCTCTTGCGCAAGAGTAATTACGGACTGGATATTTACGCCAACATCCTGAATGAAATCTATGGCCCCGGGCACCTTCTGAAACTTTCCGGCCAGAAGTGCGAACCGGCAAAGAACCCATTGAATAAGGATAAACAAACACTGCTTATCTTTCAGGACGGTGACGTGTTCAAATACCACGACACCGCGAAACCTGAACTAAATGGGGATGCCCTGGACTTTGCTAAAAAGCTGCTGAAGAAAGAAGGACAACCCTTATGGCTGGAACTGAATAACAGGCTTAACCTTCACCTCGAACCAGAGGTGGGGGAGGGCTTTAATTTTGAGCTGCAAGACTGTTACGAAATCCCCGAAAAAGCCTTTAGCCTTTTCGAGAGTCCTGTCCGGAATGTGATTCCAAAAAAAATCATGACACTGGCAGAGGCATACCATCTCATAAAGGGCGACACCTATAAAAGCCGGACGGCTGAACTCAGAGCTTTAACCGACTCCACACAGCGGCGCAAGTTCAAGGCCAACCGCTTCGATTACGTCACCTTTTCGGGAGTTTTCAAAAAAAGGAGCAACGATCAGCTCGTGCAGCACTCCGGTTTGTTGACCATCGACTTCGACCATGTAAGCAACATGGAGGACTTAAAAGGGAAGCTCCTTGATGATGAATATTTTGAAACCCAATTATTGTTTGTTTCACCCTCTGGCGATGGCCTGAAATGGGTGATTGAAACAAATCTGCAAAAGCACTCGCACAGCCAGTTTTTCAAGGCGGTGCATGCTTACATCAAACATACCTATGGGGTAGAGATTGACCAGTCCGGGAAAGATGTTTCCCGGGCTTGCTTTCTGCCTCACGACCCGGAAATTATCATTAACAACAAAATCTTAAAAAATGGAGAAGAAAACATTTAATCCTGATAACTGGCTAAACAAAACTGAGAAACCACATACACAAATCAGTAATCAAAAACCTGTCAATCATGAAAATAAAAATCAGAATCATCCTCTTCCGCAATCACTGTACGACAATATTGATAATGTGGTACAGCTTATCGATAAGAATGGAGTGGATATTACCAGTGGTTATTCTAATTGGCGTGACATAGGCTTTGCCCTCGCAGATGCACTCGGAAGCAGGGGCAAAGAGTTTTTCCATCGCGTCAGCCGCTTTCATTCAGAATACGACCACGACCAATGCGAACAGCAATATGAAAAATGCCTGAATGCCAATGGCAGCGGAATCACTGTAAGCACCTTTTTCTATCATGCCAAACAGTCCGGGATTGATATTGGTTCCTCATGGGAAAAGAAAGTGGAGAAATCCCAAGCCACAGAACCCGAGGAGGAGTTACCAACCATTCCCGAAAAGGTGATAGAAACTTTACCTGACCTTCTAAAGCAGGTAAGCAGCCACGCCAACGACGACAAGCAGCGCGATATCCTCCTGCTTTCAGCCATAACTACACTTAGTGCCATGCTCGAAAAGGTGTATGGCTTGTACGATAATAAGAAGGTGTATCCCAACCTGTTTCTTTTTGTGGTAGCAAGGGCAAGTTCCGGAAAAGGCATTATAAATCACTGCCGCCAACTGGCCGATCCGCTTCACGAAAAACTGCGTAAGGAATCGCTTATGTTAAAAGAACAATATGAGCGCGAATTAGCGCAATACAACAAAGAGAAGAAGGATAACCCGGATGCTGAAAAACCGCTGATGCCACCCGAAAAGATGCTCTTTTTGCCAGCCAACAGCAGTGCCACGGGTATGTTGCAGCTATTATCCGACAACGATGGAAAGGGCTTGATTTTTGAAACCGAGGGCGACACGCTGGCCAATACCTTCAACACCGATTATGGCAATTACAGCGACAGCTTTCGAAAAGCCTACCATCACGAGATGGTAAGCTTTTTCCGGCGTACCGACAAGGAATATGTTGAAATTAGAGAGCCAAAGCTGAGTGCGCTGCTTACGGGCACCAACCAGCAGGTGAATAACCTGATACCCGATAGTGAAAACGGGCTTTTTAGCAGGTTTATGTTTTATCACCTCAGCAAAAAGCCGCAGTGGCGGTCAGTATTTTCAGAGAACGAATACGACCTCGACGAAGTCTTTGCAAAGCTGGGTAACGATTTCTATGAACTATATGCCAGCTTAAAGTTAGGACCATCAAAAAAATTCATCCTGACCAAAGAACAGCAAAAACGGTTTAACGCCTTTTTCGAAAAGTGCATCGACCGCTTCAGCGCTTTGATTGGCGATGATTACATAGCAACTGTTTACAGGATGGGAACCATCAGCTTCAGGCTGATGATGATTTTTTCCGTCCTGCGCATCATGGAGACGGGGGAAGATGACAGCACAATAAACTGCGATGACCAGGACTTTGAGAACGCCGTTGCCATTTCCGAAGTACTGTTCGACCACAGCCAAGTCATTTTTGAATGGCTCGAAAAGCAACCCGACCAGAAAGCGCTCAAAGGGAAAAAGCAAAACTTTTTCAATCAGTTGCCCAGGGAGTTTAACCGCGATGAATATTTAAGAGTGGCGCAAACGCTAAATATCAAGCAAAAAACAGCCGAAGACTATATCCGCACTTTCGTGGATAAGAACCTTCTGCTGCACCCAGAGCACAACAATTACCAAAAAAAGGATTGGTAGGATTTTCAGGATTCCCGGGAAACAGTATCCGGTATTTCCGGGGTTTCCCGGGAATCTTTATTTAGCTCATTTTGTTTGCACGTTGAATGCTATTGTTAATTACATAACCGAAGGAAAAAACAACGCGTTGCTTTTATTTGACAAATACATAATAAATCCAATTTTTTTCATAATTTTGGATGAAGTATCACAAAACACTAATTCATCGCTGGTAAGCGAAAAAATGATCTACAGTCAAATAGAACATTTTAATAGCTGATTTAGCTCATATTTAGCTTTTCATGGCAGGTGAAGAATAATAAACTTTCTTTTATTAATGAGTAAAACAATATTCAAACCTAAAAACAGTAGCTGATTTTTAACCAACAGAAGAATAAACAATCAAAGAATTATGATTAGTATTAATCAGCTAAAATATTCTGTAAAAAGAACGAACATATATGGCGAAGAAAAAAGGAAACGAAGCTGGAGAACCTATTGAGAAGCAGCTATGGAAAGCAGCTTGTAAACTTCAAAAAAACATTGATGCAGCTGAATACAAACATGTTGTTTTAGGATTGATATTTCTAAAATACATCTCAGAAGCCTTCACCAAACTTTATGAAATATTAGAAGCTGGCGAGGGAGAATATGCCGGAGCCGATCCGGAAGATAAGGACGAGTACAAGGCAGAAAATGTATTTTTTGTTCCTGAAAAAGCCCGGTGGAGCTCTCTTTTGTCCAAAGCTAAACAACCTACAATTGGTAAATCGGTTGACGAAGCAATGGATGCCATCGAGAAAGAAAACCCTTCGCTGAAAGGCGTGCTTCCAAAAGTGTATGCCCGTCAGAACCTGGACCCAACGAGCCTGGGTGGGTTGATTGATTTGATAGGGAATGTGGCACTGGGAGATACGAAATCGCGAAGTGCGGATGTTTTGGGGCATGTGTTTGAGTATTTTTTGGGCGAGTTTGCACTGGCTGAAGGAAAGAAGGGCGGACAGTTCTACACGCCACGCAGTGTAGTGGAATTGTTGGTAGAGATGCTGGAGCCTTATAAAGGGCGGGTGTTTGACCCTTGCTGTGGCTCGGGAGGGATGTTTGTGCAGTCGGAAAAGTTTGTGCTGCGCCACCGCGGACGAATCAACGATATTTCCATCTACGGGCAGGAGAGCAACCAAACCACATGGCGGCTGGCAAAGATGAACCTGGCCATCAGGGGCATCGACAGCTCGCAGGTGAAGTGGAACAACGAAGGCTCTTTTCTGAACGACGCGCATAAGGATTTAAAAGCCGATTATATCATTGCCAATCCGCCTTTTAATGTGAGCGACTGGAGCGGCGATTTGCTCAGGAAGGACGGGCGCTGGAAGCTTGGCGTGCCGCCGGTGGGCAATGCCAACTATGCCTGGATACAACATTTTCTCTATCATCTGGCACCGAACGGGCAGGCCGGGTTTGTGCTGGCCAAAGGGTCGCTGACCTCAAAGTCGGGCGGCGAAGGGGAAATACGCAAAGCCCTGGTGGAAGAGAACCTGATTGATTGTATTGTGAACCTGCCTCCCAAGCTGTTTTTAAATACCCAAATTCCCGCGTCGCTGTGGTTTATGAGCCGCAACCGCACAAACGGAAAATTCAGGAACCGCAGCGATGAAATCCTCTTTATCGATGCCCGCAACCATGGACATCTGATTAACCGCCGGACGAAAGTGCTTTCGGAGGATGATATTCAGGGAATTGCCGAAATCTACCACAATTGGCGCAATCCTGAAGGGGACTATGAGGATGTAAAAGGTTTTTGCAATTCAACACCAATTGAGCGGGTAAAAGAACTGGATTATGTGCTTACACCCGGGCGATATGTTGGCTTAGCTGAGGAGGAAGATGATTTTAATTTTAAGGAGCGGTTTACACAATTGAAAAGTGAATTTGAAGGGCAATTGAAAGAAGAAGAACGATTGAATAAGATAATTGCTGAGAATCTGGCTAAAATAAAACTGGACAATGAAGAGAAATAGTCACAAAAGCATTTTTGAATTGCCGGTCCTTTGGGAAAAATTGCCCATACCCGATTTTAAACAGGTCGAATTCGACCTGTTTGTCGAAAAACGTATAACGCTTAAATCATGAATAAAAAATATACAAATATTACCGTACTCGAAAATACAATAACTGTTACCCAGGATAATTACATCTCTTTAACAGACATGTTAAAAGCCAAGGATGGTGATTTTTTCATCTCTGATTGGCTGCGAAATCGCAATACTGTTGAATATCTGGGGATTTTGGAACGGGTTCATAACCCGGATTTTAATTATGGCGAATTCGCCACAATAAGGTTTTAGCTATGAAGAAAAATAAAAAGATAAATGTTCAGGGCAG
>JAASSU010000140.1 GCA_021767705.1 Bacteroidota bacterium | reverse complement strand
TCAAAGATAAACAATTATCCGAAAACACCTTTCATCACCGCACCATCATGACTGATTGTTTGTCCGGTGACGTACTTTGAATGCGGAGAAAGCAGCCACAGAGCCAGCGAGGCCATATCCTTCGGATCGCCCAGACCCATTTTTGTTTGAGCTATCATTTGCTCCCTGGCTTCTTCAACGGTGATATTCAGCTGCTCACTTTTTTTCACAAACAAACGATTGAGTGCATCCGTATCATGATATCCTGGTGCCAGAACATTCATGGTGATTCCTGAACCGGCCAACTCCTGCGAAAGGGTTTTTACAAAGCCTATCACACTCAAACGAACCGAATTGCTCAAAACCAGGTTTTCAACCGGCTGCTTGGTGGAAATACTCTCTACATAAACCAGCTTTCCGTATTGCTTTTTCTTAAGGATGGGCACTAACTTCTGTGTTAAATCTATTTTCCACCGTAAGATATTCCGGTAAGCTTCGTCCCAATCTTTCAGGGATGTTTCCATGAACTGCATGGCTGGCGGCCCCCCGGCGTTTATTACAGCGCCCGTAAAACGCGCTTCATCAATACTATTCAATGTCTTTTCTATCGTTTCACTTTGCGTGATATCACCCTGTAAACAAGTGATTTTATCATTAAATTTGTTTTTCAGCTCATCGAGTTTATCCTGGTTGCGGGCCACCACCACTACTTCAGCACCTTCATTTATGAGAGCTTCCGTAATAGCACCTCCAAATCCCTTTGTTCCTCCGGTTACTAAAAACTGCTTGTTTTCAAGTTTTAAATCCATGGTGTCCTCCTTTTTATTTCAGACAAAAAATTCCATTGAAACAGGTTCCAATGGAATTTTCATATTCTCTTAATCAATTTTTTTACTTCATTTCATTGGTTATTTTTTCTAACCATGGCCTAATACGCTCTTCGGTTTTGTTGGGTTCGTTATCCTCATCAAGAGGTAATCCAACAAAATGATCTCCTTCGATGGATTCAGAATCCGTAAAATCATAGCCATCGGTTGGCCATTCGCCAATCACCTTGGCTCCTGCAGCTTTGCATTCATTTTTCAGATACATCATCGCATCAACAAAATGATCAGGGTACAGCACCTGATTACCCAGACCGAAAATGGCAACGATTTTATCTTTCAGCGATATTTTCTTCTCCTCAATGTTATGGAATAAGGCATCCCATTCATTATCAGCCTCAGCATCTTCCCAGTTTTCGGCCCCTACCGTCGAACACCCAAGAATAAAATTCTCATAATTCATCAGGTTTCTAACGTCAAACCCTGCAATTTCAATAACATCAATATCATGTTGACAAACTTTTTCAAGCTTTTTCGCGGCTTTTTCCACACTTCCACCTTTTGGGGCGTATAAAAGAGCAATTTTATTCATTGTTTTCAAATTTATGCGTTAACAGAACAAAAATATAAAAATAAGCACGAAAAACTTAGCCCCGTGCTTATAAATATTCTTTACAAAAAGTCTGGTTTTACGGAACACTTTAGAATCCGTTAACGGTAAACCCACCGTCGATAGCGATGGTTTGACCTGTAATGTAGTATGAAGCAGGCATGCACAGAAAAGCAATGGTGGCAGCCACTTCCTCGGGCGTACCAATCCTTCCGGCAGGCGTACGTTCCAGCACTTCTTCAAGATAATCGGGATCTTTTAAAACCTGGTTAGCCAGGGGCGTGTCGATATACCAGGGCGCAACGGCGTTACAACGGATATTTTCGGGAGCCCACTCTACAGCAATATTTTTGGTAAACTGGTTGATAGCAGCTTTGCTCATCGCATATACCGAACCGGTTCTGAGGTGTGTGAGCCCGGCCACCGATGAAACATTTACTATGCTACTGAATCCCTCCTCCTTTCGCAGGAATGGAAATAACTGCCGGGTTAAATCAAACAACCCGAGGAGGTTTGTCTGCATGATGCGATCAAATTCAATATCCAGGTATTTTTCAGTCGGCTTCCTGATGTTCATTCCCACATTGTTGACAAGAATATCAAGATGCCCATCCCAAAGCTGCTTAACCTTAAGCTGGATTAGCTTTCGTTCATCGCTGCTGCTAATATCTGCAGCCAGTCCGTATAACGGTAATTTGAACTGCTTGGCATCATCCAGTTTTTCACGAATTCTGTCCTGGTCGCGCGCAATAATCAATACTTCCGCACCAAAATTCAGAAACTGTTCAGCAACAGCTTCCCCTATTCCTTTCGTTCCTCCTGTAATTAAAACCCTTTTTCCTTTAAGCGACCACAAGCTTTTCATACAATAGTATTTATCCTAATAAGTAAAAGTAAATCAATAAATTGAAATACCTCTATTTTATAATGTTTAATTCTTTCGACATCTGAAGCATTTTTTCGATGGGCTTCCTGGCTTTTTCAATCACTTCATTATCAAGATGGATTTCCGGAGTTTCATTCTTCAGACACATATATAATTTTTCCATCGTGTTCTTCTTCATATGCGGACAGTCGTTGCAGGCACAGGTTTCGTCGCTGGCCACCACCATAAATTCCTTCTCCGGAGAATCCTTTTGCATCTGGTGGAGCAAGCCCGTTTCTGAAGCCACAATGTAAGATTTGTTATCGTCCTGCTTCGCAAACTTGAGCATTTCAGAGGTGGAACCCACAAAGTCAGAAGCATTCAGCACCGGTGTTTTACATTCTGGATGAGCCAAAAGTTTTGCTTCAGGATATTTTACCTTCATTTTGAGAATCTGCTCGGTAGTAAGAATATCATGCACTTCGCACGTTCCATCCCACAAAACCATATCCCTTCCGGTGACGTTATTAACATAAGCACCCAGATTTTTATCGGGCGCAAAAATAATCTTCTGATCTTTTGGAAGAGCATCAACCAGTTTAACCGCATTTCCTGAAGTAACCACCAAATCTGTCATGGTTTTAACGGCAGCGGTACAATTCACATACGACACCACCATATGATCAGGATATTTTGAAATGAATTCTGCAAAATCATCAGCTGGAGCTGATTCAGCCAGCGAACACCCTGCCTCCAAATCCGGTAAAACCACTTTCTTGTCCGGGTTGATGATCTTGGCTGTTTCGGCCATAAAATGCACCCCTGCAAACACAATGATGTCCGCATCCACATCCTCTGCCTTTCGTGCCAATCCCAAACTATCGCCTACATAATCAGCAATTTCTTGTATTTCAGGAACCTGATAGTAGTGTGCGAGAATTACGGCATTCTTCTCTCTTTTAAGCCGATTGATTTCCTCGATATAATTAATTTTAGCCATTGCTTCTTTGTTCGTCATCTTATCAACACTCTATTAATTATTATTCTTTTTAATTTAAAATTTAAAGATGATGTATATAGTCTGTTAATTCTGTGAAAAATTTTCTTCAAAGATATTTTGAAAATTCAACTTTCAATTAATATCAACAGGTATTTTTTATTTATGAACGCACATCACCCTCAAACAGTGTGTATCTTTATGTTTTGAACAGCCTGTTGATATATTAGTTTGATAAGAACTTGAAGAGAATTTTACTACGATTGACTGTTGATTATTGTGGAATAAATGATGATAAGTGTGCTGATTTCCTTTTTAGTATTGTTGATAAACACCGATTGTTGATAAGCATTTTCATTTCTCATAATTCATTAACAAAGTAGTCACCAGTTATTAACATTTGATGTTAGTGCTGGCTTCTTTTTTTGCTTTCAGAGGTTTACCTGATAAACAAGTAAGCGGTATATTTTCTTCAGGATTCAGAATCAATTCTTTAATAAATTTTAATTTTGCCAGGTAAAATTAAAGTTATGAACAACATCAGTAATAAAGAAAAGATTATTCCAATTACCTCAGACCATGGAGGATATGAGGTTAAGAAGTATTTGGTTGAAAAGCTGCAATCTCAAGGATATAAATTGGAGGATATGGGCACCCATTCCGAAGAAAGTGTGGACTATCCTGATTTTATGCATAAGCTGGCTTCGGCAATCAACAAGGGAAAATACGAGATGGGAATCATTCTTTGCGGAAGTGGTAACGGTGCTGCCATCACGGCCAATAAATATCCGAATGTGCGTGCGGCAATTGCATGGCAGAGAGAACTGTCTGAATTAGGCAGGCAGCACAACAATGCCAATATTCTTTCTATTCCCGGTAGATTTGTTACGAAGGAAGTGGCCCTGGAATTGGCGGAAGCCTTTTTGACTACAGATTTTGAAGGAGGAAGACACGCCAGACGAGTGGAGAAAATTCCTAAAATCCTTGATTAATTAACACTTGTTGAAAACTCTTAAAGTATTTAAAAAAGCTTGTTTCAGAACGTTTATCCACATATTATAAACAAAAAAAGGCAGGAAGTAATTCCTGCCTTTTCTGTTTTATACTGATGCGTATTACATTGTTTCGTTGATAACAAAGCTGATTTCGAAATCATCATAAATAACCTTATCACCAAGATTGTCGAAAAACGATTTGGAACCATAGCGGACATCGTATTTCGAACGATCAATTTCGAAAGTGGATCTGGCTGTGAATTTGTTTCCGTTTTTATCCAACGTAGTAACAAACTCTACCGGATGAGTTTGACCTTTGATGGTCATATCACCTTTAACCAGGTATTTTCCAGAACCTTGTGCTTCAATAGATGTTGACTTAAATTCAGCTACCGGATACTTTTCTACGCTGAAAAAGTCGTCAGATTTTAAGTGATTTACCAATTTCTGATTGTATTCAGGATCTTCCAAATCATGGTTTACAATACTCGTCATATCAATTTTAACATGAGCATCCGAAAGTTTTCCATCTGTAAATTTCAAGCTTCCTGCTTTGATGTCAATTTCGCCATTGTGGCTTCCGCCAATTTTGCTGCCTTCCCATTCAACGGTTCCTGAATTTTTGTCTAAAGGAACAGTGGTTTGAGCAAAAGAGATTCCTCCAGCTAAAAGAATAGCTGCGAATGTGAATAAAATGTGTTTTAAGTTTTTCATTGGTTTAATTATTTAATTGTTATATCAATAATTGATTATGCAACTAATTACAAAAAGATTTAATAATTGTTCAGATTAGCTATCATTTTTTTCAAAACATTTTTAGTGATCTCAATTTCATTTCCTGAGATGTCCATTTCTGCTTTTTCGGTGGCATCTTTTACCACTTCAAGAATTTCATTCTGAAGGTTTTTAGCTTTGTTGGTAAGATACACCAGTTTAATTCTTCTGTCTTTCTCAGAAGGTATTCGCACCACCAGATTTTCTTTCTCCATGCCGTCTATAAGCCTTGTAATACTGGCCCTGTCTTTTCCCTGGCATGTAGCCAGTTCGTATTGGCATTGCCCGTTCTTCGACCACAGACTTACCAGGATTGAAAATTGCTCAGGTGTAATAGTAAAACCACTGTTTTGTAGTGCTTTACCCAACGACCCTTTTATGAGCTTATCCGTTACATTCAACAAATGCAAAAATGATTCTGCCAGTATATATTCACTATTGGTTTTCACTTATTCGTTATTAAAATTGATTTAACAATAATTGATGGTGCAACGAATATACAACCGATTTTGTTTAAATACAAATGAATTCGAAAAGCAGATAATTTAGAGTTCGTCAATCATTTATGATTCAATTGTTAACTTTGCAAAAAAATAAAAATATGGAAGGTACTTTGTTTGTACACAATTCGCTAAGTCGAAAGAAAGAAGCTTTTCAGGCAATCAATCCGCCACATGTGGGCATGTATGTTTGCGGACCTACCGTTTATGGTGACGCACATCTCGGACATGCCCGGCCGGCCATCACTTTCGATTTGGTTTTCAGATATTTATCACATTTAGGATATAAAGTAAGATACGTTAGAAATATTACCGATGTAGGTCACCTCGAAAATGACGCGGATGAAGGTGAAGACAAAATTGGAAAAAAGGCCAGGTTAGAAAAGCTGGAGCCCATGGAAATCGTTCAATATTTTTCGGATCGTTATCATTTTAACATGGATCAATTGAATGTTAAAAAGCCTTCTATTGAACCGCGTGCTTCCGGACATATCATCGAACAGATTGAGATGGTAAAAAAGATTTTAGATTCAGGATATGCTTATGAATCGAAAGGCTCGGTTTATTTTGATGTGGAAAAGTATCACCAGGACACGAAGAAATATGGCGAACTTTCAGGAAGGGTTTTGGATGATTTAAAAAGCAACACACGAGAGCTTGAAGGACAGGATGAAAAGCAAAACGCCTTTGATTTTGCGATTTGGAAAAATGCCGCTCCTGAACACATTATGCGATGGCCATCGCCGTGGGGAGATGGGTTTCCGGGATGGCACATGGAATGTTCAGCCATGAGCACCAAATACCTGGGAGAAAAATTTGATATCCACGGTGGCGGAATGGATCTGCTGTTTCCTCACCACGAATCTGAAATTGCGCAATCGAGAGCCGCTAATGGCGATGATCCGGCCAAGTATTGGATGCACAACAACATGATTACCATCAACGGTCAGAAGATGGGAAAATCGTTGGGAAATTTTATTACGCTCAACCAGTTTTTCGATGGCAGTCACGATTTCCTCGAAAGAGCATATTCTCCCATGACCATTCGCTTTTTCATACTGCAGGCGCATTACCGATCAACGGTCGATTTCTCTAACGAAGCACTGCAGGCTGCTGAAAAGGGATTTAAACGATTGATGAATGCATTGCAGTTGCTTGAAAAACTACCGGTATCCAAAGAGACTACAGTTGATTTCAAATCGCTTGAAAAGAAAAGTTACGAGGCTTTGAATGATGATTTTAACAGTCCGGTTGCAATAGCACACCTTTTTGATGCAGCCAGAATGATCAATGCCATTAACGATGGCAAAGAAAAAATCACGCAGGAAGACCTTAACGGGCTCAAAAAATATTTCAGCACCTTTGTGATGGATATATTAGGATTTAAATCCGAGGAAGACAATTCCGGAAACGATGAGCTGCTTTCAAGTGTAATCAGTCATTTACTCGAAGTGCGTCAGGAAGCTAAAAAGAATAAGGATTTCAACACCGCAGATAAAATCCGGGATGCACTGACAGCCTCAGGGATTGTTATCAAAGACACCAAAGAGGGTGCTGAGTGGAGTGTGAAAAGTTAATTTGCTTTTGGAAATGAAAAGGAGTGATTTGGATAAACCTAATCACTCCTTTTTAATTGGATACCAGACATGTAAACACCGTAGCACCTAAAAACGTTCTTCGAACTTATTTAACTTATAAACTTGTTAACCTATAAAACCTATAAACTCTTACTTAAGAATAATCAGAAAATAATTTTTCTTTCCTTTCTGAGCCAGGATATACTTGCTGCCGATAATGTCTGATTCTGAAATCATCGTATCTGGTTTTACCTTTTCCTTATTGATGGAAACGCCATTGTCTTTGAGCATCCGGCGGGCTTCACCCTTTGATTTAAAAATCGGCGTATGCTCTGCCAGCAGGTCCACAACATCCACCGATTTTTCGATGGTTTCACGTGAAACTTCGTGCTGAGGCACGCCTTCAAACACATCGAGGATCATCTTTTCAGGAAGCTGCTTTAGTTTATCGGCAGTCGATTTTCCAAAAAGGATACTTGAAGCCTCCACGGCGATGTCGTAATCTTCCTTTGAGTGTGTCATGATGGTCATCTCTCGCGCCAGTGTCTTTTGCAGCTCGCGGGCATGCGGTGCTTCGCGGTGGCGGGCAATCAGTGCTTCGGTTTCTTCCTTTGTCAGGAAAGTAAAAATCTTGATGTACTTCTCCGCGTCCGCATCCGAGGTGTTGAGCCAAAACTGGTAAAACTTGTACGGTGAAGTTTTTTCGGGGTCAAGCCAGATATTTCCGCTTTCGGTTTTCCCGAACTTGCCGCCATCAGCTTTTGTAATCAGCGGGCAGGTCAGCGCAAAAGCCTCGCCACTTTCTTTTCTTCGTATCAGCTCAGTGCCGGTAACAATATTTCCCCACTGGTCCGAACCGCCCATCTGTAGCTTGCAGTTCTCTTTTTTGTAGAGATGCAGAAAGTCATTGCCCTGCACCAACTGGTAACTGAATTCCGTAAAGGAAAGTCCCTGTGCATTTTCGCCCGATAAGCGCTTTTTTACCGAGTCTTTCGCCATCATGTAATTCACCGTAAGGTGCTTGCCCACATCACGGATAAATTCCAGGAAAGAAACATTTTTCATCCAGTCGTAATTATT
>JAASSU010000139.1 GCA_021767705.1 Bacteroidota bacterium | reverse complement strand
GATAATCTGGGGAGCCAACAAACTTCTCGAAAAGCATTACCTCGAAAACAAAAAAGAGTTGACCACCGCAGCAATCAACTCCAAATATCATCTTTAAACGCCCTGCTCTAGTATTGGCTTCCTAAAATGGTTATCGCCCCCTGGTACTCATCGTCGCGGTAATAACCGTTGGTGCGTAAAACATAGAAATAGGTTCCATCCGATAAGCCTTCGGCTTTCCAGTCGTTCTGATAATTATCATCCTTATAAACGACTTTGCCATAACGGTTGTAAACATACAGCTCCACACTGATATACTCGAAACGGATATCATTTCCCGTTTTCTCGTTCTGCACGTGGAAGATATCATTCAGCCCATCTCCGTTGGGCGTCATTACATTCGGGATTTTTAGTTCGGCTTCCTGTAAAGGAATGTCTAATGCTACGATGGTGTCGCAGCCAAACTCGTTGGTCACCTCCAGAAATACAGGCAAAGATCCCGGCAAGGTTTCCAGTTCATTGAGTAATCCAAACGTATATTCCACCTCACGATCGAGTAAAGTATCGGTGTTGGGAGTTTCAAAAACCCACATCCATTCAGTGATTTCCGAATCAGAAATGTTTTCAAAGCTGAAGGTCAGGGTAGGATTTTCAAGATAGAGTGTATCTGACGGACTGGTAGCTGTTTCAACCTCGGCGGCCGGCAAAGCATCAATCACAAAATTCGTATCCAGCGTGCATTGGTTATCATCGAAAATCTGCAGGTTGTTTTCTCCCGGGCACAGTCCTGTAGCTATCGAATCCCACGGTACTGTTTCATCATTCCAGAGATACTGATAAGGTTCGGCACCACCGCTTACAGACGCAATCACCTGCCCATCGCAGGTGCCGTAACAGATCTCGTTGATTTGCTCGATATCCACATTTAGCTGCGGATACATGCTTAAAGTGAAGTTTTCCACGCAAGTGGCTCCCCCCTCCGAAATCATCACTTCAAAGCTCTGTTCTTCTGCAGGATAAATGATGAGTGTATCATTATTCACATTCCCCGGACTCCAAAACACATCATAGGTTTCCGGTACAACATTCATGATCAGCTCTTCTCCCGGACATACCGTAACATCTTCGTCGGGCGTGAGCATGTAGTCGAGAAAAACCACTTCTGTTTCGTCTGACTGAAAACCGCCGCCAGTGGTCACCGTTACAGAGTAAATCCCCTCGTTATCAACAGTTATGCTTTGGGTGGTCTCGCCCGTGCTCCACTCGTAACTGTCGAAACCGGGACCGGCATCAAGTATCACGCTGGTTTCATTGCATCCCGGAGAAAAATCGGGCAAGTCGAGCTGCTGCGCTTGCATAAGCTGCGAGCCAAAAAGGAACAGCACTAAAAATGATATTGCTCTCATGAAAATCAATTTATAAACACGATATCATAACGCTTTATCGTCGGGAATCTTATAGAAAAGCGGAATACTTATTAAAAAACTTCAGCATTCAGCATTTCAAGTGTGCAATTCTCCACAACCTCCACGTTACGCTCCTGGCATATACTCTTCAGCTCTTCATTCTCAGTACCAGGGTTAAAAATGACTCTTTCAGGACTGTACAGGAACAGCTTTTCGTAATAGTCTTTCTGGTTCTTTTGGTTTAGGTAAAGGGTAATGGTATGAAATTTTTCGATAGGTGGCAGTGAGCTGCTTACCGGCACGCCTGCTATTTCACCTTCTTCTTTTCCTACGGGATAAACTCTGAAATTATTATTGGTGAGGGCTTTTACGGCCATGTGCGAATAGCGGAATGGCTTCATGCTTGCCCCCAGTAAAAGGACGTTTTTGTCAGTATCCATATTATTTAATTTGTGATGATAAAATTGTATTTAAATTGTCGAAACGCGTTCTGTAATCCTCGATAGAACGGTTTATTACTTCGTGTGCTTCATCTTTTCCAAAGGTATGGGTAATTTCCACATCACGCTCCTGTCCGGGCAAATCTTTATAGGTCAGAAAATAATGCTTCAAACGCTCCACCACCAGCATGGGCAGGCTGTTCAGGTCCTGGTATTCTCCGTATACGGTATCATTTTTCAGGATGGCAATAATCTTGTCGTCCGACTCATTGCCGTCA
This sequence comes from Bacteroidota bacterium, assembly GCA_021767705.1. Lineage (GTDB taxonomy): Bacteria > Bacteroidota > Bacteroidia > Bacteroidales > JAIPAH01 > JAIPAH01. Next base: position 6,099 of record JAASSU010000139.1, on the reverse strand, counting down.
ATCATCCTGAAGCCACCGATAGGAATGGATTCCACGAGAATATCACCATGCACGATTTCCTTCTCGGTCAGCACGCAGATATCCACCGGATCGCCATCGCCCACGATATCATCGCGTCCTACTTTTTCGTTACAAAACTCTGCCACCTTCGGGCCACTAAAAGTTTGCGGAATAAAACCGTATAAGGCAGGAACCACATTCGAATATTTTTGCGGACGATCAATCTTCAGATAACCGCTGGTCTTGTCCACCTCATATTTTACGGTGTCGGTCGACACCATTTCAATAAAAGAGGTAACTTCCTGCGGGGCATTGTCTCCAATCTCCACACCATGCCATGGGTGCGATTTGTAGCGCAATCCCATCAGCCTGCCGATTGGATCCATTAATGTATTTCTGCTCATAACAATGGTTCAAGATTTTATTCAGGCAAAAGTATGAAGAAATTAACAACCTATCATTACTTTAGTTTCGGTTACGTCATTTTGTCATGTTAAATTAATTTAAACTGCCTTATTGTCTTGTTTGATAGTCCTTTATCAGGATGGCAAAATAATTGAGTGAGGGTGCATAAAACAAAAAGGAGAAAACAACATGAACTTTAATAATTTCACCATAAAATCGCAGGAGGCCATTCAGCGGGCGCAGCAGATTGCTTCCGGCTTTGAGCATCAATCCATCGAAAACGCCCACATCCTGAAAGGGATTTTCGAGGTGGATGAAAACGTTGCGCCGTTCCTGTTTAAAAAGCTGGGTTCGGATATCAGCATCCTGAAAAAGACCCTTGACAAAAACATCGAAAGCTTGCCCAAGGTCAGTGGTGCGGAGCAATATCTTTCCAGGGATGCCGGCAAAACCATCCAGAAGGCGCAATCGTATCTGAAAGAGTTTGGCGATGAGTTTGTATCCATTGAGATGATCTTGCTGGGAATGCTGTCGGCTAACGACAGCACTTCTTCTATGCTAAAGGACAGCGGCATCAACGAGAAAGATCTGAAGCAAGCCATCAAGGAACTCCGCCAGGGCGAGTCGGTGAAAAGCCAGACCGCCGAGGAAACCTTCAACGCCCTCAACAAATACGCACGCAACCTGAATCAGGAAGCCCATTCGGGAAAACTGGATCCGGTGATTGGTCGTGAGGAAGAAATTCGCCGGGTGTTGCAGATTTTGTCGCGCCGTACCAAAAACAACCCGATCCTGATTGGTGAGCCCGGTGTGGGCAAAACCGCTATCGCCGAAGGCATCGCCCATCGTATTGTGGATGGCGACGTGCCGGAAAACCTAAAAACACGCCAGATATTTTCGTTGGACATGGGAGCCCTCGTGGCCGGAGCCAAGTACAAAGGCGAATTTGAAGAGCGCCTGAAAAGCGTGGTTAAAGAGGTGACCAATTCCGAAGGGGAGGTCATTCTCTTTATCGATGAGATTCACACACTGGTGGGTGTCGGTGGTGGCGAAGGCGCCATGGATGCAGCCAACATCCTGAAACCCGCCCTTGCACGTGGTGACCTCAGGGCCATCGGTGCCACCACCCTGAAAGAGTATCAGAAGCATTTTGAAAAAGACAAAGCGCTGGAGCGCCGTTTCCAGACCGTAATGATTGACGAACCGGATACTGCGGACGCCATCTCCATCCTGCGCGGATTGCGCGAGCGCTACGAAACACACCACCAGGTGCGCATCAAAGATGAAGCGATCATCTCGGCAGTAGAGCTTTCGGATCGTTACATCTCTGATCGCTTTCTTCCCGACAAGGCCATTGATCTCGTGGATGAAGCGGCCTCAAAGATGCGCCTCGAAATCAACTCCGTACCCGAGCAAATCGACAACCTCGATCGCCGCATCAAGCAACTGGAGATTGAACGGGAGGCCATCAAGCGCGAAAACGATAAGGGTAAGCTGAAGACGCTGAATGAAGAGCTTTCGAACCTGAACGAGGAGCGCAATAACCATATGGCCAAATGGAAGGCCGAAAAGGAGATTGTGGACGCTATCCAGTCGTATAAGAAACAACTGGAAAACCTCAAGACGGAAGCCGACCGTGCCGAGCGCGATGGCGATTACGAGAAGGTGGCCAAAATCCGCTATGGCAGCATCAAAGATATTGAAAGCAAGCTCGACGAGTCGAAAGCCAAATTGGCCGAGCTACAAACCGATCAGCGGATGATTAATGAGGAAGTGGGCTCGGAAGAAATTGCTGAAATCGTTTCCCGCTGGACCGGCATCCCGCTTAGCAAAATGTTGCAGAGCGAGCGCGAAAAACTCCTCAAGCTGGAAGATGAACTCCACCGGCGTGTCATTGGCCAGGAGCAAGCCATCGAAGCGGTGTCGGATGCCATCCGCCGCAGCCGTGCCGGACTGCAGGATGCTGCACGGCCCATCGGATCGTTTATTTTCCTTGGAAGTACCGGCGTAGGAAAAACAGAGCTGGCCAAAGCACTGGCCGAATTCCTCTTCGACGATGAGAGTGCGATGGTCCGTATCGACATGTCGGAATACCAGGAACGCCACTCGGTGTCACGGCTCGTTGGTGCACCTCCGGGGTATGTAGGCTATGATGAAAGCGGCCAGCTCACCGAAAAGGTAAGAAGGAAACCTTACTCAGTGGTGCTGCTCGACGAGATTGAGAAAGCACATCCGGATGTATTCAACATCCTGCTGCAGGTATTGGATGACGGGCACCTGACCGACAACAAAGGACGGTTCGTGAATTTCAAAAATACCATCATCATCATGACCTCCAACATTGGATCGCACCTGATTCAGCAGAACCTGAGTGCTATCAATGAGGAGAACAGCGAAGAGGTGCTCGAGAATACTCGCCAGCAAGTGCTCGACCAGCTCAAGCAGGCCATGCGTCCTGAGTTCCTGAACAGGGTGGACGAAACGATTGTATTCCAGCCGCTGTCGCAAAACGAAATCAAAGAAATCGTAAAGCTGCAGTTTAAGATGGTGGAAAAAATGCTTCAGGACAACGGCATCGCAGTGAAGATTACCGACGAAGCGGCCGAGCTGCTGTCGCAGCAGGGCTTCGACCCGCAATATGGTGCACGCCCGATAAAGCGGGTTATCCAAAAGCAAGTGCTCAATGAGCTGTCAAAGATGATACTTGCAGACAAAGTAAATCGCGACAAGCCAATTACAGTGGATGTGGACAACGGAGCATTTACGTTCAGGAATGAATAGGCTAAAAACACCTATTCATTCCAGTCCAGGCCATACTGATCGCTGATATCCAGCGGTGGCATCGGACCGTCAAGAGGTTTATCGTCTTTCACATACCAGTCCAGCCAGTTCATTTGGCGGTAGAGGACATCAATACGTCCCGGCTGCATGCGGTTGCCATGCCCCTCGCCGGGATACTGCACCAGCCTCACCGCAGGATGGTCATTCATCATCATCCGGCGATACAGCTCTAAGCTCTGCGACGGATGAACGCGAGTATCGGCAGCACCACCGTAAATCAGCGTCGCTGTCTTGCTCTGATGTGCCCAGTAAATCGGACTGCGCTCCAGGTTCATCTGCCATTGCTCTTCGAGCGGTTTGCCGCTGTGCACCAGCATCTCCTCATACGGGATATCAGTGGTGCCGCGCTTGCTTATCAGGTCACTGATGCCCACAAACATACACACCGCATCGACATAATCGGTGTAATAAGTGGCAAACCACGCCGAAGCATAACCGCCATAAGAGCCACCGGCCATGCCAACGCGATCTTTATCAGCACCATACTCTGCCACCAGGTACTCAATGCCATCGGCCAGGTCGTCAAATTCCTTTCCTGCCGGATCCTTAAAGCCTTCCATTCCAAAGTCCACACCATAGCCCGTGCTTGCCCGGTAATTGATATAAGCCACTAAGTAACCCTTGCCGGCCATCACCTGTCCGGGAGTGGAGTAACGGCTCAGCCAGCCGTGGTCGTGGTGCGCTTCCGGACCACCATGCACGTAGAGCACCAGCGGATACTTCTTCCCTTGCTCATAGCCCACAGGCTTAATCAGTAGCCCTTCGATCTCCTGACCATCGCGCGCCTCATAGCGAATCACCTCCTGCTTTCCGAAAGTGAGTTCGCTCAGCTCAGGATTCAGCTTTGTCAGTTTGTTTAGGTTTCCTTTATTATCCAGATGATAGATATTGGAAGGATCATATGGCGTATTGCCTGTAAAAACAAAATGCTTACCATCAGTGGTTTCCGGCGTACTGAAATTAACGCCGATTTCTTCTGAGTCAATAATAATCTCACGTTTGCTATTCTTGATATTGATGGTGGAGTATTTCGGATACACACCCTCACCCGAATAAACATACAGCTCCTTGTCATTCTTCCAGTCCACATGACTGATGTGCCCGCGGTAGTCCTCCGGGGTGTGGTTCGTGACCTTCTCTTCCTCAATCGAGTAGGTAAACGCCTGGCTCACGGCGTGGTCGTTGATGTTCAGCGCCGAAGCATAGGCCAGGTGCTTGCCATCCGGACTGAAAACGTAATTACCCAGCTTGCCTTCATTACCAATTTCTTTCGTCACTTTACCCGAAGTGAGATCAAGAATCTGCAGCTCGCGGAACATGTAACGGTGGTCAATCAGGGGTTTCTCAGAGCTGGTAAAGGCCAGCGACTGTCCGTCCTTGCTAAACTCGAAATCCCACACATGGACACCCAATAGCAGTTGCTGCCTCTTGGTTGTTTCAAAATTCTCATCGAAACTTACGTGATATAAGCGGTTGATTTTTAGGTTCTCTTCATAGAAAATAAAGCCATAGCCCCGCTCTTCCAGCTCCTTTTCCTTTTCCGTTTTTGGCTCCTTAGAAAGATACGCCAGCCCTTTGCCATCCGGCTGCCACTTGTAGTAGCCTACGCCATCTTCAGCATGGGTGAGCTGAATCATCTCTCCCCCATCCACTGGCATCGCCCACACCTGGCGCTGTCCGTCATCCTTTCTATGGGTAAAAGAAATGTAGGCGCCATCCGGACTAAAGCGCGGCGATCCGGCTCCAAAGCCTTCGTCAAAAAGCACCGTGCTCTCCCGGCTCTCAAGGTTCATCCGGAAATATTTACGGTGCATACCGCCCGGCTCCTCATTAGGGCCTCGCGGCGTAAACACCGCATAAATTATCTCGCTGCCATCAGGACTCAAATCATAAACGCCTGCCCTTTCCACCGACAGTAAATCAGAGGCCTTAAACACCTCCTGCGCCTGCCCCGCCTGCCATCCCGACAAGGCCAAAGCAAAAGCAAATACCAATGCAATTCTGAAAGTTCTTTTCATATTAATTTCTAATTCTTGTTACAATTAAAATTTAACGCAATCTATAAAAAATAGTTTAAAGCCGCACACTCACCCCTACCCTGATAACCGGATTCTCGTAGGGTGAGTTTGCAGAATCATTGAAGTTATAGAGCAGAAGCATACTAAACGCAACTTTAGAGCTCAGGGGAGCGCGGTATCCCACTCCTCCAAAGTAACTCTCTACTGTTGTATCATCAAAAGCATCACTTTCATTGGCATTAAAGCGCAGGTTCAGGTATTCATATTCTCCGTGCAAAAACATATAGTTTAACAACTGAACTTTACCGCTTTTCAAAAACAACTGCGAAAAAGCCCTGCCCCCATAATAAGTGGATTTATATTCTGAATCAAGAAGTTTGTATCGATAGTACTTATAAGTTCCTCCTACACCAATATTCCAGTTTTCCGTGAGAAAATAACCCACCATTGGGGAAATATCCACCAAAGTAACGGTTCCGAATTGCAGTCCTAGGTTTCCTCCAACAAAGAACTCACCGGAACGGCGACTTGCTTCATCACCATTTTGAGCATGTATTGATGAAGTAGAAAAAAAGATGAAAAAAAATACCGCTACTGCGGATAGACGTATAACATTACTTTTCAGGAACATATTATCAATATAGTTAATGATAGATTGATTTTTCACAAAAATAATCATACTTATCTTTCAAAACCCCCTTTTTAATCCAAAAATGTTTTCTACATTTGCACTCGCTTTTGACAACAACGTTCTTTTTTAGCGGAGACTCGCTCCAAAAGCTTTGGCCCGCCTGCTTTGCAGAAGGGCAACACCGGGTGCCGCAAGCGCAAAAAT
>JAASSU010000138.1 GCA_021767705.1 Bacteroidota bacterium | reverse complement strand
GCTACGGGCAATCCGTAGTCAATCATCTCGCGTGCCGGAGCATATTTCATGTTGAGGAAAAAAGCAGCGCCCGGCAACACGGTAGGCATGGTGCCTGAATCCTTAAGTGCCTTCATTTCTTCTTCACCGGTAAACTCAAGGTGATCCACCGACAGGGCGTTGTGCCTTACACCGGCCTGGATGCCTCCCGAATAGTCGAGCTCGTTGGCATGAAGCTTTGGTGGCAGGTTGAATTTAGCTGATGCTTCCAGGATGCGGTCGGTGCTTTCCACACTGAAAAATCCGCGGTCGCAAAAAACATCCACAAAATCGGCAAGATTCTCTTCTGCAACCCTCGGCAGCATCTCATTGATAATAATATCCACAAAGCCACTTTCATCTTTCTTGTATTCAGCCGGGATGGCGTGAGCACCAAGGAAGGTTGCTTTAATGGTGAGCGGAGAGGCCTCTTTCAGGCGCTTGATCACCCGTAGCATTTTCAGCTCCTGTTCAGTATCGAGCCCATAACCGCTCTTTATCTCCACGGCACCGGTGCCATACTGTGCAATTTCTTCCGTGCGGCGCAAAGCACCCTCAAACAGCTCATCCTCGGATATCTCTTTCATGGCACGCGCTGAGTTGAGTATGCCGCCACCGCGTTTGGCTATTTCCTCGTAAGACAAGCCGTTGATTTTATCCACGTATTCTATCTCGCGTGTTTTCGGGAAAACAAGGTGGGTGTGCGAATCGCAAAATGATGGAAAAACCAACCTGTTGGTAGCATCCACCATGATGGTGCTCTTCTGATCGTAGTCAGGAACCTGAACCATCGGACCAAAATCTTTGATTTTTCCGTCTTCAATCATTAAGTAAGCTTCCTTGATGGAAGCCACTGTTTTCATGGCATCGCCGGCAACATATTTTACAGGCTGGTCTTCCACCTGGAAAAGTTCTTTAATATTTGAAATAAGTATTTTCACTTGTTTTACCTTTTCGGATTCAACATCAATTTTACAAAATGTAAGCCTGTATCTATAATCACATTACCTACTCACTAATAGATAATTACAGGATGCAATCATACAAACTGAAGCGAAAATACAAAATATTTCTGCATTGCAATTTAATTTTACGGGAAGCCGCTAAAACATTTAAATGTGAAGAAATTCTATTCATCGATCCGCTGTATGGCCTATCTTGCTAAAAATAAAGGCTGTTCAAACAGTCGAAAAAAGCAGGACAAGGCCAATAATAGCTGCAAATTGCAGCAGCAGTGCCATCCTGATAAAGGTATTTTAAATTGAAGATTTTCAGGTTCCAGCGATATTAAGGACAGAAAGTTTGAGGATGAAACTATCTAATTTAAAAGAATGTCTTAATTTTGAAGCACCTATTACAAAACAAACAGATTATTGAATAAAAAAACTTAAAATGAAATCACTAAAATTACTTTTTACTTTTTTAGCTTTTGCTGTCTTTGTATTTTCTGCATCTGCTGAAAAGGTTGAAAAAAGCGAAGCCAAAGCAGTTGCCACCAACTTTATCTTCGAAACGTCTGCCTCTTATTATGCTCCCGTAGCATACAATGCAATTTCATTTACTGATGTATACACTGAATACAGTAATGGTGAAGAGGTTTTCTATATCTTCAACCTGAATGAAGAAGGATTTGTTATTGTTTCTGCTGAGATGGATGCAGAGCCCATTCTTGGTTACTCTATGGAAGGCGCATACCATCCTGAAAAAGAGCACTTTGTTTTTGAGAGCTGGATGCAGGGGTATATAGATGGCATTGACTATGTGCGCCAGCACCCTGACCAGGCAGACCCTTCTATGGAAGCGAAGTGGGATTATTACCTGGCCAGTGACTTTATACGCCAAAAAAACGTCCGTTCAGGAGACCGCGATATCAGTCCCTTGTTATCCAACACCTGGAACCAGGACTATCCTTACAATGCTTACTGCCCTGAAGATGAAGATGGCCCGGGCGGGCATGCCTATGCAGGCTGTGTGGCTACAGCCATGAGTATGATCATGTATCACTACAAGTATCCTTTGCAGGGAAGCGGACAAACAAGTTATTATTGCTATCCTTACGGAACACTCTCAGCAAATTTTGGCGAAACCGAATACATGTGGGATGCGATGACCGACGACATTTCTTCAAGCAGTCCGGAGCACTCTATTCATGCTATTGCTGAGCTACAGTATCAGTGTGGTGTGGCGGTGAACATGAACTACTCCCCCGAAGGAAGTGGTTCTTACAGCTACCTTGTGCCCAGTGCTATTGAGCAGTATTTCAACTACTCTACAGATGCGACTTTTCTCTCGAAAGAAAACTACACGCTAACCGAGTGGAAAGATATGATTATGGAAAACCTGGAAGCTGACCATCCGATTTATTATTCGGGACAAAGCACCGAGGGCGGTCACGCTTTCTGCCTCGATGGCAGCCAGGGCAGCAACATGTTCCATTTCAACTTTGGATGGAGCGGTTACATGAACGGCTATTACCCACTTGAAGGCACTGGAGCTGTTGGCGGCTACAACCAGGATCAGGGAATGGTTAAAGATTTCTACCCTCCTGCGGATGAGTATCCATACGAATGCACTACAGACACCCTCCATTATTTGGGCGGAACTATCGACGAAGGTGCCATGCCTTACAAACCCTACGCCACCAATGCAGATTGCAGATGGCTGCTGATGGCTCCTACAGTTCAGGATTCAGTGGACACCTTTGAAATTGATTTCCTTGAGTTTAACCTCGAATCGAGCGATTATGTAAGGATTTATGACGGCCCTACAGAAGATGACGAACTTCTGGGTGAATTTTCAGGAACCACACTTCCTTCCGGAATTGAATCCACAAGCAACCAGGTGTTGATTGTTTTCGAAACGGATGCCAATGAAACGGACCACGATGGGTTCAGGCTGGAATTTGAAGCTGATCTTCCTGCATTCTGCAACGGCGTTTCATATCACAGCGAAGAGTCAGGAACATTCGATGATGGGTCGGGCGATTACAACTACAACAACAACAAAGTTTGTCAGTACATCCTCAACCCTGAGAATGCTTCGGATCTGACCATCTTCTTTGATGATTTTGATTTGGGTGATGGCGACCGCCTTATCATCTATCAAACAAACCCAACGCAACAACTGGCGGAGCTGACCAATGAAGATGATCCGGAGTCGTTCACAGCAGAATCAGGATCGATGATGATTACTTTACAAACCGATAACATGTATAATGGCAATGGCTTTGTAATCAGCTACCAGATTGGCAACGTGGGCGTGGGTGCAACGGAATTTATGAGAGAATTTACCTTGTTCCCCAACCCGGCCAATGATATTCTGAATGTAAGGTTCCGTGCCAACATCGAAGGTAACGCAACGATGCAGATCAATACCCTCGATGGACGCACTTTATTGATAGACCGGATTGAAAACCGTGCAGGCACTTTTACCAAAGAAGTGAATGTAGCCGATTTTGAGCCCGGCGTATACATGGTGAATATCTTTACGGAAGAAGGTATGGCAGCGAAAAAGTTCGTTGTGAAATAAACACCTGAACACCACAAAAACAAAAGCAGGGCGACCATCGTCCTGCTTTTTTTGTCCCTTTACGGAAACTCTTGTTTCAGCTTTAATCAGAGCTTGTCTTAAAATTAAAAGTGTTGATTCTTATTAATCGAAAATTGCAGAATATTTGGGATTTGTAATTTAGGATCTGGGATTTTACTCAGAGGTATCCTCTTTTTTTCTCATACGTTCAAGTTCAGGAAGAGTGAAATCGCCATGCCTCTCAATGCATTCAAGAATTGTTTTCTTGAACCGCCAACATGTCATCTGCCTTAAGTGCATTTCTTCTGAAAGCTTGTAACTCGAAATACCGTGATTGCTGCACACCTTGTATGAAATCATAAATGCATCGGGAAGCGGGATGCGGCATTTGTGAAAAACTGTGTGCGATTGTGCCGACTCTTCGTATTTGCACCGGGTGCACCTCCGCGAGTGCGGCGAGCGGCCCTTGCAATAATTGGTATGCCCGCAACGGCGGCATTTGTAACCCCCGGACCACTTTTGTTCTGCAAGCACTTTCAGGCAGGCTTCAGGTGTATCAAAGTGCTTTTCGAAAGCACCTTCATCAAACTGCTTAAAAAATTTCTCCAGCTCTATCATTGGCTATCAATCAACAACAATTTTTTACTAATTCCGTTAGTTTGGTATAAAAGTTGATACAAAGATAAAAATTTAGTGTGCATTAAGCGATTTAACACAAATTATTTTTAACTTTGCAAAAAAAATAACAATCATGAAACTATTACACATTGTACCGGCAATATTATTCTCGCTTTTGGTGACGAACTGCTCAGGCAGTGAAGGTAAGACTGAAGGCAACGGAAATAATGAAAAAACAACCGCAAAAGCGAAACCTGTCCACCTCACTAAAGCCACTTTCAAAGAAAAAGTGATGGATTATGAAAACAACAAAGAGTGGACTTTCGAAGGCGAGCGTCCTGCTGTTATTGATTTTTACGCCGACTGGTGTGCTCCATGCAGAAAGATTGCTCCGATTATGGAGGAATTAGCAGTGGAATACGACGGCGAAGTGGACATCTATAAGATTGACACCGAAAAGCAGCGCGAGCTTGCACAGATCTTTGGTATCAAAAGCATCCCTTCCGTACTTTTTGTGCCTATGGAAGGAAAGCCGCAGATGACCAGGGGGGCACTCCCTAAAAAGACTTTTGTAAGTATTATAGACCAGTTTCTTCTGAAAAAAGGAGAGCAGGAAACAAGTGAAAATAAATAAATCAGAAATATCAGAAAATCGAATACCGAAATGGAACATTTAACAAAAGAAACTTTTCTTCAGAAAGTATTTAATTACGAAGTAAACAAAGAGTGGAAATTTGAAGGCGACCTGCCTTGTATCATTGATTTTTATGCTGACTGGTGCCAGCCATGTAAAATGGTAGCTCCCATTCTTGAAGAATTGTCGAAGGAATACGAAGGAAAAATCAATATCTATAAAGTAGATACCGAAGACCAGCAGGAACTTGCTGCAGCATTTGGTATCCGTAGCATCCCATCAATGCTTTTCTGCCCGAAAGGTGCACAGCCGCAAATGGCTCAAGGTGCTCTTCCGAAAGAATCATTGAAAGAAGCTATCGAGAAAGTACTTTTAAATCAAGAAGTAGAAAGCTCGAACTAAAAAAAGTGCAGTAATAATTATCTAAAAGCGGTGGCTTGCAAAAGCGCCGCTTTTTTTGCTTTTCAAACGTTCTGAAATTCGGTTTAACTTTGCCGGAAAAAATAATGGCTGACGTTTTTCCACTTGCATATTTTCCTGATATCGCCTACCTGGCGCATTACATGGCTTCCGAAAATCCGCTCATAGACACCTGGGAGCATTATGAAAAACAGACCTGCCGAAACCGCACTGACATCCTGACACCTTCCGGAAAGCAAACCCTCTCGATACCTGTAAGTAAAAAAGCTCACCACACCCCCACCCGTGACGTACTGCTTGCATACCGGCAAGACTGGCGTCAAACACACTGGCGCACTATTAAAACAGCATACGGTGGGTCGCCTTACTTTTATTTTTATTCCGACGAAATTGAATCCGCTTTCCGCGAGAAGCCGGAATACCTCACCGAATTTACTGAAAAAATGTTCAAAATCCTGTTAAAGGATTTAGGATTGAAGCAGGAAATTGATCTTGCAGAAAAGTATGTGGAAAAATGGGAGCTGGAAAAAGATTACAGGAATTACTGGAACCCTTCAAAAGACCGGATAATGGTGCCGCATTACATCCAGGTATTCGAGCACAAGCATGGTTTTACACACAACCTCAGCAGCCTTGATTTACTCTTTAACCTGGGCCCCGAAGCGACCTTCTACCTGCAGCAATTGTCGAAAAAACTTAAACAGTATTACTCCGGATAAGCAATCCTGACATGATAGATATTCATCAGTTGCCGCTTGATAACTTTTTTCACGGTACGGATATCTTTTAGTGTGATGTCGGCATTGTTGAGCTGCCCCTCGCTGAGCAGCTTATCCACAATATTATCCACCAGTGAATTTATCTTGTTTTCATCGGGAGCCGTGAGGCTTCTGGAGGCGGCCTCAGTAGAGTCAGCCATCATCAGAACGGCGGTTTCTTTTGAGAACGGAATGGGCCCGTGATAAGAAAAAGTTTTCTCATCCACCTGGTCGTCAGGATTCTCTTGTTTATGCTTAATGTAGAAATAATCGGCCCGGCGTGTTCCGTGGTGCGTACGGATAAAATCGATAATCGATTCAGGAAGCCGCTGCTTCTTGGCCATTTCCACCCCTTTAATCACGTGACTGACAATGATTTTTGCACTCTCTTCATAAGTCAGTTCATCGTGAGGATTGACTCCCGGCTGCTGGTTTTCGATAAAATACATCGGCATGTCCATTTTCCCAATATCATGGTATAGCGCGCCTGCCCTGACCAGCAAAGCATTTCCTCCTATTTCGCGGATCGACTCTTCGGCCAGGTTGGCTACCTGTATGGAGTGCTGAAAGGTTCCCGGAGCCTTGGTGAGTAATTTCCGCAGCAGCGGACTGTTAGTATCTGAAAGCTCGAGGAGCGTTACATCTGTCACCATCCCGAAAGTTCGTTCAAACACATAAATCAACGGATAGGCGAACAGGGTTAAAATTGCGTTGCTGGCAAACATGCCATAACGGTAATAATCGATACTCTGCAACCCTTCGCCCTGCATCAGCGATATTCCGGTGTAGACCACCGCGTAGGACAGGAACACCCACATCGAAGTGATAAAGAACTGTGCCCGCCGATGGATATTTACGATACTCATAATGGCTACCATGCCGGCCACTACATTCAGGATAACGAAATTGAAGCTCTCCGGCGCAAGGAATCCCAGTAACAAAACAGAGATCAGGTGGATAACGATAGCCAGACGGGCATCAAAAAACACCCTGATTAGTAGCGGTAAAATTGAAATCGGAATCACATAAAGGTAATCAGGATTGTATTTTACGATGAGGCTGGTGAGCAACACCATCAGCAACATAATGAAAAAGATGAAGATAATTTTCTTGTTCTCTTCAAAAAGCGACTGCCTGAAGAAATAATAAAAGAGGAAAAGAACCAGCATCAGCACGGAAATAACAATGGCCTGTCCGGTAGTTACCAGACGCGAATTTCCCAGCGAGCGGGTCCGTTCCTGGTAATCGCGCTCAAACGAACGTAGCTGCTGATATTTCAGAGGGTTCACCACTTCGCCACGCGCGATAATCCGCTCCCCTTTCTGAATCATGCCTCTTGTAAGCGAAATATTGTCAAGAAGCTGTTGGCGTGCTTCGGCTGTTTTCTCCTCGTCAATCTCAATATTCTGAGGCAATGAGCTCTGCAACTGGGCATAAACAAAATCTTTCTTAATCTCACTTCCCGATCTTTCATAAACGGCGTGCTCTAAAACACTGTCGGCCTCCCGGATAGTAAGAAGAGACGACAGCTCCGTTTCCCGGGCATTTTGATCCTTCACAAGCACTATTTCACCGCTGTGAAGGTTAATTACAGGCAAATCAGCTATCCTGATGATGCCAATATCCGTGAGGGAATCCAGCAGGTTTAACGAATAATCCAGGTTCTTCTTATAAAATTCAGCATTTCTGCCGAACCTATTTTCCCACTGTTTCTGAAAGCGGCTTACAAACTGCTTTTTGCTTTTAGCTGTCATTTCAGTGTTAAACCTGAAAAAGGGTTTCAGCTTTTTCCGGGCCTCGCGTCTTTCTTTCTCAAGCACCTCTTCAGTTTTGTACACCGGAATATCGTAGGGAGCAATCAGATCGGAATACATCCAGGGCTTGCCCTGCTGATAATCATACTTAAACTGCCCCACTTTCGGGTATAGAAACACTATCAGGCTGATAGTGATAATCAGCAGGAAAAACTTGTAAATTGTAATGTAATGTTCCTTTATCAGGTTAAAAAGCTTCTTCATCTTTTATTCGTTGGCTGACTATTTCAAACCCTCTTACAAACTTCCCGTCTTCATATCTGCAAAATGCGAAAACTTCATCAGTAACCTCTTTAATAAGATTTTGTAAGATCTGAAATAATTGAAATTCAAATGCAAATTTAATTTAATTACACTCAGAAAGAAAAATTGTTGCTGATAATGGATATTTGTTTTAGTTTTGATTTGTAAAGTTTTAGCTATGCAAAAGTTTGGTATTTGCCTCTTAAGT
>JAASSU010000137.1 GCA_021767705.1 Bacteroidota bacterium | reverse complement strand
GATGAGGGCGAAACGTCCTGAAAGGGCAAAACAATTCAGCCCAGTACCGAAAGTTTTCGGTATCCCTGGGTTATGAATGCCCCCACACGCCCCACCGCCTTGACCTTGCCCTCAATCGCAGCAAATAGTCCAGTTCAGGCGGAACATCCGAAATGTCAGAGAAAAACTCAGAGGATGATGGAGAATCTCCAACGTCGTTTCACCTCACCCTAACCCCCGCCCGAACGAATGAATTCGTTCATTCGGGCGGGGCTCTCCTCGAGGAGAGGGAATTGTTCCCTTCTCCCGGGGGAGATACCGAAAGCTTTCGGCAAGGGATGAGGGCGAAACGCACGCCGGAAAATCTTCCTGATGGTGACTCCGAGTCAAATATTAATAGCCCCGGGTTTCAACCCGGGGTTTTCAATTCTCCCACACGCCCCACCGCCGTAACCTTACCCCCAATCGCAGCAAATAGTCCAGTTCAGGCGGAACATCCGAAACATTAGAGAATATTTTTTAGGCAGGTCACCCTTCCGGAGAAAAACACCCTCGTTTGTTTCCGCCTGTTTCCAAAATAAAATATCCCGCAAACATAAGGCTACGGCGGTAAAGACAGGTACGCATTGCCAACCCCGGGTTGAAACCCGGGGTTTATGATCCGCCACCAGTCTTCCCGCCGTGACCTTACCCCCAATCGCAGCCCAAAGCTTAGTTCAGGCGGAACATCCGAAATGTCAGAGAAAAACTCAGAGCATGATGGAGAATCTCTCTACCCCTTCCTCACCATAAATGGCGAGCTTATGAAAACCTGGATTTGATTGGTTGATTGACGTGTATTAGCTGTCATTAGCATCCGCGCAATCCGCTAAAACCAGCGGAATCCGCATCGCTGGAATTTGGAAATTGGGATTTGGTATTTCCCCTAAATATATCCCCTCACATCATACACCACATACCCAATCCATTCGTGGATGAGGAGGTGCCAGTAGTAAAAGGAGTTGACATCGGGGACGAAGAGGACTTCGAGGTTATAGACGTGGTCTTGTTTAGCGATTTGGTCGGTACCGAACATATCAAACTGCACACCTTCGTTTTGAAAACACGCTGCAGCCCTGCGCATATGGATGGCAGAGGTGATCAGGAGCTTGCTTTGCAGGCTGTCGTGCTTTTGCAGGATGGCCTTGCTGTAAGTAGCATTCTGATGGGTGTTGCGGGAATCCGGGTCGATAAGGATATCTTTTTCAGGAACACCTATCTCCAACAGGTACTTTTTAATGGCCCGCGCCTCACTCTTTTCAGGATAGAGATAGTGGCCGCTGCCACCCGAAATGAGCAGCTTCTTCACCTTCCCGGATTTATAGAGCCGGTATCCCTGGAAAAGGCGATCGGGAACGCGCTTGAAAACCACCCTGTCTAATCGAGGGTCTTCCTCTGCAATCCATCCGCCAAGGATAATACCAACATCGTAAGTCCCTTCCACTTTAGTGAGGCCATCTTTTTCCCATCCCGACAAGGCTATGTTGAGCAAAGCATTGTTGGAGAAAAAGTAGAAAAGCACTACAGCAGCTATCAGGAAATACCTTCTGAACTTTTTGGGGAGGAATAAAGCTCCGAGCAACGCCATAAAGACCCATGCAGTTGGATTCAGCATGTATCCAAGGATTTTTGACAGGTAGAAAAACATCAGTAGCCTCCGTTATATTTTCGTAAAAACCACTCGAGTGAGAATAAAAGCAGGATGGCAGCCAGCAACCAGTATTTATTCAGGAGGCTGCTGTAGCTGGTATCGCTGTATAGCACCGGCTTGGCGGTATCGTCGGCCAGAAGGCTGTCGGCAACAGCATTTACGGATGATTGCTCTGTAAAAAAGCCGTTGTTTTTGGATGAGAGCTTTCTAAGCAAATCAAAATCGGAGACCGTCCTGCGCATCTCAAGGCTTTGCCCCGATACCACAAACGCGCCACTCTTTTCATACGCATTGCCAGCCAGCTCAGTAGAGGCGGTGTATTTGTATACTCCTTCAGCAAGGTTTCCTAAATCAAGCTCGTATTTGTCATCCACCCTGTCGAACAGATATTCAAACTCCTCCCCTTTCGTATTGGTCAGTACGATCCTGACTTGTGGGGAATTATCCAGCTCGTAGGAGGCATTGTAAAGCTCGGCCCGGATGATGACGCTCGAGCCGCCGGCATATTTGTTTTGTGTAAAAATCCTGAAAAAGTCTTTATCCTGACTGATGGCCAGGTAGCGGGCGATGGAATAAAACCACTCATCGAAAGCGCGGTGGTCTTTATTCAGCACATAACTTCGCATCCTCCACTTCCAGAGTCCCGTGCCCGCAATGACACCGGTTTTCTGCGAGAAATTATCCGACAATGCTACCAGCGGCATGGAGGAGGTAAAATTATCGAGCTGTTGATAGAGCATCGTTTTCATATCCATGGCCAGCGAATAGTCGCCAAAAGGTACGGTAAGCGGAGGGCATTCGTTCAGCCAGTTTTTGGTGGTCGCCGACAATTTAAACAGCGCGAAGTCCTCATTCAAAGCAGGCAGGGCGTAGTTGAACTGACCATTAAACCCATCGACATCTACTCCGGCATCCATCGAGCTGAAGAAATTCATCGCAGTTTGTCCACCCAGCACGAACAGCAATGGCAGCTTCGCTTCAAAAGCCTGCGCCATCAGTTCGCTCGAACGGCGGTTTTCAGAGGGAAGCTGATGAAGGATAACCAGGTCGTAATCGTTCAGGTTGCCTTCAAAATCTTTTAACACTTCCGTGGATACCGCATAGCGGGGCTTTGTTTCTATGGCCGATTTCATGGCAAACACATCGGGGTGCGGGGCATGAGCCAAAATCAGGATTTCAGATTGCTCATCCACCACCTCCATAAAAATGCTCTGCGAATTATTGCCGGTATTTTCCTCGCCATCCACAGGACTTAGAGAAACCACATACTCCTGAAGGCCTTCTTCTTCGGCCGTAAGGTAAAAGTCAAAGGTTTTCGAAAAATTATTATTACTGATATTGATGCTTTCCGATAACCGCTTTTTTCCATTTTTGCGGATACTGAGCTCCGACCTTTTGCCGATAGCTTCTTTTGCCCTGACCAGCACTTCCACCGGGAATTCATTCCCGGCATAGACCACCTCATTATTCCGGATTTGCTGTATGACGAGGTCCGTTTTTTCTTCCTCACTGCCCACACCCACTGTTATCAGCCTGGTGCCGGGATTGAAAGTTGCATACTCCGGACTCACCCCTTGGTTGTGAATCCCGTCGGAGGCCAGCACCACGGCGGCAGTCCGCTCCCCCGGATAACGGTTGTTCAGCTCGTTTAAGAATTTATTGATATTGGTTAACGGGCGGTTCATCTCCAGGGTGTCAGACTCCCCGAAGCCATCAGCAAACCCCACCGCACTGACCTCGTATTTATCTGAAAGCTTTTCCTTAAGGGCTTCCCAGTTCTCCATAAACGCAGCAGAATCCTGTAAAGTGGACTGCATGGAAGCCGAATTATCCAACGCCAATACGGCCAGAGGTTTTTCCTTGTGGGTGGAGACAGAGCGTGCCAGCGGGTTCAGTAAAAGAAAGGCAATAAGAGCTACAGCCACTGTTCGCAAAACGAACATCAATGCTGTAAGCTTATTGCCAAATTTATTTTTCCTGTTAAAGAGATAAAGCACCGAAGCATAGGCCAC
Source organism: Bacteroidota bacterium (assembly GCA_021767705.1). Taxonomy (GTDB): domain Bacteria; phylum Bacteroidota; class Bacteroidia; order Bacteroidales; family JAIPAH01; genus JAIPAH01. The sequence continues at coordinate 4,609 of JAASSU010000137.1, read as the reverse complement.
CCCTGCAAGCAGTGGAAAAACTGCATACCAAAGTGGCAGACTGGTCTTTATCGGGATCTCTAACAAAGTTCAATGTTTCTGATAATGCTCATTTCTTAAGTACTCATGCCGCCACACACGCTGATGACCTGCCCTGTGACATAATCCGACAGATCGGAGGCGAGGAAAACGGCGGTGTTGGCCACGTCTTCAGGTTTACCACCGCGGCGCAATGGTATCTGCTGTGCCCATTCTTTTCTGACATCCTCAGGGAGCTTGTGGGTCATCTCTGTTTCGATAAATCCGGGAGCGATAGCGTTGCAGCGGATGTTACGCGAGCCCAGCTCCTGTGCGATGGATTTAGTGAAACCTATCATTCCGGCTTTGGAGGCCGAGTAGTTCGACTGCCCTGCATTTCCGTTGACGCCTACCACCGAGCTCATATTGATGATGCTTCCTTTGCGGTTTTTCAGCATGTGACGCTGAATAGCTTTGGTGAGGTTAAAAACAGACTTCAGGTTCACGGTAAGCACCGCATCCCAGTCGCTCTCGCCCATGCGCATCAGCAGGTTGTCCTTGGTGATTCCTGCGTTATTGACCAGGATATCCACGCGATCAAACTCTTTTAGAATGTCATTTATTACACGCTCGCTGTCCTCAAAAGAGGAAGCATCCGAAGAAAATCCTTTTGCTTTTACGCCCAGCTCCTGAAGCTCCTTTTCCAGTGCCTCAGCGGCATCGTCATATTTCAGGTCGGTGAAAGCGATGTTTGCACCGTTTTTTGCAAATACTAAAGCAATGGCTTTTCCTATTCCACGGGAGGCACCTGTAACAAGTGCCGTTTTTCCTTCAAGTAATTTCATATTTCCGGTTTTTGATTTGAAGCAAAGATAAAAAAAAGAAAGGTGAGGCCATTGCAGTGCCAAGCAATCAAAAAATAAATTTCATTTTCCGATAGATGTATCTATTTTTATGGCTGAATCTAAATCCATCATTTGAGAGTGAATAGTGCACACGACAAATCTGAAGCTTACGATCGCTTGTATGATCAATTGAAATCTGATGCCATGCCATTGGTAGAAGAGCTTTTCCGATCAAATAACGGATTTACCGATGATCCTTCTGAAGAAATATTGAAACTAAAGAAAACATTTGGCAAAAAGCCGCTCCGGTTTTTACAGGTGTTGCAGAAATACTACATGATGGCCACTATGGGTCAAAATGAATATCCTGTGGCTCACACCAAACAGTTTATGCTGATGGCCTGGCTGCTTTGGTTCAGAAGACGGAAAACCCTGACGATTATTGATTCCTACAAAAATCTATACCTGGAAAAAATTGCCCGCTTTGAAAAAATGCTTCCGCAGATAGATTTCTCTGATAATCATAAGCACATGATTAAGGTGATGATGGCCAACACACTGGCGGTATTTATCAACCAGCCTGTTTTTAAAAAGAAGAAACATCATGAAGAAATGCATAAGGCTTTCCTGAAAGGATTTTATGTGGGGATTACTTACGTTGTGGCCGATTTATCGCTCGATGCCGGTATCCTTCCGGATGAGCTGAAGCCTGCATTTCATCAGCGCACTTTAAACGCTTTATCAGGAAAGCCAGTCGAGCCTGACGACAACAACCTGTTGCATTTTATTCACGTGATACAGCAGGAGTCAGCTAAAGATCTTCCATTTACTGGAAATGAGTATATCTATAAAATCCTTTATCTTCTTGAAAAAGCGCAGTACGAAGAAAGGCACCTCTACGTTGACCTCAACAGTCAAGAGAGCATTATCGAGAAAACAGTGCTGCTGGGATTAAAAACACATTTCACGCTCATGTCGATCCGCTTCAACTCTGAGAAGGAGTTTCAGCAGGGCATGAACGACGGAGTACTCTGGTCGCTCTACTGCCAGCTTACCGATGATATCAGGGATTTTCATCAGGATAAACGCGAAGGGTTGACCACCTTGTTTACGGGGTTTGAGAAAGGAAAAACACCTTTTAATCCCTATTCATTTTACCTGCACCTTACCCACCATTTCAGCAAGCATTATCATGCCAAATGGCTTTACAAGGATTTTATCGAATACCTCCGCCGCAATGAAAATCCTGAGCTCAAGGCACTGGATGATGAGAAAGCCGCCATTTTTATTAAACGGCTTACAGGCATTGATTTAGAGGAATTTGAAAAGTCACACTGATCAAGGCATTTAAGAAAGCTTTATTCATAAAAAAAGAGAACCCGGGTTGGATTCTCTTTCCATCAAACATTTTTTTATCTACTTTTCAAGCTCCTTTTTCAGATTTAACAGCCCGGTAGTCAGGTCATCGCCCAACATTTTTTCGAAATCCATAAACAGCAGCATCAGGTTCATCGGGTAATTCATGTGCCCGTCAAATCCCCACTTCACCGAGGTGGTGTTTTCATCCACCTTTTTCGTAATCATGTAGGCATGATCCTTTGCTTTGAAGGGCTCTATAAAACGCAGTTCGAAATCCACCCGCTCTCCGGGTACTATTTTTAAAATCTCCTGTTCGCCTTTGCCCACATCCGGATTATCACTTTCCCAGGCCGAAACAAATCCAACCTCTCCATCAGTGCCGGTGTATGTTTTTTTCATGTCCGGATCCATGCTTGCCCATTTGCTGTAATTATCCTGGTTTTTAAGGTGCTTGATGTAGTCGAACACCTCCGCTTTGGGTTTGTCAATTTGAATTTCCCGACTCACCTCATAGTCTTTTGGCACGAAAAGCGCTGTGATTAAAGGAATAGCGATAATCACTAACACGACGATTAGAACGATTTTCAGTATTTTCATGGTAAATAAGATTGGTTTTTAGTTTTCCAAAAATAAGAAGAAACCTTAATGAACGATAAAATCAAAGATTAAATATTTAAAGCTGCCAAAAGCATTTCTTTGGCAGGATTAAGCATGCTTCGGTTAAATGTTTTAAGAAACCTTTTCTGTTTTTTGATTTTCATTATGAAGCGTTTTGTTGATCCTTTCCTGCGGCGTCAGAATAAGCGCCAAAAGTATAGCCAGAAACACAATCGTTCTGACCAGGTTATTACGGTTAGTCGCCTCCTGGTTTCCGATATGACTCACAACATCGTATCCCAGGATAATCATCAGTCCAATGGCTGAAACTTTTATCATGATCTCTCCTCCTGTATAATTCATTAGCGTGAACAGTATGGCGTTTAGTGCAATGGTCATCAACAAAAAGCGCAGCTTGAACATGAACCGATGAATGGCCCCTTCTTTATTCACCTCAGCATAAACGGCAATCATAAAGTAGGATATCCCCAAAAGGGCGAAAGGAGCTAAGAGAACCAGTACAGCTTGCGAAACGTTTTGTATTTTGAGCGACAACCCGATAGCGATAATAAAAACGCTGAGCAACTCAATTTTGTGCAGGTTTTTAATGACTCTCGGCAAAAGCCGAAGAACAGGTGAATCCATCTTGGATTTGTTTAGTGGTTTTAAATCAGGGCGAATGTAAGGAAATTTCTTACTAATAATCCGGATTAATATGGCTTTTGTCCCACCCAATTTCCCGGTGGATCATAATTACACACCCAGATATAGGTGCCGCGGCTCTTTTCACACCTCACGCGGGCGCACCCAAACCGTTAAGTTCTACTCCGTCATATTATTGTACCTGAAAATCTTCGGGCGTATCAGCAGGCGGAGCGACTGGTCGTAGGTGATGTAGTTCCACATCCTGTTGAGGAAGATAAAAAGGCGGTTTCTCAGATAAATAGCTTCCGACACTGTTTTCATCGGCACTGCATGCTTGCGGATGTTTTCAAGTCCAAAGTAGTTTGTACTCACTCCTGTGGCTATAACCAAATAATCATACTCCAGGTAGCCGATATCTGTTTCTATGATGTTTTCATCCTTGTTTACTTTCTTAAGAGCAGCCATCCTGAAATGAATGTCCCCCTTCTGACGGTGAAACACTTTCCGCAAGGGAAAGGAGATAGAAGAGGGCTCTAGTCCGGCTGTAGCCACCTGGTAGAAAAGCGGCTGAAACTGGTGGTAATTGTTCTTATCGATAACCACTACCTGCATTCCGGATTTCAAACTCCTTTTGGCCAGGCGCATGCCGGCAAACCCACCACCGATTATCACCAGGCGCTTCTTTTCTGAGCGATGAATATTAGCTATTGACTGCATTATAATGTTGTTTTCATAAGAATCAGGATTAGCAGAATAGACTATTGACATTCCACATCCTGAAAAAGTTATGAGTATAAGAGAAAAGAAGCATTTATGTTTAATGCCGAAGCTCAGCTTTTTAGCAAGGTGCGATATTGTTCCAAATAATCATCCAGCTGTTTTCGCTTGTATTGCATGATGTAGCGTGGATGAGCCAGCGGTATTATTTCCTTAAAGAATTGATGTTTGCGATTAATCTTTTCGAAATATTTCATGTTTTTCCCCTGGCCCAGGCAGTAAGCTTTTTCACGATCGAGGCCAATGTCAAGCTGCTGATACAGCGTTTCAATAATAAACGGCTCGGTGGCTTCGAGCAAGGCTGCTGAATCGTAATAATTCATGTTTTTTCCGTCTTTCACAAAACCCAATGGGCAAATCGCCGTAAGGAAATATTTGGAATAAAATTT
>JAASSU010000136.1 GCA_021767705.1 Bacteroidota bacterium | reverse complement strand
CTGTGCATTTTCGCCCGATAAGCGCTTTTTTACCGAGTCTTTCGCCATCATGTAATTCACCGTAAGGTGCTTGCCCACATCACGGATAAATTCCAGGAAAGAAACATTTTTCATCCAGTCGTAATTATTTACCAGGATAGCTGCATTGTCCACTTCCGCATCATCAAAGTTGAGAAACTTTTTAAGCTGTTCCTTGATTTTACTTTCGTTGTGGCGCAGGGTTTCTTCAGTTAAAAGATTACGTTCTTTCGACTTTCCGGAGGGATCGCCAATCATTCCGGTGGCACCGCCAATCAAGGCAATAGGGCGATGGCCCGCTTTCTGAAGGTGACGGAGCATCATCACACCCACCAGGTGACCAATATGTAGCGAGTCGGCTGTAGGATCGATACCCACATAACCGCTGGTTTTTTCTTTCTTCAGCAATTCTTCGGTTCCGGGCATCATGTCGTGAATCATGCCGCGCCAGCTAAGTTCTTCTACGAAATTCTTCATGAAAAATGTCTTTGTTTTCAGCCAGCAAAGATAATCGGAATCCTTAAAAAACTGAAATAGCCATTGATTTGTTATCCTCAGGAAAAAACTACTTTTGTGATTATGAATTTTGTTACCGGAAGTACAGGACTTGTTGGAGGATATCTTATCCTGGAATTGCTGAGAAGAAATGAGGATGTACGCGCATTGAAACGTTCCTCAAGCTCCCTTGATGTTATTGAACGTATTTTTAAAGCTTACGAGCCAGAACACTGGAAAGATTATCTGGAAAAGATAGAATGGGTGGACGGAGACGTTTTGGATTATTATTCGCTCGAAGAGGCCATGACCGGAGTAAAGGACGTTTATCACAGTGCCGGCTTTGTCTCCTATCAGCCCAAAGACAAGCCTAAGATTTACAGCATCAACCAAAAGGGTACAGAAAACATGGTTCATGCTGCCATGGCTCAGAATGTGAGAAAATTCTGTTACGTCAGTTCCATTGCCGCCCTGGGAGCGCCCAAAAAGGAATTGGATTATCATACGGAAGAAGACTTCTTCCAGACCGGCGAAAGCAACACCACCTACGGTTTCAGTAAGTACTACGGAGAACAGGAAGTGTGGCGTGCCGCTGAAGAAGGGCTTAAGATGGTGATTGTAAATCCATCAGTCATTTTAGGTTTTGGAGATCACACCAAGGGGAGTACCAAGCTTTTTACGAAAGTCAACGACGGATTAAAATTTTACACACCCGGAGCAACGGGATTTGTGGATGTCAGGGATGTGGTAAATACAATGATTGCGCTTACGCAAAGTGAAGTATCCAACGCAAGGTTTATTCTTAACGGGGCCAATGCGTCTTTTAAAGAAGTTTTTGAAATGATAGCCAAGACGTTCGGAAAAGAACCTCCCAAAATAGAAGCGAAGCCCTGGATGGGCGAAATTTACTGGCGCTTAGAAGCGGTGAAGAGTTTTTTTACCGGGCAGCAGGCTTTGGTAACAAAAGAAACAGCCCGCGCCGGTCAACACATCAGCAAGTATTCGAATCAAAAGGTTTGTGAAACACTAAATTACGAGTTCTATCCTTTGCACGAAACGATTGACCACATCGCCTCCTTGCTGAAAAAGGAATTGGATTAAGATTCGTTGTTAAGAATTTTCGAAGCACTTTTCTGATAAACCGTCACGGGCTCTATGTTGAAGCGCTTCAGCTCTTCTTTGGCCGTTTGGTAGTTTTTGGCAAAACCCAGCAGGAATCCACCACCGCCCGATCCGCAGAGCTTCAGATGGAAAGAGCTGGAATTGTTTCCGAACTTCCACACCTCATGATATGGTTCCGGAATCATTGCCTTAAGGTGATCGAACTCAAACTTCGAAAGCTTGGCCAGGTTATCAAAAAACTCGTTGTAGTCGCCGTTTATTAGTGAGTGGATGCTCGAGTTGGTGTAAGGAATAAACTCTTCCATCACCTTTTGTTTGTATTCGGGCTTCTTACTGTTTTCGAGGAAAAGATTTACGAGCGGTTCGGTTTTTCCCGGTTTACCGGAATTGATCAAAAATATAGCACTGTCTTCGTTGTGATTGCGCGGAATATTCACCACCTGGATGTCGTCTTTCGCTTTAATCAAAAGCGGAAACTGGATATAGCAATTCAATGGATCGAGCCCCGAGCTGGTGCCATGAAAAAAGGATTCCATTTTTGAGAAAATGCTTTTCAACTTCAGGATGTCCGAAACATCCATCTGCCTTGAGCGCGGAATAACGTTAATGCCATACTGAAGATAAACAGCCACCACTAAAGCCCCCGAACTTCCCAGCCCAAAACCCTGCGGAATGTTTGATTCAAAATAAAGTCCGTGGTTCAGGTCGTAGTCAAGGCGCTCAAAATCCATATCAAACTGACAGTCGTCTTGCGAAGCCAGGTTTTTCAGGTAGGAGGCATATTCATGCAAATCCAGGTTCGATTTCAGCGCGAAATCGAGGTTAGTATATTTTTTTTCGCTGGGCATGCTCAGGTGTCCGGTAAAGTGCGTGTAAGGAATAGTCAATCCCATCGAATTGAAAATCACACTGTACTCACCAAAGAGCAGGATTTTAGCGTAGAAGACCTCGTTATGCGTCATAGCTTTCTTGTTTTTTTGGACCCGCACCTGTTATATCTTCCAGGTAAAATTGGTTTTCACAATATTGCAACAGCTCGTCTTTGATAAACTGCTGCACTTTTTCTTTTGCTTTATCAGGATAAAGAAGATGAACATTCGGTCCGGCGTCGAGTGTAAAACACACCGGAACATCTGATTGTTTCCTGAAATTTCTTACGGCCTTGATGATGGCCAGTGTTGTCGGTTTTATCAGCATAAATGACTTTTCTGAGCTCATCATCAACCCATGCAAAGTCAGCGCTTCATTTTCTGTTATTTCAATAAACCTGTTCAGGTCGCCATCTTGCAGGGCTGTGGCCAGTTCACGAATGTTTTTATCCGCCTGGGCAATGCGGCCCTCCAAAAAAGGATGATTATTCATCAGCCCATGCCCTGCCGTGCTCGACACCGCTTTTGGTTGCGAATCGGTAATGAGCACATCGTCATGAAAACTTTCAAAAACCGGATGAATTTTTTCATAGCCGATGGCGTAGGTATCACTGCTTCGGGAAAATTCCGGATGTAAACCCCACACCGAATACCCTCCATAAACCGAGCGCGAAGCACTTCCTGAGGCCAATCGCGCCAGAAACGACGCTTTCATCAGGAAATCCTCATCGCCCTTTCCGGGATTTAATTGCTCATCGATATCGGTAAGTGCCAGTGCCAAAGCCGCCATCGAAGAAGCTGAGGAAGCAATTCCCGCGGAATGCGGAAAAGTGTTCTCACTTTTGATGGTGAAAGCGGCACGGTTAATCCACGGACAGTAATTTTCTATTCTTTTGAAAAACTGATCGATTTTAGGAATAAACTCCGGCTTTTGTTTTCCTTCAAAAGAAAAGGAAATTGTTCTTTGTTCGGATGGCCTTACTTCAACCGAAGTTTTGCTGGCAGCCTTGCTTAAAGTCATGCTCAAAGAGGCGTTGACAGGCTGTTGCAATGCTTTTTTTCCCCAGTATTTGACCAGGGCAATATTTGAGGGTGCCTGCCATACAGCACGATATGCTGAGTTTATTTCTAAAATATTGCTAAAGGATAGAGCTATCATTTCACCAATTCTTTATATGAGAATAACGGACTGTAATTTTTATCAGAAAAATAACCACGAACATAGTCAGCACCTTCATGAGAGGTAGCCATGATAAAATCACCGCCCCAGGCTCCCAAGGGTTTTATCACGCCCTCAAAGTCGTTGAAAAAGACCTTGCCGGGAGCTTGCTGATTCAGTATTTCAGAGAGAATATCGTTATGCCGGATAAGTAAATCATTAAATTCTTTTAGCGAGGACGCGTGAATGGCTTTTTCGGTTATTTCAGAAACCTCTTCTACCGCCTGCCTGCTGATGTGGTTCTGGTTGAAGCGTGCTACCGACTCCTCTGAGCGCTGCTTTTTTCCCAGGTACACAAAGTAAATATGCTCTTTAAATGATGGATTAAAAGCAGCCTCTTTTATTACTGGCTTTTCCGCTTTAAGAGAATAAACGATTGGTTTCTCGGAGCGGGCCGCAGCAATATCGTAGCCACTACCGTTAGAGGTTTCGAACTGCAGCTGAAACGGACTTACCTTCAGCCAGTAACCAATGTTCGACAGCAATGAAGAACTGCTGCCAAAACCCCATTCAATGTCGAAATTGATATTGGAGGTCACTTGGTTTCCGGTGATGGCTTGTGCTTTCAAGCCATTCAACTCTAGTGAAGTCCGGAGGATTTTTTGTAGCTTTCGGGCCACTATGGTCAGTGTGGTATCAATGATATTCAGCTCCTGATCAAAGGTGGCTTCAAACCACAAGCGGTTTTTTACGTAGGTTCTCCACAGGATTTCCTTCGATTTTTGAACAGGGGATATGCTCATATCCTGACCATACTTTAGTGGTAAAGCCAGTGCTTTGGCGCCTTTCAGCACCAAGTACTCCCCCGTCAGTAACAATTTTCCGTTAGAATGATATTCCTGTGTACTCACCATTAATTATTTTTTCGCAATGCATCCACGAAATCGGATACATTCGAGTAAGAGACCTTTATGTTTTTAAAATATTCTATCGCCTGTTTTTTCTCGGCATCGCTTGCATCAAAAGAATTCAGGATATTGAGCAGGTGCATCTTCATGTGCCCCTTCTGAATGCCGCTGGTCACCAATGACTTGATAGCCCCGAAATTGTTGGCCAGTCCCATCGTAGCTGTAATCATCATCAGCTCTTCAGCCTTTGGATGGCCCAACAGCTCCAAAGATTTTTTTACCAGCGGGTGCAGCGAGGTCAATCCTCCAACAGTTCCTAATGCCAGCGGAAGTTTTAGCGAATAACGGAATTTGCCGTTTTCGATTTTCACCTCCGAAAGGCTTCTGTATTTTCCACTGCGGGCAGCATACGTATGGCCGGCCGCTTCGATAGCCCTGAAATCATTGCCGGTAGCCAGCACTACGGCATCCACGCCGTTAAAAATCCCTTTGTTGTGGGTGGTGGCGCGGTAGGTGTCGATTGTTGCTACCTGAACAGCTTTCTCAAACTTTTTGGCAAACATCTCTGCACTCATTCCCAAATCCGGGGAGGCCAGCTCATCCACATCACACTCCACCCAGGTTTCAACCACACAATCGGGCGTGTAGTTCGAAAGGATAGACATGATAATGGTGATGTCTTTTTCGTGCTCCTCAAAATACGGGCTTTCTGCTATGGCTTTCTCCATTTCAGCAGCAAATTCTTCAAGGCATGAATTTATGAAGTTCGCGCCCATCGAATCAACGGTGTTGAATGTGGCTTTGAGCTGATAATAATCGTCCATCTCATGGGTCATATCAATCAACTCGATATCTTCAATGCCTCCACCACGCTCTTCCATATTTTCCGTGATGGGTTTAACTTTTTCAATCAGCCGTGGCTTTAGTTCGGGGAAAAACTTAAAGAGCTTTTCTTTTGATCCGCCATAGAGAAAATGTACCTGACCAATTTTCGACACCGAAATCACTTTAGCCTTAAACCCGCCACGCGAGGCCCAGTACTTTGCACTTTTCGATGCCGCAGCAACCACAGAGCTCTCTTCAATAGCCATAGGAACAAGGTAGCTTTTGTTGTTGATGATTACGTTCGGAGCTATCCCGTAAGGAAAATAATAATTGGAAATAGTATTCTCGCTGAACTCATCAAAACGCTTTTGTATCTCTTTATCAGGATGCCAGAACGATTTGTATTCGTCGAGGGCTTTCTCTTTGTCTGAAAGGAAATTTGCCACCCTGTCGAGCTTCTCCTCTTTACTTAGCTTCGAAAAGCCATTAATAATTTTCGCCTGTTCTTTTGTTTGAGAAATGTATCTGGATGAATGTGATTTCATATAAGATTTAATTTTACGCCTTTAGTTAAAAATGATACTTAAATAAACCAAAAATGTTTACTCTTTTTATCAAAATCTTTAACAAAACTCAGAAATCAACCATTTGTTCACAGCAAAGATCAAAAATCTGAATCAATGATGTTTATTTGCTTAAAACTTTTATCAGTGCAAAATAAAGCATTATTTTTGTCAATTCGATGAAACAGGCTATGCCTGAGTTTATTTAGAATATCCCGGTCACTATCGGGAGCAGGATTAGACCTTGCAGGAAGAGAATCCACCTAACAGGAAAATAATTAGAAAAAGAACCAGGAAAAGTATCAATCATGACTAAGGAACACAAAGAAAGCCCGGAAAGCAATGAAAGCGAATACAAATCACTGAATTTTATTGAGCAAAAGGTTGAAAAAGATCTGGAAGACGGCAAAAACGGTGGGCGCGTCCACTTCCGGTTTCCTCCCGAGCCGAATGGCTTTTTGCATATCGGCCATGCCAAATCCATCGTGCTTAATTTTGGCTTAGCCGAAAAGTATGGCGGCAAATGCAACCTGCGTTTTGATGATACGAATCCCGCCAAGGAAAGCACCGAATATGTAGATTCCATTAAGGAAGACATTCATTGGCTGGGCTTCGACTGGGAAGACCGTGAATATTATGCTTCCGATTATTTTGAGAAGCTTTACGAAATGGCCGTCAAGCTGATAAAAAAAGGAAAGGCTTACGTTTGTGAGCTCACCGGCGAGCAAATTAAGGAGTACAGGGGCACACCCACCGTGCCCGGAAAGGAAAGCCCCTACCGCAACCGCAGCGTGGAAGAAAACCTTGACTTGTTTGAACGTATGCGCAACGGTGAATTTGAAGACGGCACCAAAATGCTGCGCGCCAAAATTGATATGGCCTCGCCCAACATGCACATGCGCGACCCGATCATGTACCGCATCAGGAGATATCATCACCACCGCACCGGCGACAAGTGGTGCATCTATCCGATGTATGACTTTGCGCACGGTCAGAGCGACTTTATCGAAAAGATTACCCACTCGCTGTGTACGCTTGAGTTTGAGGTGCACCGTCCGCTCTACGACTGGTTTTTGGACAATATTGCCGAGCCGGGAGAAGATCGTCCGGAACAGACCGAATTTGCGCGCCTGAACCTGAGTTATACCATCATGAGTAAGCGTCGGTTGCTCGAGCTGGTGGAAAACAGTTACGTGGATGGCTGGGACGATCCACGCATGCCAACCATTTCAGGCTTCCGTCGCCGCGGATTTACTCCGGAAAGTATCCGGAATTTTTCAGAACAAGTAGGCATCGCCAAGCGCGATAATGTGATTGATGTGGCCAAACTGGAACACAGCGTGCGCGAAGACCTCAACAAAAAAGCACCACGGGTGATGGCCGTGCTTGATCCGGTGAAAGTCATTATCGATAATTATCCGGAAGGTAAGGTTGAAGAGCTGGAGCTGATTAACAACCCGGAAGATGAGTCGATGGGCTCGAGAAAGGTTCCTTTCAGTCGTGAAATCTACATCGAAAGAAACGACTTTATGGAAGATCCACCGCGGAAATTTTTCCGTATGGGGCCCGGACGCGAAGTACGCCTGAAAGGAGCGTACATCGTGAAGTGCGAAAACTATGTAAAAGATGCCGAAGGAAATATCCGCGAGATACATTGCACCTACGATCCCCACTCCAAGAGCGGTGAAGATACTTCCGGAAAGAAAGTGAAGGGAACGCTGCACTGGGTTTCTGCCAGTCACGGTTTCAAAGCAGAGGTGAGGCAGTACGATCGCCTGTTTAACGACCCGGCACCGGCCTCACACAAAGACCGCGACTTCAAGGATTTCATCAATCCTGAATCATTAAAGGTACTCGAAAACTGTGTGTTAGAGCCTTCGCTCAAAGACGCCAAACCCGAAGACAAGTTCCAGTTCCAGCGCCTCGGCTACTTCGTAGTCGACCGCTACGCAGCGCAAGGAAAACCCGTCTTCAACCGCACCGTGCCTTTGCGGGATAATTGGAGTAAAAGAGCAAAGCAAAAATGAATTTAGTTTAGCAAGTTAGTACGTTACTAAGTTTGTAGGTTTTTAAGTTGAAAAGTAACAATATATAGATTCCCCGCCCGTACCGAAGAGTACGTTCGGGCGGGCTCCCTCCGAGGTCTCGCTGTCGCTCAACAATTCCGTTCGGAATGAAGACGTTTCGTTAAGTAAAGGGAGAAAAAGCGCGCGCCGACACCATTGTAAAATTTCATATGAGTCGGCGCGCGCTTTTTCTTGTTTTCCAACTAAACGCAGGTCATTCCGAGCAAATCACGTAGCGCAAGCGGAGTGATGCAGCGAGGAATCTATTTCTAGTTCTCCCCCAATCGCGGGTCATTCCGATGGAGT
>JAASSU010000135.1 GCA_021767705.1 Bacteroidota bacterium | reverse complement strand
CCTGGACATCATCGGCAGCGGCAGCACCGGCATCAAAGTGGTGAACGGCAGCGTGCTCCCAAAATATTTCGGACTGCTAAAAGAGATTAATGACTCGAAAGCCTACGTTCATAAAGTAGGAAAGCGTGGCGAGGCCGCTAACAGCGACCACTACCACCTCTACCGCAAAGGCGTTCCGGCGTTTTTTATCTACACCACCGGAGAAGAATATACCGAGTATCACACGGTGGACGATAAGGCTGAAGGGCTTCCGCTGACTGCCTACGAAGGCCTCTTCAGGCTTGTAAGAGACTTTATCCGGGAATTTCCAGTAAATCCATAAGACCATGTCGAAACTTTACCTTGTACCCACACCCATCGGTAACCTTGAAGATATCACCTTCCGGGCATTGCGCATCCTGAAGGAGGCCGACCTGATTCTTGCCGAAGACACGCGCAACAGCGGCAAGCTGCTCAAGCACTTTGATATCAGCAACCGACTACAGGCCTATCATCAGCACAACGAACACAAGGTCTTAAAGGCCATCACTGAAAAGCTAAAAAGCGGACTTACGGTGGCGCTCATCACCGATGCGGGCACCCCGGCCATTTCCGATCCGGGATTTTTGCTGGTCAGGGAATGTATCCGTGAAGCGATTCCTGTGGAGACCCTGCCGGGTGCGGCAGCTTTTGTACTGGCGCTGGTCAATTCCGGGTTACCCTCCGATCGTTTTTCATTTGAGGGATTCCTGCCGCACAAAAAAGGGCGGCAAACAAAACTGGAGCAGCTTTCCACGGTGGAAAACACCATGATTTTTTATGAGTCGCCCTACCGCCTGGTAAAAACACTAACGCAAATGGCTGAACATTTCGGCAAAGACAGGCAGGCCTGTGTAAGTCGTGAGCTCACCAAACTGCACGAAGAAAACGCAAGAGGCACAGTAAGCGAGCTTGCCGATTATTTCGGGAAAAAAGGTGTGAAAGGCGAAATTGTTTTGGTAGTGGATGGGGCGCCGAAACAATAATTTAACATACGCTTGTTCGGAAATGGATGCGCGTTCAACCGCCGCTATTTCAGAGTTATCAACACCTATCCGTACATCACCGTACACCTTTGGATCACTTTCGCACACCTAAGCCCGTAGGCATAAATCAGGAAAATCACTAAGAGCTAATTTTCAAGTGGATAGTAATTTTGGCACGAATTTGTATTGTTTAAGATTAATTAACAAATAGTAAAGAACAAATTAATAGATTAAAGCGTTCTTTGCAAAGAGTTTAGACAACAAGATAAGTAGTTTCTCATATAGTTAGTAGTTTTAGTTAGTTAGTAGTTTTAGTTAGTTCATTTCAAAAGCCGTCCGTCCGGGCGGCTTTTCTGCTTTCAGGAAGTCTGATTTTTCAGGATTCAAAGACCTGCATGTTGTAGAGCTTGGCATATAAGCCCTCTTGTTTCAGGAGTTCATTATGATTTCCCTTTTCAACAATTTTCCCTTCATCCATCACCACAATCTGATCAGCCCGCTTAACAGTGGACAACCGGTGAGCTATCACGATAGAAGTCCGGTTATTCATCAGCTTTTCAATAGCGTCCTGCACCAGGTGCTCCGATTCGGTATCGAGCGAAGAGGTGGCCTCATCGAGGATAAGGATAGGTGGGTTCTTCAGGATGGCACGGGCAATACTGATGCGCTGGCGCTGTCCGCCGGAGAGCTTGCTGCCGCGATCACCAATATTGGTCTGATAGCCATGTTCGGTTTCAATGATGAAATTGTGGGCGTTGGCAATTCGGGCCGCCTCTTTCACAGCGTCTTCCTCCACCTCATCAATACCAAAGGCAATATTGTTATGGATAGTATCATTAAACAGGATGGATTCCTGCGACACGATGCCCATCAGGTTTCTGAGCTCCTCAATCCTAAAATCCCGCAAATCCGTACCATCGATAGTAATCTTCCCCTGGTTCACATCGTAAAATCGGGGCAGGAGGTTAGCCAAAGTAGTCTTCCCGGCTCCTGACTGTCCCACCAGGGCAATGGTTGTCCCTTTACGGATATCCAATTGAATATTCTTCAAAACCTCTTTATCAGCATACCGGAAAGAAACATCCTGGTAAGAAATGCCCTCTTCGAAAGTGCTGATGGATTTCGCATCCGGTCTTTCCGTAATCTTCAGCTTGGCATTGAGGATATCCTTAATCCGATCGATACTGGCCAGCCCCCGTTGCATGCTGTAAAACGCATTCGAAAACTGCTTTGATGGAGTGATGATTTGAGAGAAAATAATCAGGTAGGTAATGAAAGCCTGTGGCGACAGGTTCAGGCTGGCGTCAAGCACGCGCGAACCTCCGTAATACATGATGATAACAATAACGATGGTCGACAGAAACTCGCTCAGCGGTCCGGCCAGGTCTTTCCGGCGCCAGATTTTCTTCATTACCCTGGAATAATGGTTATTCTCATTTTCGAAGTTTCGCGTAAAGCGCTTTTCAGAATTAAAGGCTTTGATGATCATCAGTCCAAAAAGGGTTTCTTCGATGTATGAGAGCAGCATTCCCAGCATGCGCTGCCCTTTCAGTGATTTTCTGCGCAGCGATTTACCGATACGGCCAATCACAAAACCACTCACCGGAAGCAAAATCAAAACAAAGAGGGTCAGGTGAAAATTCATCGTTAGCAGCGACACGAAATAGATGATGATAGCTATAGGTGCTTTCAGCAGATTTTTGATCGACTGCATCACCGAGCGCTCAATCTCCTGGAGGTCGCCGGTCATCCTCGACATCAGGTCGCCCTTGCGCTCTTCCGAAAAATAGGAAAGCTGCAGCGAAAGGATCTTGTTGTACATCTTATTGCGGATATCACGTATCACACCCGTCCGAATCGGTGCCAGCGCATAATTTCCGAGATAAGTAAACATGGCTTTGAAAAACACCAGCACAATCACCAGCAAGCTGACCATCCCCAGCGCAATCTCTTTCCCGTAGTCAAGAATGATGGACGTAAGGAAATAATTAAAGTTATGGAAGATCGCTTTCTGAGAAAACTCAAAAGCCACTGGATCTGTTACCTGCGGCTGGGTGTCGAACAGAATCCCCAAAAAGGGAATCGCCATGGTAAACGAAAACAAAGAGAAAAGCGTACCCAGGGTGGTGGCACTCAAACTCAATACCAGTTTTACCCAGTAGGGCTTTATATACGGAACGACTTTTTTTAAGCCTTTTATTTTGCTCATGCGGTATTTTCTTTCTGGTTGCAAAGGTAAAGCAAAACGTCTAACACAAACGAAAGTGAAAAATGAATATTGAGCCGGCCTGGATGTGTTTATGACATCCCCGGCAATTGCATTATCTTTGCCACCAATACACACCAGCAGAAAGGCCATTCCGGCAAGAAAAACCGGTTAACTGCCAGTGAGCATGAAAAAGTGTACGTAGTGTCGCTGCATCATGTTAAATAATATTACAAATGAAAAAAATACTCCAGTATATCGTTTACCTTCTTTTTCTTGCTTTTGCAGGATTCTTTGCCATTATTCCTTTCCGGATAATGTATATTTTATCTGATGGCATTTACGGCCTTTTGTTTTATGTGGTGGGTTATCGCAAAAAAGTCGTTTATCAGAACCTGAAGAATTCATTTCCTGAAAAGTCGGAAGAAGAAAGAAAAGCCATCGCCAAAAAATTCTACAAGCACCTTGCTGATCTTTTTGTAGAAAGCCTGAAAGGGTTTACGATGTCGAGCAAATCGGTGATTAAAAGGCATAAGTTAATGGATGATGGCATTGGCGATGAATATCACCATCAGGGCAAGAGTGTGATGGTGGTTGTGGGTCACTACAACAACTGGGAGTGGGGCAGCATGTCGGGGGGCTTGCAGCTCGAATCGCCGGTGATGGTGCTTTACAAACCGCTCAGCAATAAATTCATCGATCGATTCCTTGAGAAGCGCCGCCGCGGTTTTGGATCGGAACTGGTGGCTATACGCCAAACTGCCCGCGCTTTCGAAAACAGAAAAGACACGCCCTACTTCTACATCCTCGCTGCAGATCAAAGCCCCGGAAAAACAAAACGTTCTTATTGGATAGATTTCCTGAACCAGGATACGGCTTGCCTGCATGGCCCGGAGACCTATGCCCGAAGGTATAATCTGGTGGTGGTTTATCTGGAAATCCAAAAAATAAAAAGAGGGTTTTACCAGATGGTGCCGCAGGTGATAACTGAAAACCCGTCGGAGTTGGAAGACGGTGAAATTGTAAGACGCTACATGAAATCGCTTGAAACGACGATAAAAAATAAACCGGAATTCTGGCTGTGGTCGCACCGCCGCTGGAAAAAGAAACGCAAAACACAAACATCATGACAGGAAACATCAATCGCATCAAAGACCTTTTCGGAATAGAATACCCGATAATTCAGGGTGGGATGGTTTGGAACAGCGGCTGGAAGCTGGCTTCGGCAGTGAGTAAGGCCGGCGGGCTTGGCCTCATTGGTGGCGGCTCGATGTACCCGGATGTTTTCCGCGAGCACGTGCGGCAATGCAAGGAGGCCACCAACAAGCCTTTCGGGGTCAATATCCCGTTGCTCTATCCGAATGTGGAGGATCTGATCCAGATTGTGGTGGATGAAGGTGTGAAAATCGTCTTCACTTCTGCCGGAAGCCCTTCAAAATACACGGCATTTCTAAAAGAAAAAGGTATTACGGTGGTGCATGTGGTGGCGAACAAGAAATTTGCGCTGAAGTGCCAGGAGGTGGGCGTGGATGCAGTGGTGGCCGAAGGCTTTGAGGCCGGGGGCCATAACGGACTGGAAGAAAACACCACCCTGACACTTATCCCCTACCTGCGCCCGCAACTAAGTATCCCGCTTATTGCAGCCGGTGGAATCGGCAGCGGACAGGCCTTTGCAGCAGCCATCGCACTGGGTGCCGACGGCGTGCAGATAGGTAGCCGCTTTGCAGCAACCGAAGAATCCTCATCGCATCAGAATTTTAAGGATAAAATTGTTTCACTGATAGATGGCGACACCAAGCTCACCATGAAGCGCGTGGTGCCCGTAAGGATGATCAAAAACAAGTTCTTCAGGGAGATAGAACAGATGGAAATCACAGGGGCATCGCGCGAAGCCCTGAAAGAGCACCTTGGCAGGGGGCGCGCCAAAAAAGGGATGTTTGAAGGAGATATGGATGAGGGGGAGCTTGAAATCGGGCAGGTATCAGCCACCATCGACCAAATCCTGCCGGTATCGGAGGTGATGAAAAACCTGGTGGAAGATTACCAAAAAACCATAAAAAACCTTACATCTAACCAGTTTTAGCCGGGATGAGCATTTCAGGATTTGTCAATATTGCAGCAACGGACATCCACTACCAGTTGGTTGGTGATCATAACAGTGAAAAACCACTGGTTGTATTCCTTCACGAAGGGCTGGGCAGCATCCCGCAATGGAAAGATTTTCCTGCGATACTCTGTAAAAATACCGGGTTGCCCGGACTGGCATACGAGCGGCGCGGCTATGGAAAATCAACGCCATCCGGAAAGGAAAGAGAAAAAGATTTCCTGAAAAAGGAGGGAGAAATAATGCTTCCTGCGCTGCTTGAAAAGCTATTCCCGGAAAGGCCGCATTATGTTTTCGGACACAGCGATGGGGGGACGGTAGCTTTGTATTATGCCTCGCAGAACCCTAAAAACCTTTTGGCAGCCATCGCAGAAGCGCCTCATGTTTTTCTCGAAGACATATCCCGCAAAGGAATTTACCGCACGCAACAGGCTTTTATGAAGGGGCGGCTGAAAGAGGCCATTGACAAGTTTCATAAGCCCCACACCGAAGAGGTGGTGATGAGCTGGACCAACTACTGGCTCGACCCCGACCAAAAAGACTGGAACATGTTTGAAGAGCTTTCGCGGATAAAAAAACCTGTTGGCTTCATTCAGGGCGACAAGGATATGTTCGGGACTTTTCAGCAGGCTGATGAGATAGCAAAAAGAGTGCAAGGCCCTTTTGAAAGGCTGCTGTTAAACAACTGCGGGCACAGTCCGCATTTTGAAAAGCCGGAAGAAGTGATAGCATTTGCCACGAAAATCTTCCGCTAAGCTCTTTCGACGGTTTTAATCAGTCCATCTCATACACCCTCTTCCAAAAAACAATTCCTTGTTATTTCGGTTAGAAATATAAATATCTCTATATTTGTATAGGAACACAATAAAAAAGCAATCAAATTCCTATGGAATATCAAATTCTTCAACACAAAGTAGATGGAGCTGTAGCCACCATCACCGTGTCGCGACCGAAAGCCATGAATGCGCTTAACACACGGTTTTTCGATGAAATGGACAGTTTACTCGATGAGCTTTCAGAAAACGAGGGCTTAAGGGTGGTAGTGATTACCGGCGAAGGAAAAGCCTTTGCTGCCGGTGCCGACATTGCCGAAATGTCGGGGATGGACAGTAAGCAAGGTGAAGCCTTTTCCCGAAAAGGGCAAGCTGTTTTTAACAAAATCGAAAACTTTCCGCTGCCTGTCATCGCCGCAGTTAACGGTTATGCCTTAGGCGGAGGATGCGAGTTTGCCGCTTCATGCGACATCCGTATTGCATCGGCTAAGGCTAAATTTGGTCAGCCCGAAGTCAACCTTGGACTAATCCCGGGGTACTCAGGCTCGCAGCGCTTGCCAAGGCTGATTGGCAGGGCTGACGCCAACTACCTCCTTTTCACCGGCGATGCAATTGATGCCGCGGAAGCGCATCGGATGGGACTGGTACAAAAAGTTGTCGATCATGATTTACTGATGGAAGAGGCTCTGAAAACAGCAAAAACCATTGCCTCAAAAGGACCCGAGGCAGTAAAGCTGTTAAAGAAAACGATAAACCAAGGCCTGGAAACTTCCTTTGATAAAGGTGAAGACCTCGAAGCAGGGCACTTCGGCTCTCTCTTTGGCACGCAGGAAACAACCGAAGGAATAGATGCATTTCTAAATAAAAGAAAACCAAACTGGTAAAAACTATCTGAACTATGGAATATACAAACCGATTACAAAATGTAGCAGTGCTTGGCGCTGCCGGAAAAATGGGCAGCGGCATTCTGCTCCTTACGGCAGTGGAAATGGCCAACCTGCGGCTGAAGCCTGAAAACAAAGACAAGGCTTTTTCTCTTTACGCTGTCGACGTTTCAGACCAGGCGCTCGAAGGCCTGATCGCGTATGTAAGAAAGCAAGTCACAAAGATTGCCGAGAAATCTATCGTCAGCCTTCGAAAAGCTTATGAAGACCATAAGAACCTGGTTGAAAACGGAGAAATCATCGACCAGTATGTCGATGATGTGGTGGCGATTATCCGCCCTACCACCCGAATGGAATCGGCCTACGATGCCACGTTGGTTTTCGAAGCCGTAAACGAAAATCCCGATTTAAAAGTAAAACTGCTTTCGCAGATTGAAGAAAACAGCAGTAATGACCCATGGTATTTCACCAACACTTCATCAGTGCCCATTCACAGTCTTGATGAAAGAATCAGGTTGGGAGGGCGTATCATCGGCTTCCATTTTTATAATCCTCCGGCAGTGCAAAAGCTGGTAGAATTGATTCCAGCCAAAAACACCCTTAAGGAGGTTCAGGAATTTGCGATGCAGTATGCAAAAGCACTTAAAAAAATCGTAGTACCATCTAATGACATTGCCGGTTTTATTGGCAATGGCCACTTTATGCGCGATGCCCTTTTCGGGATTCAGGAAGCAGAACGCCTTGCTGAGCGCAAAGGTTTTGTCAGAAGCGTGTACGCTATCAACAAAGTCACCCAGGATTTCCTGGTGCGGCCGATGGGTATTTTCCAGTTGATCGACTATGTAGGCATCGACGTGGTTCGCTACATCCTGCAAGTGATGAACCCACACTTCGATGAAAACCTGCACAGCCCGCTCCTCGACAGGCTCTATGAAATGGGGGTAACCGGCGGACAAAATTCCGATGGCTCACAAAAAAACGGGTTCCTGAAATATGAAAAAGGGAAACCTGTGGCTGCCTTCGACCCCGATAAGCAAGACTATGTTTCCTTCGATTCATTTAAGGAAGAGGAAGATCGAATTCTGGGTGAGTTGCCAGCAAGCTGGTCTCCATGGAAAAAAGCGGTCAGGAGTACAGCAAAAGACCAGCTTTTCAGCGGATATTTTTCCGACCTAAAAAAAGCCAACACTACCGGAAGCGAGTTGGCTTTCAGGTATGGCCGCAAATCGCGCAACATCGCCCTGCAACTTGTGGAGCAAGGCGTTGCGCATAACAAAGAGGATGTGAATACTGTTTTAATGACAGGCTTCTTCCATGCCTACGGACCTGTAAACAAGTATTTTGAATAAGCTTTAATCAATTTAAGTCAAAATGAATACAATGCGAAAAAAAGTATATATGACGG
>JAASSU010000134.1 GCA_021767705.1 Bacteroidota bacterium | reverse complement strand
GCACCTTCAAGCCCGTGGGCATCAACCTGGAGAGCTACCATATGCAGGTGTATGATGTCAGGGGCAACCTGCTGTGGGAGACGCGCGAGCTGGATGAAGCGGGCAGCCCGACCGAGAGCTGGGACGGCACCTTCGAAGGGGAGCCGCTGCCGCAGGGCGTCTACGTTTGGAAGGCCGAGGGCATGTTCAAGGACGGTACCGTATGGGAAGGCGACGAGGTGGGCACCTCCGAGCTGGGCTCAGGAAAGCGATATGGGACCGTGACCATTGTCAGGTAAAAAAGACGAAATGGCGAGTTGGCGAACGGGCGATTGAGAGACTCAGAGAGAAAGCAACGGAGAGACTCGGAAAGAAAGAGACAGTGAGACAAAGAGAATAAACAGAAAATAATTACCCCGGCATTGGCTATCAGTAGCTGGCCGGGGTTAATTATTTGTCAGTTATGAATACGAAGCTGCACTATTTCTTTGCATACATTGCTCATCACTATGGATTCTTGAAAGATTGAATAATAAAAAAAGCCCAGCCTGAAATCAGGCCGGGGCTTTTCTGTTTATGGCAATTAAGTATCAATATTCTTTCACTTCAGCTTCACCTTTGAGGAGGCGCAGTCCGTTCATGGCCATGGCTTCGATGACGTCCTCGTTAGGATAGACAGACACAGGTGCCAGCTTGTTGATGCGCTTGCTGATGGAGTTGGCAAAACGCTTGCAGTGGAAAGGCTCTCCTGACAAAAGGATGGCGTCGCATTCCCCTTCGAGGACAGCAAATTTTCCTCCCACAGTTTTGGCGATTTGATAGGCCAGCGCGTTAGAGATAAACTCAGCTTTTTCGTCGCCGCCACGTATCATTTCTTCCACCTCTGCCGGATTGCTCGTGCCAAGGTAAGCCTTGTATCCCGATTCTTCATTAATCATCCTAAATAGTTCTTCCTGGCTGATATCGCCACTGAAAGCCATACGAATCAGGTCGCCCACCGGCAATGTTCCGGCTCTTTCAAAAGAGAAAGGCCCTGCACCATCGAAGGTCTGGTTGACGTCGATGACTTTGCCGTGTTTATGAGCCCCTATCGATACGCCGCTCTCAATATGCACGATGACCAGCTTCAGGTCTTCGTAAGTCACATTGTTGGCTTTGGCGAACTTTCGTGCCACATATTTATGGTTCAGCGCATGGAAAACCGACTTACGTTCGAATTTCGGGTTTCCGGTTACGCGGGCCAGCGGCTCCAGCTCATCCACCACCATCGGATCAGCGATGTAGGCCTTCGCTTCGGGAAGTTGAGAAGCGATTTTCTTTGCTATGATCCCGCCAAGGTTATTGGCATGCATGCCCTGAACCCCGGCACGCAAATCTTTTATCATTTTTTCGTTAACCGCGTAGATTCCCGATTGCATCGGACGAACCAGTCCGCCACGTCCCATGACCACCGCAATGCTGTCGAGCGGAATTTCATTTTCTTTGATCTCCTGCATGATGAGTTCAGTCCTGAAGTCATCTTGCTCAGGAATGGTCTTGAATTTTTTCAGCTCCTCTTCCTTGTGCCGGATTGTTTTGAGGTACACGATATTGGTGTTTTCATACACCGCAATTCTTGTGTGTGCCTTGTCGGGATTGATTGCCAGTATACGTTTGTCGATCATGATTAGAATTTTTCGCAATTTACATATTTCTTCGATATTGTCCACCTACTTCAAACATCGCCTCCGTAATTTCTCCCAGAGAGCAATGTTTCGAAGCTTCCATGAGTGCATCAAACATATTCTTGTGTTTTGTAGCTGCCTCTTTTAGCATCTGAATAGCTTTGGAGGAATCTTTTTTATTGGTCTGATGCAGGTTTTTTACAGTCTGAATCTGTTGCTCTTTCTCCTCTTTAGTTGCCCGGATCACCTCGCCGGGCCTTACAGTCGGACTTCCTTCGGAAGAAAGGAAGGTGTTAACCCCCACGATAGGCATTTCTCCTGAGTTTTTCAGCGATTCGTAATACATCGACTCTTCCTGGATTTTTCCACGCTGATACATGGTTTCCATGGCACCCAGCACGCCGCCCCTTTCGGTGATGCGGTCGAACTCGCTCAGCACGGCTTCTTCCACCAGGTCGGTTAGTTCCTCGATGATAAACGAGCCCTGCATCGGGTTTTGGTTTTTGGCCAGTCCGAGCTCTTTATTGATGATCATCTGGATGGCCAGCGCACGGCGCACGGATTCCTCGGTAGGAGTGGTGATGGCCTCGTCGTAGGCGTTTGTGTGCAGTGAGTTGCAGTTGTCATAAATCGCGTAAAGCGCCTGCAATGTGGTGCGGATGTCATTGAAAGCAATCTCCTGGGCGTGCAGCGAGCGGCCTGAAGTCTGGATATGGTACTTGAGCTTCTGCGACCGCTCGTTAGCACCGTATTTCAGTTTCATCGCCTTGGCCCAGATCAGTCTGGCCACCCGACCGATAACTGCATATTCCGCATCGATACCGTTGGAGAAGAAAAAGCTGAAGTTGGGTGCAAAATCATCGAATGCCATTCCGCGTGAAGCGTAATATTCCACGTAAGTGAAACCATTAGCCAAGGTGTAGGCCAGCTGTGTGATAGGATTAGCACCGGCTTCGGCAATGTGGTATCCCGAGATGGATACCGAATAAAAATTCCTGACCTTGTTGTTGATGAAGTACTCCTGCACATCGCCCATCAGCTTCAGCGAAAATTCGGTAGAGAAAATGCAAGTGTTTTGCGCCTGGTCTTCTTTCAGGATATCCGCCTGCACGGTGCCGCGCACTACGCTAATGGTCTCTGCCTTGATTTTTTCATAGGTATCCTTTGGCAGGATTTGGTCGCCGGTAAGGCCCAGCAGCAGGAGCCCAAGCCCGTTGTGGCCCTGCGGGAGTTTGGCGTTGTACTTTGGGCGCTCCAGACCTTTGTCGTCATAAAGCTCTTTTAGCTTTTTCTCAACTTCTTTTTCCTTTCCGTTTTCACGGATATATTTTTCGCATTGCTGGTCGATAGCGGCATTAAGGAAATAGGCCATCAGGGTGGGCGCCGGTCCGTTGATGGTCATGGAAACCGATGTTTTGGGGTCGGCAAGGTCGAAACCCGAGTAGAGTTTTTTCGCATCGTCGAGGCAACTGACCGACACACCGCTGTTGCCCACCTTACCGTAGATATCAGGGCGCGGGTCGGGGTCGTGGCCATAGAGTGTCACGCTGTCGAAAGCCGTGGAGAGGCGCTTGGCGGGCTGGTCGTGGGCGATGTAGTGAAAGCGTTTGTTCGTGCGCTCCGGACTGCCCTCGCCGGCAAACATACGGGTCGGGTCTTCCTGCTCGCGCTTGAACGGATACACCCCTGCGGCAAAAGGAAAAGCGCCCGGCACATTCTCTTTCAGGTTCCACTTCAGGATGTCGCCCCATCCGCGATATTGCGGCAGCGAGACCTTCGAAATCTTGTTGTGCGACAGTGTTTCCACTTTGGTTTGGATAGCGATCTCCTTGCCACGCACCTTAAAAGTGAACTCCTCCTGCTCGTATTTTTTCTTTCGTTCCGGCCAATGCTCCAGGATTTCCAGGCTTTCAGGAGCAAGGTCTTTTTCAGCTTCCTTCACTTTTACAGAGAGTACCTTTTGTACATCATCACTATCCCCCAGCTCTTCCATGGCTTGCTTCAGCGATTGCAGGTGCTGGGCTTTTTCAGCCTGATTTTCGGCCCACTGGTTATAGTCGCGGATGGTTTCGGCGATTTCGGAGAGGTAACGCACGCGGTTGGGAGGCATGATAATCGTACGTTCGGTAGCTTCTTTTTTAATTTCGAAAGAGGACTTGAATTGTCCGGGATATTTTTCGTTAAGTTTTTCCACAAAGGCTTTGTAGAGCCTGTTGACGCCGGGGTCGTTAAACTGCGACGCCATCGTGCCATATACCGGCATGGTTTCGGGGTCTTCGTGCCAAAGGTGATGGTTTCGGGCATACTGCTTGCGGACATCGCGCAAAGCATCCTGCGATCCCTGCTTGTCGAATTTGTTGAGGGCAATCAGGTCGGCATAGTCGAGCATGTCGATCTTCTCGAGCTGAGTAGCCGCGCCATAGTCGGGCGTCATCGCGTAAAGCGAGAAGTCTGAGTAATCGATAATCTGGGTGTCCGACTGTCCGATGCCAGATGTTTCGAGGATAATGAGGTCGAAGCCCGCATTTTTAATGATGCAGAGGGCATCCTTGATGTATTTGGACACGGATAGGTTGGCCTGTCGCGTGGCCAGCGAGCGCATGTAAACACGGGAGTTGTGAATGGCGTTCATACGGATGCGATCGCCCAGCAGTGCGCCACCAGTCTTTCTCTTGGAAGGATCAACCGAAAGGATAGCGACCGTTTTTTCTTTGAAGTCGGAGAGATAGCGACGGATGAGCTCATCAACCAGCGATGATTTTCCGGCACCACCGGTACCCGTAATTCCAACAATTGGGGTGCTGGTCTTTTTGCATTCCCTGTTCAGCGCCTTGAGCTGATCGCTGATAGCATCGGGGAAGTTTTCTGCGGCGGAAATCATCTGCGCAATCGCCTGGTGGTCGCCTTTAAAAATGTCTTCATTCTTTACGGAAATATCTTTGCCTACCGGAAAGTCGCTCTGCTTCAACACGTCGTTGATCATGCCCTGAAGGCCCAGCTCTCGTCCTTCGTCGGGAGAGTAGATGTGTGCGATACCATACTCGTGCAATTCGTCAATTTCTTCGGGGAGGATGACGCCACCGCCGCCGCCAAAAATCTTGATATGTCCGGCGCCGCGATCCTGCAAAAGGTCATACATGTATTTAAAATATTCGGTATGTCCACCCTGGTAAGAGGTGAGGGCAATTGCCTGCACATCTTCCTGGATGGCACAGTCGACAATCTCGGCCACCGAGCGGTCGTGTCCGAGGTGTATCACTTCGGCACCCGACGACTGGATAATTCTTCGCATAATATTGATGGCGGCATCGTGGCCATCGAAAAGTGAGGCTGCGGTAACTACCCGTACCGCATTTTCAGGCTTGTAGATTTCGTTTGTCATGAGTATCAGTATGTATTAAAACATGTGGATATACAAATATAAAAGAGACTTTGTGTTTAACAAAGAAAATCTTAAAACATATTTTGATATTTACATGTAAATAACTACTTTGGACAACTCTTTGTTTGCCTATTACGGTAAACTTTGCAAGAAGAACTAACTGGAAACTTATTTTCTAAAACGAGATATTATGACACTGAAACAGATACTATTCCTTATAGCTCTGGCTGTTACGCTGGGTGTTTTTGCTTATTCGATCAACCGGATTATTCGTTTTTTGAAACTGACTAAAGCGGGTTTTCCTGTAAAAGATATAGGGAAGCGCTTAAAAATAACCTGGAATGTGGCCATTGCCCAGACAAAGATTCTTAGGCACCCGGTGGCGGGCTTTTTTCATGCCATGGTTTTTTGGGGTTTTATGATCATCACCATCGGAAGTATTGAAATGGTGGTGGATGGTATTGCCGGAAAGGAACGTCTTTTTTCTGCTGCCGGTGTGGTGTATGATGTGATCATCGGGCTGGGGGATGTGTTTGCAGCCTTTATCGTTTTTGCCATCCTGGTATTCCTGGCGCGCCGCCTTTTTATGGATATCCGCCGCTTTAAAGGCGTGGAGATGGAAAAGAAATCGAAGCTGGATGCGAATATCGCCCTGACTTTTATCCTTTTGCTGATGGTGAGCCTGTTGGGCATGAACGCAGCTTATGTGGCTATGCATCCCATTGGCCATGACGGGGTGTATCCGGTAAGCGAGTGGCTGGCCGGGTTTGTGTCGGGTATGGATGGTGACAGCCTCCACGTAGTTCATGAAGCCGGGTGGTGGTCGCACATCCTGCTGATTTTCATCTTTGCCAACGTGCTGCCTTACTCCAAGCACTTCCATGTGTTCATGTCAGTGCCGAACGTATTCCTGAGCCGCCTGGAGCCTTTGGGCTATGTGCGGAATATGAAGGAAATTACGGAAGAGGTGAAGCTGATGATGGATCCGGATGCCGCTTTTTCGGAATCTGCCGAAGGGGAGGAAGAGGAGCCACAGCGCTTTGGAGCAAAGGATGTGGATGATCTGATCTGGAAAAACTATTTCGACTCGCTGGCCTGCACGGAGTGCGGACGCTGCACGGCGGTGTGTCCGGCCAATATCACCGGCAAGTTGTTGTCGCCACGCAAAATCATGGTAGATACCCGCGCCCGTATGAAGGAGAAAGGTCCCGGACTGTTGAAAGATGCTAACTACGACGATGGCAAATCCTTGCTGCGTGACTATATTTCTGAAGAAGAACTGTGGGCCTGTACGATGTGTAATGCCTGTGCCCAGGAGTGTCCGATAAATATCAACCAGCCTTCCATTATCCTCGAGCTGCGCCGCTACCTCGTGATGGAAGAAGCCGCTGCCCCGGCCGAACTCAACGCCATGTTCACCAACGTGGAAAACAATGGCGCCCCCTGGCAATATCCCCAGGAGGACAGGATGAAGTGGGCGGAGGGGTTGTAGGTTACTACGTTTCTATGTTTAATAGGTTTGGTAAGTTTAGTAGGTTTTTAAGTTTAATAGATTTAGTAAGTTTGGTAAGCTAATTGGTTATGTATAAGGTAACTAGTGTGTAAGGATTGTAAATGAAATTTGATGATGCAAATAAACTTTATAATATTGTTAATCTAAAAATCAAAATCATGTCTACTTTCAGAAGTTTTGAGGAAATTGAAGCCTGGCAACTAGCCAGACAGTTAGTAAAGGAAATGTATCTTGTTTTTAATGAAGAAAACATAAAGAAGGAGTTCGAATTGAAATCACAATTTAAAAAAGCAAACCTCTCAATAATGAATAATATTGCTGAAGGATATGGAAGATTCAGCAATGCTGATTTCGTTAAGTTTTTGGATTATTCCAGTGGTTCGGCTTCTGAGGTTAAGAGTATGCTCTACGTAATGGAGGATCTGAAGTTTTTAGATGATCATGATGCGATGAAGTACCGAGATCAAGTAGATGTAATACAAGGGAAAGTATTGTCTTTAATCCGATACTTAAGAAATCACCGATAGAGGAATTTTTAGTTTTTACTAAACTGATTAACATAGAAACATATTAAACTTAGAAACTTAAAAACATGACAACAAAAATAACCGTCCCAATCCTGTCAGAGAAACATGCAAATGGAGAAAAGCCGGAATACCTTTTTTGGGTGGGCTCGATGGGGGCTTTTGATGACCGGTATCAGAAAGTGACACGCGCTTTTGTGCGTATTTTGTACCACCTGGGTGTGGAGTATGCTGTGCTGGGCACCGAGGAGGTGAGCTCGGGCGATGCGGCACGACGTGCGGGAAACGAGATGCTTTTCCAGATGCAGGCGATGCAGAATATTGAGCTTTTTGACCAGTATGAAGTGCAAAAAATCCTGACCTGCGACCCGCATGCATTCAATACCTTTAAGAACGAGTATGGTGAGTTTGGAGGGCATTACGAAGTAATTCATCACACCTTGTTTCTGGAAAAGATGATTAGCGAAGGAAAGCTGGAACTTTCGGGAGAAGCGTTCAAGGATATGAAGGTCACCTACCATGATCCCTGCTACCTCGGCCGTGGCAATGGCGTGTATGATGCGCCGCGCCGTATTATCGAGAGGCTGCCGGTCAACCTGGTGGAGATGCCGCGCAACAGGAGCTTCTCGTTGTGCTGTGGTGCCGGTGGGGCACAGATGTTCAAGGAAGCCGAAAAGGGAACCCATGAGGTGTATGAAGAACGCACCAA
Source organism: Bacteroidota bacterium (assembly GCA_021767705.1). Lineage (GTDB taxonomy): Bacteria > Bacteroidota > Bacteroidia > Bacteroidales > JAIPAH01 > JAIPAH01. The sequence continues at coordinate 641 of JAASSU010000134.1, read as the reverse complement.
CGAAGCACTGGAAACAGGGGCTAAAATCGTGGTGACTGCCTGTCCATATTGCATGACCATGATTACCGACGGCATCAAGTACAAAGACAAAGAAGAGGAAGTGCAGAACCTCGATGTGGCCGAGCTCGTGGCGCAGGGGTTGGGGTTGTAGGTTGCTACGTTTCTAAGTTACTACGTTTTGTAAGTTATTAGGTTAGCCTGATTTTATAGCTTTTATTGTTAGAAAATAATGAGAATTATTGATAGTTGTCGCGATAAATGTGGCTCGGCAACTTACTAAACAAACCTATAAACTTACGAAACTTAAAAACCTATTAACTTCAAACCCTAAATCATCCCCGAAAGAGTTTTGGCCCAGGATTCGCGGCCTTTGAGTTTGAAGCGGAGGTCGTCGCCTTCGACGGTGACGAGGCGGAGGCCTTTGGAGAAAAGTCCGCTTTTGAAATACATCACGTCCCTGATTTCCTTTGTTGTCAGAATTCGATCAAAAGCATTCAGTGCTTCGTTTTGCGATTTAAAATACAAGCGCTTTTGGTTGGTCAAAACCAGCTTTCCTTCAACGGATTCTTTTTCTGTCATGTGATTGGTATCGCTTGCTTTAATCACTTGCTCGTTCGGCTGCAGTTTCAGTTTCATCGTAT
>JAASSU010000133.1 GCA_021767705.1 Bacteroidota bacterium | reverse complement strand
GACGGACATCATGTGTCAGTTCTTCAATTTCTAAAATTTCCACAGTATATTCTTTCATCTTTTTTAGTTTGCTAATTGTTTGAATTTTAAATCAGGAAGATCATGAAACCACTTCTCTGAAATCTTTCCAGGCGCTAATGGCCTGAATATCTTTGTTTATCGTTTTATTTTGACTAAGGAACAACATCAGCCCTCCTTTGTTCAGGGATTTTATTGATTTTGTTTAACAAACAGGGGTTTATTTTCAACAAGAAATTAATCCGGCTGAAAAAGTGTCTTTTAACTTATGATAGACATTATGCTATTCAAAAACCGGGAATTCCTGAAACATCCTGAGTAACTGGATCGTTTCACCCTTCAAATTTTGTTTTACGAAAGACTTCATATCATTACCTACAAGCTCTCCAATACCATTCAATAAACTTGAAGAAGAAATAGCCTCAATTTGAGATATACATACATCTATGTATTTCCGGAAAGATTGATTCATTCTGGCCTCAATAATGTGCTTGTTAACAGGTGTTCTCTGTTTTAAAAAATAGTAAACATCAAAAATATCCCGGTTCGTCAGCATATTTCTATATAGTAAGGCACATAGTTTATGCGCAAACATATCTGGCTTGACCATTACTTTCATTGCTATTCCAAGAAAATGTTTGGTTTCATATCTGTCTTGATATTTCCTGTTAGATATCTCCACCTTTAAATTACGCTCCAGGTTTTCGTAGTTAAGAACTATTAGCAAGCCGTAATATTTTTCTGCTTCATCACGTATTTTACCGTATTTTGATATTATTGTTCTGATCTTATGGTATACGATGTTGCTTTTTTTCTGATCTAACAGGTTGAAATCCAAATCAACTGAAAACCGGGGAAGGTCATAAAACAGCATTTGTGCCGTGCCTCCTTTAAATCCAAGAAGAGTGGCCAGTTCAGTATCAGAATAAATTTCCTTCAGAATTGAGACTAAAAAAAATTTGTGTTTATTTATGTCCAGCATACTCAATAATGTTTTGAACTTGTTTTGTTAAACGTACTGACCTGAATATCGGGAGTATCTTGATTATCTCATTCTTATCCACCCCTGCTATATTATCAAAATAATAAGCTTTATTCAAGTACAAAGTGTCCAGAAAGGCGCGGGCAGGTGATGCTATGCTTACACCGTTAGTTAGAGTTGTTATTCCTAAACTACTGAATAATATTTCGTTTTTGATTTTTCTGAAAACCAATTCGTTTTCATCAACGGTTATGCTACGACTTAAATAGCTTATGGCTGTCACCCGCGAATCGTATTGAAATATAACTCCGGATTTCTGTAATACATATTCCAAGGAAATGTAGGCTGGCTTATATACTTTGCATGCCAGTTCCTCTAAAGAGTAATTGTCTTTGGCATAAATACCGCGACGTGGATTTAGCAGTTTGTTTGTTCGTACAAAATAATTTACGCGCTGCTTTAGCTTTTGGAAATCAGGTTCATTAACAATCATCGCGATTTCCTGTAAACTAAAAACAGTTCTTTTATCACTATAGATTTTATAGATCAAATTATCAGCCATGAACCAAATGTATTATAAATTAAAACCCTTGGTTCACAAATATAATTATTATTTTTTTAATCTTTGAGTGACGTGAAGTAAAAGAATAAATATCATTTATCAAAAACAGGTTAATTTTCAACAAGAAATCAATCCAGTGGAAAAAAAGCTTTTCCAACCCGTTCAATATGCTGTTTTAGAGAAACAGAATCAAGTTTGTGATAAATGGACAGGTCAAAAAGATAGGGGAGATTAAGGTCATCAATATCAGTGCTTATTCTGAGAATGTGGTCTGTTGTCAGTTGGTTTCCAACCAACGTTAAGTCAATGTCAGAGCCCTCTCTGTAATTGCCTTTGGCTCTTGATCCATAAATTATCACTCTTTCAATTTCAGGATATTTTTTAAAAACCGAATGGAGTGCGTTGATTGTATTTTTACTCAGGCCAAACATCATATTAATGCATTCATCTTTTCGTAAAAGCGATATAAAAGAGGAGCATAATGTGTTTTTACTTTATGAAATTCTTTTTCAAGAATATCTTCACGATAAGTGTGCACAGTAATGTATCTGCTTTCAATCATATCCATCCACACCTGCCCGTTATCAATTAACCCTTTGTTAAAGGCTTCGCGCGTGGCACTTCTGGATCCTGTAATGTTTTGAATTCCCTCATAAACCAGATAGTCTTTCATCAGTTTCCAGGCCAGCTCATGAGTGAATTCAAAACGTTGTATTATTCCTTCTTTTAATAAATCAGGGGAATTATTATCAGAAACATCCAGCCCTTCTGAAAGCCTGTGAACAGCTTTGGAATAGTTTTCAAAACGTTGTTTCCACCTGATATCTGTGTCCATTTATTGATTAACTTAATGATTTACCTTTTCTCATACTGATCTTCATAATACTGCTGGTATGCCCCTGAGGTGACATTGTCGAGCCATTTCCCATTGTTAAGGTACCAGTCGACGGTGATTTCCAGGCCCTCTTCAAACTGTACTGATGGCTCCCACCCCAGCTCCTCGCTGAGCTTGCTTGCATCGATGGCATAGCGCAGGTCGTGGCCGGCACGGTCTTTCACATAGGTAATCAGCTTTTCCGATTCGCCGGGCTCGCGCTCCAGCTTTTTGTCCATCACCTTGCAGAGCAGCTTGATCAGGTCGATGTTTTTCCATTCGTTATGGCCACCAATGTTGTAGGTCTCACCCTGCTTTCCCTGGTGATAAATGACGTCGATAGCACGGGCATGGTCGACCACCCACAGCCAGTCGCGGACGTTTTCGCCCTTGCCGTAAACCGGGAGCGGCTTTTTGTTGCGGATATTGTTGATAAACAGAGGCAGCAACTTTTCAGGAAACTGGTAGGAGCCGTAGTTGTTAGAGCAGTTGCTGATGACCATCGGCATGTTGAAGGTGTCGTGGTAGGCCCGCACAAAATGGTCGGAGCTGGCCTTGGAGGCTGAATACGGGCTGTGTGGATCGTAGCGCGTTTCTTCGGTGAAATAGCCTGTTTCTCCCAGCGAACCGTAAACCTCATCCGTGGAAACGTGATAGAAGCGCTTGCCTTCGTAATTATCTTTCCAGATGTGTTTTGCGGCATTCAGCAGGTTAACAGTGCCCAGCACGTTGGTAACCACAAATTCCGTCGGGTTGGCGATAGATCGGTCGACATGCGATTCTGCGGCCAGGTGAATCACACCATCAAACTGTTCTTTCTTAAAAAGATCGAGGATAAAAGCATCGTCATTGATGTCGCCTTTCACAAAAGTGTAGTTCTCTTTGTCCTCAATATCCTTGAGGTTCTCAAGGTTGCCTGCATAGGTCAGCTTATCCAGGTTAAAAATATGATAATCAGGATACTTGTTTACAAACTGACGAATGACATGCGATCCAATAAATCCGGCACCGCCGGTGACCAATATTTTCTTTTTCATGATTGATTTATTCGTTAAATCGTTAATTTGTTGATTTGTTAATTTGTATGAATAGCAAGAACGCTTTATTTACAATTTAATTGCCAACTGTCTCATTGCCAATTGCCAACTTAAACACAATTATTGAAACTTATTAACTTAAAAACATAGAAACCTACAAACCTGATTCCTTTTCTTTTAACGCTTTTTCCCATTTCCATGCGGATGCCATCATTTCGTCGAGCCCTTTTTCGGCCTTCCAGCCCAGCTCGTTGTTGGCGAACGTGGTGTCGGCCCACACCTGCTCCACATCTCCCGGACGGCGATCGACAATCTTGTAGTTGAGCTTTTCGCCACTGACTTTTTCAAACGACTTAATTACTTCCATGACCGAATAGCCGTTTCCGGTGCCAAGGTTAAACACTTCGAAAGCCTTTTTGCCTTTACCCGAAATCATTCGGTCAACGGCGATAACATGCGCTTTTGCCAAATCCACCACATGGATGTAGTCGCGGATAGCGGTGCCATCAGGAGTGTTGTAATCATCGCCAAAAACCTTTAGCTGATCGCGGATACCGATAGCCGTTTGTGTGATAAACGGCACCAGGTTGTTAGGCACACCCAAAGGCAGCTCCCCGATTTTTGCGGATTCATGAGCACCAATCGGGTTAAAATAGCGCAGGGCAATGCCTTTCAGTCGCTGGTCGGCATTCAGCGTGTCGTAAATAATATCTTCAGAAATTTGCTTGGTGTTCCCGTAAGGCGACCATGCTTTCTGGATAGGAGAGTCCTCAGAAACAGGAAGCTTTTCGGGCTGACCGTAGACCGTGCACGAAGAAGAAAAAACAATGTTTTCAATTCCATGTTTCGACATGTTATTCAGGATATTCATCAGCGAAACAAGGTTGTTGTGGTAATACATCAGCGGATTTTTAACCGACTCGCCTACGGCTTTGAAAGCAGCAAAATGAATGATTCCCTTGATGTCAAGGTTCTTATCAAAGAAATTATTGGTGTGCTGTGGGTCACTAAAATCCAGTTTTTCAAACTCCGGGCGTTTGCCTGAGATTTCAGCAATATGGTCCAGCACGTTTTCGTGCGAATTGGAGAGGTTATCAGCAATGATGACTTCGTAGCCCTGATTCTGAAGCTCCACAACCGTGTGAGAGCCAATATATCCGGTGCCACCTGTAACAAGTATTTTCATGGTTTATACGTTTTGAAGGTTGTTTAATTTGCCTTTACGCTAATTACAAAACGTAAAATTATGAAAATCCCTGAAGAGTGCAATTAACAATTGATTATTAATTTGTTGATTTTGAGTATTATTTTCGTCTCCGTTCCGAAATTATTTTCAAAAGCTTCCGTTTAAATTCACGTTCAGCCTGGTAATAGGCCTTCACTTTATGCTCAGGAAGGATTTCGAACAGCTTACCGTAAAACTCGCTTTTTGATTCGAGCTTAGCTTGCTCCAGTTGAAATTCGATCTTAAGAAACTCCTTAAACGATTCATCTTCTTTAACTTTTTGTAATGCTTTTTCTTTTGCCTCTGTGATTTTGTCTTTTTTGGCCTCATATTCATAATAAACAGGCCAAAACACCTGGGCTTCTTTTCTGGTCAAATCCATTTTCCTGGTAAGAAAACCTACCTTAAAAGTTGCGATTCTCTCGCGCCCCTCCAGGTTATCGGGGTCAAAAACCTGCCCTTTAAGTGGGGCTACCATCCCGGCAAGGAGTATTAAAAGTATAATATGTGTTTTCATAGTTTGTGTTTTTCTAAAGTCAAATAATCAAGTATGATTTATAATTCGTTGTCAAGATTTATATCTTCTTCCATCAGGTATTCGATAATCTGATCCTCAGATTCGATGCCAAGGCTTTCTTTGAATTCCTTCTGCATCAAATCGTTTTCACGGATGGTGCCCTGGTTTTCCAGCATATATGACACAATCGCAGATTCGTTGATGCCATAATAGTCAAGGTTTTCGATAATGACCTTGCTGTTCACCGCAATAACTTTATCAGGATTTTTCCTTAAAAAGCCATCAGGAAGCAAAAAGAAGAGTGCCACCAGCAATATGGCTGCAGCCGAACCATAAACCAAAGGGTTGAGCTTGTAGGTTTTGTTTTTGCCTGCGCGCGAAATGATTCGTTCCTCCAAATCATCAAAATATTCTTGATCTGGTTTCAAAGCCTCATTTTGCTTGATGGATTCGAATTCTTTTCCGAACAGATTTTTTTCAGACATTTTCCAACTCCCTTCTTATTTTCTTCACACTTTGATGGTAAGTGGCTTTTAGCGTTCCCACTGCCAGCCCTGTTGCTTCACTGATTTCTTCGTATTTCATTTCTTCGAAATACTTCATGGTAAAAACATTTCGTTGCTGTCCTGTTAATGCGGTCATTGCCTCATAGAATCTTTTCTGAATTTCATCCCCCGAAAAATACGGGTGTGCGGCAATGGCCTGTTTTTCTTGTTCTTCGCCCGATGATGCCCCGGGAAAGAGGAAGCTCTTTCTTTTTCTTCGTCGGAGCGTTTGCAGCGCCTCGTTCGATACGATTTTAAAGACCCACGATTTTAGTTTGTCAGCCTCTTTCAACTGTTGTTTCTTCTTCCAGATTTTTATGAACGCCTCCTGCGTAATGTCATCAGCGTCATGATGGTCAAAAACCATTTTAATGGCAAGCCCATAAGCCCTGTGTTTGTATTTCTGAACGAGCCGCCGGAACCCCACTTCTTGTGTGGAGGGGTTCCGCAACTGTTCAAATATTTCGTGGTCAGAGTGCTTATTGTCTTGCATCTGAGATTGCTATGGCAGAGTAATCGTGTAATCCTGACCGTTGATAGTAAGTGTGGCAACGTTGTCACATTCGCCATCACCGTAATCGAGCGTGCGTGTTGGCAGCCCTTCCAGTGTTCTTGTGCGCACACCACTCACAAAATGATGGCAGGTCACTTCACGGCGCAGCGGGCTCAGGGTTTCAGCCTCATAGCTTCTGCCCCGGCGGTCGATGCCACTGGCGTTCCCGGTGATGTGATAAACATCATCAAGCCTTCTGAACGTGTTGTAGCCTTCCACCCATTTTCTTTCGCGGATTGCGGTGCGGGTGATGGTGTCTCCGGTATCGTCCAGAACAATACTTCCTTCTTCCTCAATCGTAAAGGTGGGGAACCCATTGTTATCGGCGCCTTGGTTGGTCACCGTTTTTGTAACAATCACTTCGTTGTTGTTGACAAAGTAATCTTCAGTTACATGGGTGATAACCGTTCCCTCTTGCCAGTATGCGCCGTTGTAGGTGCTGATGATTCTTCCGCGCCGCTCGCGGCCATCATTGCAGAGGCAGTTTTCATCACCAAAGTCAACAGTTAATACAAAAAGCGTGTCCTGGTTTTCGAAAGTGATTTCAGCGCATGGGCCAAGATAGGCCGACATGCTGCTCTTCAACCCTTCCTGGTTCGAATAAGCATCATCAGAAATGTCTTTCACTTCTGCAAATAAATCCTCGGCCATAATCAGATCCCTGGTGGCATTTTCGTCGAATTGAGATACTTTGGAATCGTCAGCCTTATCGCATGAAGCAAATGCTGCTACCATGGCAATCATCGTAAATAAGATACCTGCTTTTTTCATTGGTTTGATTTTTTTTGGCAATGCCTGAACAACCCATCCTGTTTCTTTCGGGTGTGTATGAAAGCACTGCCTGTTTTTAAATGGATTTGTAGTGTTTTATAAGCAGGATGCCTGAAAAATGAAAAGGTTTATCCGGCTACGAGATTTTTTTTACCTGCTCTTCTTTAAGCTGATATTTTTCTTTGCTTTCAGGGCAGGTGGCAAAGCCTTCTTCATCAAAATTCAGGCGATGACCGTACTCACTCATCCATCCGATTTGCCGCGCCGGATTGCCCACCACCAGGGCATATGGCTTTACTTCTTTGGTGACCACCGCGCCGGCACCGATGAAGGCAAATTCGCCGATATCATGTCCGCAAACAATGGTGGAGTTGGCACCGATGCTGGCCCCTTTTTTAACCAGTGTTTTTTCATATTCGCCACGGCGGTTCACTGCTGAGCGCGGATTGGTGACATTCGTAAAAACCATCGAAGGGCCCAAAAACACATCATCCTCGCAAATTACGCCCGTGTAAATCGATACGTTGTTCTGCACTTTCACATTGTTGCCAAGAACAACTTCGGGCGATACCACCACGTTTTGACCGATGTTGCATTTTTGACCCAGCTTGCAGTTCGACATAATATGTGAGAAATGCCAGATTTTGGTGCCGGCACCTATTTCACAGCCTTCGTCGATAACAGCCGTTTCGTGCGCAAAATACTCTTTTTGGTTTTCCATATCTTTAAGTTTAGGATTGCTTTTTCACAAAGCTAAGGAAATACCTCAAGATGGGTTCATTTTATTTATTCACTATCACTTTTCTGATAGCCTCGGTTTTGCCATCTAAAACCATTTTTAAAATATAAATCCCCGGGCTCAGATTGACATCTCCGATAGGTATTTCCTTTCGAAAAGAAAACATTTTTTCTTTTACTGGAATTCCTTTGCTATTGTAGATTATAAGGTGTGAACGTTCGTATGTTTGATCCAGTTTGATTATGGATGCTTCAGACATTGGGTTGGGAGCAATATTCATGACTGAATTATCACGCGTTAAGCCTTTATTCGACCCTCCAACATCAATAGAATATACTTTTATATCGTCAATCATCCAGCCATCAAGCTGGTTTTCGTTGTTGTCTGAAAAGAAATGAAAACGTAACAGCAGTGTGTCCGGATCAAAGCTTCTAACAGGCATTACATACCAGTTGAGTGTGGAAGTGACCCATTCGTCTGTGCTGCCTGAAAATCCGGGTTCTCCATTTGCCAGCGTATCTTCGTTTGTATACATATGATCCTCATAGAAAAATGGGTAAGTGCATCCATTGTAAATGGAGTCATTAATAGCATTAAACCATGTTTCACCATTATCCCAGGAAGCAG
>JAASSU010000132.1 GCA_021767705.1 Bacteroidota bacterium | reverse complement strand
GAAAAGAACTTCCCCGAATATTACAAACTCAGGCTGAGCCCTGAAACTTTGTCACTTGAAGAAACCATCGATCAACTGGATAAAGACCAGGCCATCCTTGAATACAGCCTTCTTAAAAACAAAGCACTTATCATGCTGATAACAAAGGATTACCAGGAGCTATTTATCAGCAATACCCCGGAAAAGGAAATCAACAGAATGATAGAAAGCATACGTAACAATCTTATTGTTAAAGATTTCGTGAATTTTGACCGCCAGCAGTTTCGCTCTTTTGTTAAAGAGACGCACCAATTATATAACAGCCTGATCAAACCCCTGGAAAACAGAATTGAAAACAAAAAGTTAGTGTTTATCCCTGATGGCAAGATGGGCTTTATACCCATGGAACTCCTTCTCACTGCTGACTTCAATACAAATAAGGGCTATATGAATTACAAATCGCTCCCTTACCTCATCAAAAAATACCCGGTTTCCTACGCTTATTCATCCACGCTTTTACACAATGCAAACCTGAAAGAGGTGCCCTCAAAGCAAAAGGTTTTTGCCATGGCACCATCGTACGAAAATATCAGCCGGACACCTGTTGACAGCCTTTTTAACCACCGCCAAAAAACCACGCTGCTGATGCCCATACCCGGAGCAAAGCAAGAAGTGGAAAATATCAGTGAGATATTCAGAACCGACAGTTGGATCGATGACAAGGCCACAGAATTGAGATTTACAGAAAAAGCTACAGGCTACGCCATCCTTCACCTGGCCATGCACACTATCGTCAACGACGAAAACCCGATGTACTCAAAACTTGTTTTTTACCAGGAAAAAGGCCAAAAATCCGATAACCTGCTAAATACCTATGAACTTTTCGACCTGACCCTGAATGCCGAGATGGCCGTATTAAGTGCCTGCAACACGGGTTACGGAAAGCTTCAGCGTGGTGAAGGTATTATGAGCCTTGCCCGGGGATTCTTATACGCAGGTGTACCAAACATTGTGATGACGCTCTGGCCCATCGAAGATGCCGCCACGGCCGACATTATGAAACAGTTCTATGAAAACCTTGCCAATGGGATGCATAAAGACGATGCCCTCAGAAAAGCCAAACTCGATTTCCTGGAAAACACCGACATGCTGACAGCTCATCCCCACTTTTGGGCCAGCTTCGTAAATATCGGGCCGGCCAAACCGCTCAACCACACACAAAGCAGCCTTTCAACACTTTGGTGGATTGGCGGTGGGCTTATTCTGCTCCTGCTTTTGCTTCTGTGGCGATACAAAATCAGATCGTAAGCAACTACCGCTGTTTCGGCTGCATCCTTTATTTTTGCAAAAAAAACGTCAGTGATATATCCGAAGAATTTTGAAGAGAAGATTGGCTTTGCGCAGATAAAAGAGGGCTTAAGAGAATTCTGCATCAGCAGCATGGGCGAAGCTTATGTGGATAAGATCAGGTTTTCTTCTCACCCTGAAAAGATTGAAAAGTGGCAGCAGCAAGTCAGCGAATTTAAAGATGTACTGCAGTTCAGGGAGCAATTTCCTGAGCAAGACTACTTCAACTTGAATGACGAACTGCAGCGATTGCGCATCGAAGGGACGTTCATTGAGCTGGATAAGCTGGCCGAACTGAACCTCTCGCTGCAAACAGCACAAAAAATTAACCGCTTTTTCGGACAGGAAAAAAACCAGGACTTGAGCGAGCTGGCGTCCCTGGCTAAAAACATCCGTTTCGAAGAGAACATCCTGAAACGCATTGCTGAAATCCTTGATGCCAAAGGCGATGTAAAAGACAGTGCATCGCCGAAACTGGCAGAAATCAGAAGCGAGTTACGTCGCAGCAAGAACTCGGTAGAGAGCACTCTGAGCCGTACGCTTAAAGAAGCGAAAAGCGCGGGCTGGGCCGAAAGCGAGGTCTCTCCCACCCTGCGCAACGGCCGCTCGGTCATTCCCATTCCGGCCACGCACAAGCGCCAGGTAAAAGGATTTATCCATGACGAATCATCCACCGGACAAACCGTGTACATTGAACCTACTGCCGTTTTTGAGCTGAACAACCGCATCCGTGAGCTGGAAGGTGCTGAGCGCCGCGAAATCATCAGCATCCTGACAGCATTCTCCTCGCAAATACGTCCGGAAATTGATAGCCTGCTCAACGTTTACCGTTTTATGGGGCTCTTCGATTTTATCCGGGCAAAAGCGCGCTACGCCATTGAGACGGAATCGGAAAAACCGCAAATCACCCATCAACCCTATATTAACCTGGAGAATGCGCATCACCCACTGCTCTTTCTGCATCACAAAAAGCAAAACAAGTCGGTGGTGCCGCTAAACGTCAAGCTGGATGAAAAAGAGCGTATCCTGGTTATTACTGGCCCTAATGCCGGAGGAAAGACCGTGTGTCTGAAAACCGTGGGCATTATCCAGTACATGTTTCAGTGCGGACTTTTAGTGCCTGCCAGCCCCGATTCAAAGCTGGGGATTTTTCAGGATGTTTTTGTGAATATCGGTGATGAGCAGTCGCTCGAAAATGATTTGAGCACCTACAGCTCGCACCTGCAACACCTGAACTTCTTTGTCAGGAAAGTGCGAAAAACCTCCCTTTTCCTGATTGATGAATTTGGTACGGGCACCGAGCCGCAGCTTGGCGGCGCCATTGCCGAGGCGGTGCTCGAAAGCCTTAACCGCAAGCAGGCCTTTGGCATCATCACCACCCACTACGCCAACCTGAAAAAGCTGGCCGACGAGCATGACGGTATGATGAACGGTGCCATGCTCTTCGATCCCAAACAGATGAAGCCTATTTTTATCCTGAAAACAGGAACGCCGGGAAGCTCCTTTGCTTTTGAGATTGCCGAAAAGATTGGCATCCCGAAAAACATTCTTAACAGGGCAAAGAAAAAAACCAACCGCAGCCAGGTCGATTTCGACCGGCAGCTTCAGGAGCTGGAAGTGGAAAAACGCGAGCTGGACAAAAAAGCCCGCGAAGTGAAGGTGGCCGACAGTTTCCTTTCGGAGATGATCGACAAATATGAAAAACAACAGGAGGAGCTCACCAACAACAAAAACAAAATCCTGCGCGAAGCGAAAAGCGAGGCCAAAGAGATTCTCTCAGGTGCTAACCGGCTGATTGAAAAAACCATCCGGGAAATTAAGGAAAACAAGGCCGATAAGGAGAAAACAAAAAAAGCCCGCGAAAAGCTGGAAAAGGAAAAGGTGTCGCTGCAGCAAAAGCAGAAAAAAGCACCTGAAAAACCAAAGGAAGATCCTGCCAAAGAGAAAAAAATCCGGAAAGGAAGCTATGTAAAACTGAAAGGGCAGGACACCGTGGGACAGGTCAGCGAGATAGACAAAAACAAGGTGACGGTGGCTTTTGAATCGTTCAATTTCACCACCACCAAAGACGAGCTGGAACCAGCCGAGGCGCCCAAATCCAAAGGAAAAGGCAGTGCTTCGAAAGGTTATCGTACCATCATGGACAACATCAACGCCAAAGCCGCCAGCTTCAGCCGGACACTGGATGTGCGCGGACAAAAAGCCGAGGAGGTGTACACCACCACTCAGCAATACCTCGACGAAGCCCTGCTGTTGGGCATCAACGAAGTGGAGATTGTCCATGGCAAGGGCGAAGGCATCCTGCGATCGGTGGTCCGCGATGTGGTATCTTCCAACCCCGAAGTTAAAGAATACCGCGACCAGCACGCCGACAGCGGCGGGCATGGGGTTACGGTGGTAAGGCTCAGGTGATGTGATTGAACTCCCGCCCGACTGAACAAGGCCAGTCGTTCGGGTAAGAAGCTTAATAATTTACATGCGTATCTTCGTGCGCTTTGTGCTTCCTTGGTGCCCCCGAAAGCTTTCGGGGTTGTGGTTTCATTTTTTAACCACGAAGATCACGAGGGCTTTCACAAAGAACACTATTCTTTTGCAAAAACGAATATCCGTAAAATCGCTACGAATATCATTAATAACCTAACGAATATCCTCAATTTAGCTACGTATATACTTTCCTTTATAAGAAATATTCCATTATCATTGCTTTTTAACAACAGGAAAACTATAGGCCTTATCATAACAAAAGAAGATGGTAATACCATTATCATCCTGTAATCATTGCCTTTTGAAAGGATATGATATTTTTAATACGCAACACTTGCTTATTAGTTAAAAGTTACATTTTTTAACTATTTATATTGTTTCTTAGTTAATATATGTATACTTTAGCTTTAATAATCTTTAAATAAATCATTATGAGTATCAATTACAAAGTAATCCCCCGGAAAAACCCGTCAGAGCTTCTTACCAAAATGGTCAGGAGTATTTCTGAATTTTTAGTACGCACCAAATTTATTTTTTCTACTGACCATTTGATTGTTTTCTCAAGACCATTCACACGTTATTGTCTTGACATCTCCGGTAAGTTCTCTTGAGTATTTGACTGTTTTGTCCGGACCTCTTTTCCTTTTTGTGCTGACCATTTTGGTAAGCGGCCTTAAGCAATACAACCATCTGCTCTGCGGTTCATTTTTTTTTTAAACAAGGCGTTATCAGCAAAACAAATGTATATCTTTGAAAAAACAACCATTAAAAACAGGAGAAATCATAATTATATAATGATCAAATATCTTATTCATATTACACTGTTCTTTAGCGGCCTGAATGCACTTCAGGCTGGTATTATTACCATAGATAAGGATGAAAATGGAGTGGGAAATAATAAGGATACGGTTTATTTCAACCCCTTCAAAACAGGTGGAGACATGATTGTAAACCCGGAAAACAACAGGATTTACATTGGCAACCACACTTTCAGCAACGCCTGCGTAGTGCAATGCCCACCAATGGAAAGAAAGTTCGAAACCGGCTGGACCTGGGCTTCCTTCCCTACGCTCGAACGCCAAAACGACGATCCTATTCAGGCCATCCCGTTCCTGGAAACCTTGGACCCGATGCCTTCGTCTATGGAGTTTTGGTATTTGTATGACCTATCAGAGTATAGTAATAATATTTGGAATCCACAGGATGTAACTGAAATACAAAGCTCTAAAGGATATAAGCTTAATAACCTGGGCAGCAGTACTGCATATTTGGAAACACCGGGCAATACACTGAATGAAGATCATGCCATCTCGTTAACCACCGGAGAAAACTGGATTGGGTATTTTCCTATGGAACCACGGAAGGCCCTGGATGCACTGGAGGGCGTATTGGATGATCTGGATATGATTAAAACACAGGACTGGGGATGCTATAAAGAGTATATTGCTGAAAAGGGCGGAACGGTGCCTACATGGGTATGTGCAGTAGGACCTGAAGGGTTTACGGCATTAACGCATGGCGATATGGTAGTGGTCAATGCCACCGACCCCACCACCCTGGTATGGAACCAGGAGGCGCCCCCCATCAGTAAAAAAGATGCGGAAAAAACAGTACAGTACTCCTATACAGAGTTGGCAGACTATCAAAGCATCTTTGTTGAAGCCGATCCGGATCAAATTGATGAAGTTGGCGCCTTTGTTGACGGCCAGTGTATTGGTGCTACCGTAGTAAACGACAGTATAGAGGAAATAAAGGCCTATATTCCGGCGGATGCCACAGGCGATATTACCCTGGAATATTATAGTGAGGGCACAAAGTCTGCCATGAAATTAACGGAGTACACCATCCTGTTCCCCGAAACAAAGCTTGATCGCGTTATCAAAGCCCGTAACAAGGATCGCTATTACAGGGTTTCCTTAAAAAACACCTTAGGTATCGATGAGGACAACAGCAGTTATAACAGCAACCTGCAGGTTTACCCAAACCCTTCGGGCGGACAGGTGACTTTCTCATTATCCGCAAATCAAAAAATAAATGGTACTTTAGATGTGTATAACAGCACAGGTGTACATGTCAAACAACTGTTTGAAGGGGCACTGGATAAAGGAACACACACCTTCTACCTGAACAAGCAAGGGGAGCTTCCTTCCGGGGTTTACCTGTACACCTTCAAGACTGGAACAAGCATTAAAAACGGAAAAATTGTCATTCAATAATGAGAATATTTTTATTCATAATATTATGTATAATTACCGGCCCGGGCCTGCTCCGGGCCGGTATCTTCACCGTGGCCCAGGACGGGTCCGGTGATGTTACTTCTGTGCAGGAAGGCATTGACCTTGCACAGGCTAACGATACCGTACTGGTGATGCCGGGCACTTATTATGAAAACCTGCTCATTGAGGGAAAGGCACTGACTTTAGCCTCCAATTATCTTTTTTCAAACGACCCCGATGATATCGCAAACACAATAATTGACGGGAACCATCAGGGCTGCGTCATTGTTGCTGAAGATATTCTAGAAGCATTTACAATTTATGGCTTAACTATTCAAAACGGGCAAGGTGTTTATCCTAATGGAGGGGGAATCAGTATGACAGATTGCGAAAATACTTTTGTCCTGAATTCTCATATACATAACAATGCTGCTGAAAGTGGTGGAGGCATTAACTCAGTTAATTCCAACATTTATTTAGAAGGCAATACCATTTGTTATAACCATGCCTTTGCATATGGAGGTGGAATTTTCGTAGCTAATTCGGGATTTGTGGAATTTAGCCTGGAAAACAGATGTAACATTTACATGAACTATGCTTCATCGGCATCTGATATCATAAAAATTGGAGCGGTCGAATTCTCTACAATCTATGCAGATACACTAACGGTTGACAATCCGTCACTATATTATATTTTATCGCGCGATCCTTATGGTAATATATTTGATGACATTGAAATTGACTATCAAAACCATAAGTTAGAGAAAATCGATACCGATGTGTATGTTAGCCCCGAAGGAGATAACAGCAACAGCGGGCTTTCGCCAGAGTCGCCCTTTCGCAATATCTGGTATGCGATGTTACGGGTGCAAAATGATTCCATCCACCCCAATACGGTTTATTTAGCTCCGGGCACCTATGCCCCCTCCATCAACAACGAACTGTTTCCGGTGCATTGCAAACAAAATATCAGGATTCAGGGTAATTCAATCGATAACACGGTATTAAATGCAGAAGAAACAGCAGGCCTGATTTGGTCCAGTGTTGAAAATAACTTTCTTTCGTTGGAAAATATGGAATTAACTAATGGCTCAGGTGATGATGGGGGAGTTATTATATATGGTTTAGACTCGGTATATATTAAAAACCTGCTCATACATGATATAGAAGCAAGAGTCAGTGGTGGGTTAAGACTTGCTGAAACTAAAGTATCTTACCTTGAAAATGTTGAAGTCAGTAATGTAATGGCTGTGATAGCCATGCGAGTAAATAATGCAAAAGTCAACACTTTATGCAAGAGTGATATTTATAACCTAAAAATTCAAAATAATGAACCAAGTACAGAACAAACAGGTGGAGGCGGATTGAGAATATTGGGCAGAGGGCCTAATATCAATAGCATGGAAGTGAATATAGTAAATGCACTGTTTACGAATAATTATAACAACGAAACCTTATGGTCAAATATGGGGAGCGCCTTGGCCATTTCCGGTTATGTATCCCTAAAGCTGGTCAATGCCACCTTTGCAGATAACACCGCCCATGACGGTGGGGCTATTGCCATTAACGCTATCGATGGCCCTTCGGATATACAGGTGTACAATTCCATTTTTGCCGATAACAGTCCGGAGCAAATTTCTATAGTCGGTGAAGATGAGCCCAGCACCTTAAAGCTCTATCACTGCAACCTGGAAGGTGGCATGGACGATATCGATATTGTGGGCGACCATACCATAGGCATCGATGACGGCACCATCGACACCGACCCCATCTTCACCACCTACAACGGCACGGATTATTTCCTGGCCGACAACTCGTCCTGCATTAACACCGGCACGATGGACCTGGGCGGCGATTTCCAATGGCCTCCCACCGACCTGATGGGCAACCCGCGCCTTCACGGCAATGTAGACATGGGCGCTTATGAAAACCCCTTTGTGCCGGTGAGTATCAACGACCATACATCAGAGGAACTAAGTGTTAGTCCAAATCCGGGCAGCAATAAAATCATGCTTACGATTGATAGAAAAGACTTCACCTTTAGGTTATATGACCAAACCGGAAAGGTGGTGCTGCAATCATCAGGCAAGAAAAGCGTAAACACCAGCGCACTGCCACAGGGCATGTATTATTATCGCATCACAAGTGATCAGCAGATACTGTCCTCCGGCAAGTGGGTGAAGCAATGAGCTTAATAACTTTGTGTCCTTCGTGGTTTGAATATGAAACCACGATCCCGAAAGCTCGGAAACAAGATGACTTTCACAAGGAACACTAATAAATTGAACCCCTAACTTTGTGCCATCTGGCATAGAGCTAAGCTTAGCTTATCTTTGTTCTTTGGCACGTGGATTTAGAAAGGTTGTTATGGGTTTTTCCCGGTGGAGATGTTTGAAGGGAGGGCGTAGCCCGACCGAGGACATCTCCACCGGGAAG
>JAASSU010000131.1 GCA_021767705.1 Bacteroidota bacterium | reverse complement strand
TCTCCGACGAGTTTAAAATTCCAGTAAAATATATCGGCATCGGTGAAAAGATGGAAGACCTGCAGCTTTTCGATAAGAAAGCGTTTGTCGACTCGCTCTTCAACCGTTAAACAGTGCTGCCATCCGAAAAGGAAAAGCTTTCATGAAGACAAATCCCGTATACACCATTGCGTTGGTTACGCTCGGCTGTTCCAAAAACCAGGTCGATTCAGAATTCCTTGCCGGGAAACTGAAAAAGAGAGGCGTACAAGCCTCGCATCAGTTCATTGAGGGCCTGACCGACGCGGTTATCATCAACACCTGTGGGTTTATTTTGGATGCCAAGGAAGAGTCCATCCAAACCATCCTGCAATACCTGGAGATGAAAAAGGACGGGCTGCTGAGCCAGGTTTTTGTGATGGGCTGCCTTACGGAGCGCTACAGCAAGGATGTTGCAAGCGAGATACCGGGGATAGATGGAATTTACGGTGTGCATGAGCAGGATAAGATTGTGGATGATATCACCGGCCGACTTCGCGATGAGCTGCTGGGCGAACGGGTGCTGACCACGCCATCGCATTACGCCTTTCTGAAAATTGCCGAGGGCTGTGACCGCACCTGCTCTTTCTGTGCCATTCCCGGAATCAGGGGGAAAAACATCTCACGCCCCATCGAGGAATTAGTGGCCGAGGCCGAAAACCTGTCCGGAAGAGGCGTTAAAGAGCTCATCCTCATTGCCCAGGATTTAACCTACTACGGCATCGACCTTTACGGGAAACGCCGGCTGGCTGACCTGCTCAGGGCACTTGAAGAGGTGAAAGGTATTGAATGGATCAGGCTGCACTACACTTTTCCAGCGCAGTTTCCACTCGATGTTCTGGATGTCATCCGCAAAAGCGAGAAAGTGTGCTCCTACCTCGATATCCCGCTGCAGCACGTCAACAGCCGTATCCTGAAATCAATGCGCCGCAACATCGATGGTGAGCAAACCAGGGAGCTGGTCAAAACCATCCGCGAAAAAGTTCCCGGAATAGCTATCAGAACGACTCTCATCACCGGGTATCCCGGCGAAACCGGGGAAGAGTTTGAAGAGCTGAAAGCCTTTGTGGAGGAGAGCCGATTCGAGCGTCTGGGTGTTTTTCCCTACTCTCATGAAGAAGAAACTCCCGCATACCAGCTTCAGGATGATGTAGCAGAAGAAATCAAAGAGCAGCGGATGGAAGCCCTGATGGAAATCCAGCAGCAGATCTCACTTGAAAACAATCAATCGTTAGTAGGAAAAACCCTGAAAGTCATCATCGACCGCGAAGAAGGGGATTACTTTGTCGGCCGCAGTGAATTCGACTCTCCTGAGGTAGACAACGAAATATTAGTTGCTAAGAATAAAGCAATCAAAGTTGGTGATTTCTACAAAGCAAAAATCACACAAGCCGATTTCTTTGACATCTATGCGGAGTAGTTTCAGGGTTTCCATCCCCTCTGAGAGGAAAACAAATTCCAAATTACAAATTCCAAATTACAAATTCCAAATCCCAGAAAAGCACCAAAACTCAAATTTTAGAAGAAGAAAAGATTTTTGGGGGTTGAAAATTGGAATTTATTTGAAATTTGGTGCTTGGATATTGGGATTTTAGACAGTTTCAGGGTTTCCATCCCCTCTGAAAAGAAAACAAATAGTTGCAAATGAGAAAGTCACTGTCAAAATTCAAAATTCCAAAAAACAAATCCCAAATCCCAATAAGGCACCAAAACTCAAATTTTAAAAGAAGAAAAGATTTTTGGGGGTTGAAAATTGGATTTTATTTGAAATTTGGTGCTTGGATATTGGGATTTTAGACATTCCTTATTTACTGGAAATTAATATCATTTCAATGCTGTCCTTCATTCTTTTTTTTTATTTTTGGTAGACAAAACCACGACAATGAAAAAACTCTATTCACTTATATGGCTTTTTATAGTTCTGCCTTTTATTGGTTACACCCAACAAGCAAGCCAACAGGAAATAAAAAACAGTGGCGAATATTATTATGGCACCGGAACCGGGTACAGTGAAAACGAAGCCAGGGAGCATGCCATTTCGCGCGTATCGCAAATGATATCTCTCAATGTCTCGAGTAACTTTACCAAAAGGGTAAAAGAAACAGAAAAGGAATTTGACAGCCAGGTGAACCAAGTGATTGAAACCCACTCGATGGCCACCCTGAATAATGTTAAATCAAATGTAAAGATGCTGCAGGGCGGACAATATGAAGTGTTTTGCTACATCAAAAAATCAGAGGTGACTAAGATTTTTGATGAGCGCAAAAAAATGATTGCAGGAATGTTTGAAAAAGCCAAAAGCAATGAAGAAAATGGCAACTTGAAGTTTGCGCTGAAATACAACTATTTCGGACTACTACTTCTGCAATCCATTCCCAGTGAAAATGTGGTTTATAACGGCCTTAACTTAACCCAGGAATTGCCATCGGCCATTAACCGTATTTTAAATGGGGTTGAGTATAAGGTCCTTAGTGATCAGGAATTATCAGACCAGGAACGGCGACTGATTGTGGATGTTAACTACAAGCAAAAGCCCGTATCGCTGTTGGATGTGACGTTTTGGGCAGGGGCAGAAAACCGGGCGTCATCTACTGTGCGCGATGGAAAAGCCATCATAGACCTGTTCGGTTCAAGCACCTCGTTTGACGATTTAAAGTTATTTACCGAATACATGAATTACAATGCCCGAAAAGAGTTTAAACCGGTTGAAACCTTGTGGCCTATCCTTAAAAAACCCACTTTTGATAATATGCGCAAGCTTTCGCTAAATGCTCCGGAAAAAACTCAACCATCAGCCACAAGCACAGATATAGAACTACAATATGACAAAACAGCCGATATTCCGGAAAGTAAAATCCTTGAAAACACTCAAATATTTTTAGATGTACTAAAGCAACAAAACTTAAAAGATCGGTTTGACGGAGATGTTTTCCTGCAAACGAAGCTTAAAGATTATTTGGATTTCAATAACCCCGAACCTACAATACTGGGCTACGACTTAAATATCAATCCTACCATTGGTGGTTTTGAAGTCCGCCGCATTCCGGTAATTCATCATTATCCAACACTCAGCAAAAATCACTCTAAACAAACCACCGAGTATTGCGTGCTCGACTTTGACACGGAAGGAAACCTTATCGATTTTAATCTCTGTATCACTGAAAGCCTGTACGATACTTTCAGGGCACAAGGCGATTTTGCGAATGACTGGAAACAACGACAGGAAATTGTGAAATTCGTGGAAAAATACCGCACGGCATACCTGACAAGGGATATCGAAACCATCGACAAAATGTTTGCTGATGATGCGCTCATCATTGTAGGCAGGGAAATAAAGCGCAAACCCAAAATGCAGGACAATGTAAAATACAATCAACTGCCGGGGCAACCCACCTTCGAAAAAATACGTTTAACCAAAGAGCAGTATATCAGCAGGCAAAAAAGGGTTTTTAAGCATCAAAAAGACATTTCTTTGGATTTCAGCACTTTTGAAATAAGAAGCAAGAGCAACGCCAAAAACGTTTATGGCGTGGAAATGCGGCAAAATTATGCCTCCACTACCTATGCCGATGAAGGTTACCTTTTCCTGATGATAGACTTCAACGAAGCCAACCCCACCGTCTACATCCGCGCCTGGCAACCCAACGAGTGGGACAGTGCCTCGCTGGTCAATACAGCGAATTTCAGGGTGTATAAGTAGGTTGGAGGTTAGTAAGTTTCTATATTGCTAAGTTTCTAAGTTGGGCATGATATCAATAGGGCCTGAAGGCCCGCAGGGGATAAGTGGATATCCGCCTACCCCCAGCCTTCACCCTCTTCACTAACCCTGCCATTTATGGTAGGGATTGCTTACCGATACGCCTCCTTCACAGGCCTTTAGGCCGATAAGTGATGCAAGGCTTCAATAATAACCCTCCCTCCCGTTCAATGGCTTACTAAGGAGGGAGGGCAAAGAAATCTATTCGGTTGACAATGCTAAGCTGTTCAACCGGGAAACAGGCCTTGTACAAGTATGTGCACGCCCTTTTGCTCCTTGAAGCAAAAAGTTCCGGCTATAATTGTATTAGCGGGCAATACGGAAACCGTTGTTGTTGTTCGTATTGTCCGGGTTGTTCCTGTTGCGGTTGGCCACACGGCAGTTGTTGTCGTTGTTGTTCCACGAGCCGCCCCGAAGAACGCCCTGTTTTCAGGTCTATTCCCCCTTCCAAAAGAATACTGTTGATGTGTTTTCGCAGATGATAGGTTTTTGAATAACGGGCATGGGCTCCCCAGCTTTTCATTCCGCTTTCAAACTGCTGAAAACTCATTTTTCCTTGTTTTACTAATCCTATTCGGGTTTTTATTCTTTTCTTTTGCCGTTTTACGTTTTCACTTTTAAGCAAGCTATACTCTGGAAACATCGTATGCCCCAGGAATGGAATTCCCACTTTTAAAGGAAACACCTTTGATTTGTTGTCATGCACCTTCAACCTCAATGATTGCAGGAAGTTTTTGATTTTAACCAACATTTCATAAAGACGCTTTTTATCATCCCCGAACAAAACAAAATCATCTACATAGCGGATGTAATATTTGCAGCGTAATTGTTCTTTTATGAAATGGTCTAACGGGTTAAGGTAAACATTGGCAAAAAACTGACTGGTAAGGTTGCCAATGGGCAATCCTTTCCTGCGTTCAATTTGTGTAAACAAATCATCGCCGGGGAAAACGTAGTGTACCTGTTTTTGTGGGTTGCTGTTGTCGATGATACTGCTAATAAGCTGCAACGTATCATTGCATCCTATTTTTCTGCGCAATAGCCTTTTCAGTATTTCATGGTCTATAGAAGGGAAATAATCTTTGATGTCGCATTTCAATACATAGCGGTTTTTCCGGGCAAAGATTTTATAGCGGTCGAGTGCCTTATGAGTGCCTTTCCCTTTACGATTAGCATAGCTATCATAAATAAATGTGGGTTCAATCAGGGGTTCAATGACATTACACAGGGCATGGTGCAGGACACGATCGCGATAAGGAGCGGCACTAATCATGCGTTTTTTGGGCTCTAAAATAGTGAAGGTTTCGTATGGGCCGGGTTGATAGGATTTTTCTTGCAACTCCTTTTGAAGCTGCACCAGGTTGTGCTCCAGAAAAAAATTAAACCGTCCTACATTTTGCTGGCTGCGTTTACCTAATTGTGCTTTGCGCGATGCCAGCAGCAAATTTTCAAAAGCATACACCCGTGGATAAAGGTTTTTAAACGTTTTCATGATAGTGATTTTAACCATCCGCCGGTTTTCTTTCCTATTTCCATAAGCTGTTCACTAATGTATCCATAGCGTTTATTATTGATGTATCTCATATCATACGACAACCTTACCATATATCGCAATTGTTCCAGTTTCACATTCACCTTATGCAGGTTTTCTTTTTTTGTCTGCTTTTGCCCGTAATAGGCTTCAATAAAAAGCTCATGAATCTGCAACAAATAAGAGCTTATCCGCTCACCCAATATAAATTTCTGCTCCCGGGGAAATTTATTGATAATAGGGAGCAAATACTTTATAAACCCGTAAAAATCTTCAATAATATTTTCTTTCCCAGCCATAACCTAAAATTTTCAAAAAAAGCCGCTTCGCGGCTTATAAGATTTAAGAAAAAAGTATAGCGCTACGCGCTATAAAAGTGCAAAGTGTAAAAGTATTACAGTTTAAAGTGTAACTTGTACTAGCGGGCAATACGGAAACCGCTGTAGTCGTACGCAGGGTCCGGGCCGCTCCCGCCGCGGTAGGCCACACGGCAGCCGTAGCCGTCGCTGCTCCACGAGCCGCCCCGAAGAACGCGTTTGCTTCCGCCTGAAGGCCCCTGGGGGTTATCCCTGCGGCTATCCTCATAATAGTCGCTGTCATACCAGTCGCTGCACCACTCCCATACATTTCCGCTCATGTCATACAAGCCCAGTTCGTTGGGTTGCTTTGTGCCCACTGGGTGGGTTTTACTACCGGAATTACCATCATACCAGGCCACGCGGTCAATATCATTGCTACCGGCATACTTATAACCCCGGCTCTTATTTCCTCCTCTTGCCGCATATTCCCACTCCGCCTCGGTGGGCAAACGCCCCTCGGCCCATTCGGCAAAGGCTTTGGCATCATTCCATGATACATGGATGACCGGATGATTGTATTCATTTTGTGATCTGCGATTTCCTTTCACATCATCCTTCCAGGTTACCCCATTTTTCTTTTTCCATCCATTATCATAAATATAGCTATATCCTCTTTTTTCTGCATCAGTTTTATAGCTTGTTTCCTGGATAAATTCTTTAAATTGGGAATAGGTCACCTCCGTCTTGCTGATATAAAAATCATCCACACACACTTCATGGACGGGCTTTTCGTCGCCACCGCAATCGGTTTGCTCGCTGGTGCAGCCCATATCGAAGCAGCCGCCTTCGACTTTGACCAGCTCCATTCCGGCAATTTTTTTGATGTCAGGGCCTTTCTTGAGCTTGGGATTGCGGGTCACCTTATCGTTGGCGGTGAGGTTGATTTCGCTTTCGTAGGTTTGGTAGCCCTCTTTGCTTACCTCGAGCTGGTAGGTGCCTACCGGGATGTCGCTGAATACCTTCATCCCCCCGGCTGTGTAATGCTCGCCGGCATCGCCGGTGAGTTCCACTTTGGCGTCGAAGGGTGTGGGGGCCACCTGTATCGTCCCGGTCTGGATGTCGGGAATGAGTTCTATGGTTTTGTCGTCGTTGCGCTTAATCACTACCGACTCCTCCAGCGTTTCGGCCTTGGGCATGGTTACCTTCACGTTCACCACGCTGGGGTTGAGCTTGATGCGGGTGTTGGCCTCTACCTTGTCGCCGTTGAAGCGTACGGTGGCTTCCGGGCGGGTCTTTACGGTGAGGTAGCCAACGTTTTCTTCGAGGGTGTAGTTTTTGGTGGTTGTGGGGGCTTTTATTGTTATGGTTTCGCTAGTGACCGGAACATATCCTTCTTTTCGTAATTCTATATTATACTGTCCGGCCGGATAGAAGCTACTTATCGGGGTTTCCCCTAATTTTACCCCATCAAGCGTCACCTCAGCTCCAGGTGGATTACTTGTGATTTGTACACCGGCATCCTGTATTTCCTCCAGCTCAAATTGAAACAATACTTTCTGCTTACTAACTTTTATGGTTTTGTTTAAAGTCTGATAATTCTCGCGCTCCGCTTTAATTTGATGCTCACCGATGTTTAGCATTACTGGCCTTGTGTTTTCGATGCTTTCTCCATCCACTGTCAAACGAGCATCTTCAGGCTCTACCATAAAGGTTACGGGTAGTGAATTACCCGTTTTCTTATCCCCATCAATTTTAATTTGCCAAACATCCCGGTTATCAAGTTGAATGTCGTATTCGCTGAGGATGATTTTCAGGGGTTCGTAGCCTTGCTTATAGACTTCAACTACTCTTTCGCCGGCAGTGACAAAAACCATGTCCTTGCCGGGATTGTCGTCCATGCGTACTACCCCGTTGTAGGAATCGTAGCTATAGCCGTCCATATCAGAAATGAATTGGATGCCCGCACAGTAGTTTCCGTCATTGTCGCGCACGGCCACCATTTCACTGGCGAGCTTTTTCGGTGTTCCTGTTACTGAAAGTTTAGACAGTTCCTGGGCAAATAGTTGCTGGGCTAAAAGGAAAATAAGTATGAGAGTTACAGATTTTCGGTGCATTGGTTTAGGATTTTTTTAAACTTGTTGTAAAAATAGGAAAAAGATTGGGAAATGAAATCTGAAATTCCAAATCCCACCCCGAAAGTTTTCGGAACCAAAATTCAGCTTCCAAATACAAAAAAGATTCTTCACTTCAAAACTCCGCTCCACTATGTTTTTTGTTCAGAATGACGGCGATACAGATGGTAGAGTGGGAAAAAGATCAAAAAATTTGCTCAACAATGCATGATGACAACTTGAGAATGAAAAACTTTTATCCTTTGCCCCCGAGAGGTCGGGGCAGGCTGTTGGTTTTAACCAACGGTTTGAGTAATTGTAATGGACTAAATGGGCTTCAGCCCCAGCAATCGAAGCATAAAACTGCGACTAAAGTCCCGATAGGTATTTTGTATGGCTATCCCCCGTCCGCTAATCCCCAAATCTTTCGGGAGACGGCAAAGGATATCAATATACTGAAGCACAATACATAGCGTTAAGTTGTTATTGGTAGCAAATCACAAAGCGATAGCGGAGTGATGCAGCGAGGAGTCTAATGGCTTAAGCTTAGAATATTGAAAGCAGTTTTGGGGTTTTTGGTGTTTCGAAAGAATAGATTCCTCCTCCCTCCAATGCGCAAACACTTTTGATTAGAATGCCAACTTTTTACCGGCGCATTCCCTTTCTCTGTGTCCTCGGTGTCTCTGTGGTTTATTGGGTGGGCAATCCAAAACCCTGTAAAAGACTAACCACAGAGTCACGGAGGCACGGAGTTGGTTTCTTAATTTAATATCTTGACTTTTTGTAGATGATAAAACCAACTACTAAATAAAATGACTACTTTAGTACTGTCTTTTTCATAATTAAAACATACATCCATTGAAAAAAGAACAATACAATAAAATATCAAGTAGCATTCTGGATGCAGCGATATCGGTCCATAAAGAGATGGG
>JAASSU010000130.1 GCA_021767705.1 Bacteroidota bacterium | reverse complement strand
GCATCAAAAGAGAAATAAATTTTGATTAACAAGTATTTGTTTTACAATTTTTTTTATAAATTTGCAGCCCAATTTTGATGAATACACGAAAAACATTAGTGATGTACGCGATAGTAGATATAGCTGGACAACAATTTAAAGTAGAAAAGGATCAGGAGATCTTTGTACACCGCCTTGCAGAAGACAAAGGTGCCAAGGTTGATTTCGATAAGGTGATGCTCATCGATAACGATGGTGAGGTAACTGTTGGAAAACCCAACCTCGACGGCGCAAAAGTTTCTGCCGAAATACTGGAACACACCAGAGGGAAGAAAGTGAAAATCTTCAAGAAGAAAAGAAGAAAAGGCTTTCAAAAAGAGACAGGTCATCGTGATGATTTGACCAAAATCAAAATTGCAGACATCACTGCATAATTTTAACACAGTAAACAAAAAAACTTTGACATATGGCTCATAAAAAAGGAATGGGTAGTACCCAAAACGGTCGTGACTCGGAAAGTAAACGGTTAGGAGTCAAAATATACGGAGGACAATTCGCAAAAGCAGGTAATATTATCGTAAGACAACGTGGCAGCCGTCACAACCCGGGGCTCAACGTTGCCAAAGGAAAAGACGATACTTTGTTTGCATTGTCAGACGGAACAGTGGAATTTAAGAGAAGACGAGGAAATAAATCGTTTGTAAGTGTTATTCCGAACGAACCGGAGGCATAAACGTTTTATTATTGGTAGTTTATGGTTGTAATCTCCTGGTAAAATTCATTTTATCAGGAGATTTTTATTTGGTCATACAGGCCTGTTAGTTTAAATCTATCTTTGTAAAAAATAACCGAGTATGTTAGACATCAATCTCATCAGACAAGACGCCGAAGGTGTTATCGAAAAGCTTAAGGTGAAGAACTTTGAGGCGGGCAACACCATCGAGAAAATCCTCGAAATCGATAAGAACCGCCGTACCGTGCAGAAAAACCTGGACGACACGCTGGCGCAGTCGAAGCAAATTGCACGCGAAATTGGCAAACTTTTCAAAGAAGGTAAGCAGGAAGAAGCCAATGCTAAAAAGGAAGAAACCACCAAGCTCAAAGCAAAATCAAAAGACCTTGCTGGGGAGCTGGAAGAACTGCAAAAACAGCAGCAGGCGCTGCTTACCGAAATACCAAATATCCCTCACCCAAGTGTTCCTACCGGAAAGTCTGATGAAGATAATGAGGTGGTAGAAAAGAAGTATGATCAGAAAATCCTTAAGGAGACAGGGAAACCTCACTGGGAGCTGGCCGAAAAGTATGATGTAATTGATTTTGGACTGGGCGTAAAACTTACAGGTGCCGGTTTTCCCGTGTATAAAGGTAAAGTAGCACGGTTGCAGCGTGCACTTATCAATTATTTTATTGATACAGCCCGCGCTGCAGGCTATGAGGAGATTCAGCCCCCATTGCTGGTCAATGAAGAATCAGGCTACGGCACAGGTCAACTTCCCGATAAGGAAGGGCAGATGTATGAGCTGAAGAATGCACCGCTGTTTTTGATTCCTACCGCCGAAGTGCCAATCACGAATATCTATCGCGATGTGATCCTTAAAGAAAAGGACTTCCCGATAAAGAATGTTGCCTATTCGAGCTGCTTCCGCCGCGAAGCCGGCTCTTACGGTAAAGATGTCCGCGGACTGAACCGCCTGCACCAGTTCGATAAGGTGGAGATCGTTCAGATTGAGCACCCCGACAGGTCATACGAAACACTCGACAACATGGTAAACTATGTGAAGTCGCTGCTCAAAAACCTGGAGCTGCCTTATCGCGTACTCAGGCTGTGTGGCGGGGACCTCAGCTTTACCTCCGCCCTCACCTTCGACATGGAAGTGTATGCAAAAGGGCAGAAAAAATGGCTCGAAGTTTCTTCAATCTCCAACTTCGAAAGCTACCAGGCCAACCGCATGAAGCTGCGCTTCAAAAACAAGGAAGGCAAGACCATGATGGCGCACACCCTCAACGGAAGTGCGCTGGCACTGCCGCGAATCGTGGCCGCACTGATGGAAAACAACCAAACGCCTGAAGGAATCCGCATTCCGGAAGCATTGGTTCCATACACAGGGTTCGATTACATCAATTAGCAAAGGGCATTAATCCCACAGAAAAGCACTAACGAAGACGAATGTGCATGCACCACATTTGCATTATCTTTGTGCAACTATGCAGAATAAAATCGTCATTATATTTCTGATACAGTTTTTTTGTGGGATTGGTGTGGCTGTTGCCCAGTCGAACGCCCCTTCCACCTCAGCTAAAGGCCAGAAAGGACTTAGCTCCGAAGAGATAAAAGAAAAACAGGAGCTGGGCAGGCATTACTACCGCAACCGCGAATACCGCAAAGCTATTGCCATTTACGATGACATCTACTGGCAACAGCCCTCCCACAGCAATTACATCTACTTCACTTACAGCCTTTTCGGGATACAAGACTTTGAGAAAGCCGAAAAAGTAGTGAAAAGGCAAGTGCGGGAGTTTCCGAACCAGTCGCGCTACCAGGTGGATTTGGGCTACGTCTACCGCAACCTCAACAAAACGAAAAAGGCACTCCGCATTTATGATGACCTGCTGAAGGATTTACCTAAAAATGAGATGGCTATCAAGCAAGTGGCGAACTCATTTAAGGCACGCCGCGAAAATGAATATGCCCTGAAGACTTACCGCCGCGGGCAGGAGATTTTTGACGACCCGATAAAATTCAGCATCGATATTGGCCAGCTCTACGACCGCATGGGAAAAACCGAACTTATGTTTTCGGAGTACCTCAAAGTGCTGGCGCATAACGACGAGCGCGCCCAGGTGGTCAAGTACCGCATCCAGAACACATTGAACGATGACCCGGACAACGAAAAGGCCAACTATCTGCGAAATGCCTTACTGCAAAAAGTCCAGGCGAACCCGGATGAGCGCATGTATGCCGAGCTTCTGCTTTGGCTTTCGGTGCAGCTCCGCGATTTCGACATGGCTTTTATCCAGACCAAAGCACTGGAGCGGCGCTTCAACCTGGGTGGACAAAAAGCCTTTGAGCTGGGCAGGCTGGCCATGAACAACCAGAAATTTGGTATTGCCACCAATGCTTTTGCCTTTGCCATGAAGCAATCTGGAAAAAACAGCAGAATCTATACTTTCGCTCAAATCGAAAAGTTAAAAGCCAGATTTGAAGAGATCTCCCATCAGCAGCTTCCTGAAAAAGAAAAACTTTTGGAACTGGAGGAAGAGTATCAAAGTACACTCGAGGAAATCGGGTGGCAAAAAAACACTTTTGAGCTGGCTATCAACCTGGCGCATTTGCAGGCCTACTTCCTGCAAAAGCCAAAAGAAGCGATAGCCTTGCTCGAAAAAATCCCTTCGATGGGGCGAATCGACCCTGTCACCCGCGCCAAAACAAAAATGAAGCTGGCCAGCATCCTGCTGTTTAATGATGAATATTGGGAGGCTACCCTGCTCTATTCGCAGGTGGAAAAGGAGTTCCCAAACGAGCCGGTGGGGCATGAGGCCAAGTACCAAAATGCCATGCTCTCTTTTTACATCGGTGAATTCGATTGGGCCAAGGCTAAGTTTGATGTGCTGCGATCAGCCACCTCTAAGTTGATTGCCAATGATGCGATGGAAATGTCCTTCCTTTTGCAGGAAAACCTGGAGGAGGACAGCATCCACAAAGCCATGAACTGGTATGCCAAGGGGAACCTGATGCTTTATCAGCACCGCTACGATGAAGCGGAAGCTTTTTTTGATTCTGTAAAGACTGCCTATCCAACACATTCCCTGATCGATAATATTCTGATGAAGAAAGCAACCATCGCCGAAGAGAATTTCAGGTTCGAGGAGGCCGACAGTCTTTACAAAGAGATTTATACAAACTACGCTTTCGACCTGCTGGCCGACGATGCGCTGTTGCGCGCTGCTGATATCCTGAATGAAAGGTTGGACAAGGATAAGGAAGCCATGAAACTGTACAAAAAAATACTAACCGATTACCCGGGAAGCATCTATGTGTTTGATGCCCGAAAAAAATACCGGAAACTACTCGAGAAATATGGTGAAAGCGAAGAAGCACCTGGGTCAGCACTTTCTGACTGACAAGAACATTGCACAAAAAATTGTTGATGCCCTTTCTACTGAGCAGCAAAACATCCTTGAGATAGGCCCGGGAATGGGTGTGCTTACACAACTGATCCTGGCCAATCCGGATAAGAAACTTATTGCACTGGACGTGGATGAAGAATCCGTGGCTTATCTGCAGCAGCATTATCCCGAAAACAAAGACCAATTTCTTTTGCAGGATTTTTTGAAAGCCGACTTAACACAACTCTATCCTTCGCCGTTTGCTGTCATCGGGAATTTTCCATACAATATTTCTTCGCAAATCTTATTTAAGGTACTCGAAAATCGCCACCATATTCCCGAACTTGTGGGTATGTTTCAGAAGGAGGTGGCTGAGCGTATCGCTTCCAATCCGGGCAACAAGGTTTACGGCATCCTGAGTGTGCTTTCGCAGGCTTTTTACGATACTGATTATCTTTTTACGGTGCATGAGCACGTTTTTAGTCCGGCACCCAAAGTAAAATCGGCCGTCATCAAAATGAAAAGAAAACCAGGGACCAGCCTCGGATGTGACGAAACACTGTTTTTTAAGGTGGTCAAAGCCGGGTTTAACCAACGCCGCAAAACTTTGCGGAATTCCCTCAAGCGCATTCACCCGGAGCTTACATCAGAAATTCCTTTCCTCGACAAGCGGCCTGAGCAATTATCAGTAGTTGATTTTATCATCCTTACGAAAGCTATTGAAAAGAGAATCAGTAGTTGTTTATAAGTATTGCAGGGAAGTTTTTCGCCATAAATAACTCATAAGAAATAGGGCTTTTGTTATCTTTGACATTCGTAAAACAAAAATCAGCTTATGAAAAAGATAATAAAAACAGACAAAGCACCTCAGGCCATTGGCCCTTACAGCCAAGCGGTAGAAATTGATAACACCCTGTTTATTTCCGGACAAGTACCTATCAATCCGGAAACGGGGGAAGTAGTGGAAGGTGGCATTAAAGAGCAAACTGAGCAGGTGATGAAAAATATCGGAGCCATCCTTAAAGAAGCAGGGTATAGTTTTTCTGATGTTATCAAGTCGACCTGCCTGCTCAACGACATGGACAATTTCAAGGCCATGAATGAAGTTTACGGGAAGTATTACCCTGAAAACCCTCCTGCCCGTGCGGCTTACCAAGTGGTAAAACTTCCATTGGGCGTGATGGTGGAAGTGGAAACTATTGCCGTTAAAGGGTAGCAGGGACAAGTTTTTGTAACTATTCCTTAAAACAACACCTGTTCGTTTTTTGGTTATCTTCTGTCTTTAGAACAGTTGGCAATCAGCAAAACGCAGTTGGCAATTAAGAAATTACCAACTGCGTTTTCAGTTTGTATATTCATCCTATTGACTGTTTTTCGGGTTGGTCAAGGGATTTCTCTCAGCAAGTCCTGTATTTCATCATCAGAAATATCATTTTTATCACCTTTGCTGTAAATGGAAAAAAGATAAACGATTTCATCTACTATTTTCACTTTGGTTATCACCTTGGCACCACCACGCTTCCCTTTTCCTTTAGATTTGACTTTCAAACGGATTTTGTAAACACTGTTGCCCAAATGCTTGCCTTGAAAAGGTTTATTTTGAAGTGAATCAACCAACTCATCAATTTCACCTTTGAGAGATTTATACTTTTTTATAAGCCTCTTAGCCTCTCTTTCAAAGTTTTCTGTCGTATCAACTCTATATCTCATTAAGAAATTCTTTAGCTGGTCTGCTTTTCATCTTCCCTTCCTCAATGAGTTTTACTTCCCGAAGTCCCTGACGAATATTTTCCTTGATCTCTTCTTTTGTGGGCTCACGGTATTCGTCATCCCTGTTTTCAGACTCCTCTAGCTTTTCCTCCTGAACAAAATCCAGGTTCTTAATAAGCTCCCGGAAAAAACTCACCTTACTGTCTTTTATTTTTACTGTGATAAGTGCCATATAAGCATTAACTTAAGTTATTTGTACTAAACAAAAGTATTATAAAAATGATTCAATTTCAATGTAATTATCCATAAGCCAATTAGTATTTAGAATCGAAAACCCTGTTAACCTGATCAACTATGGCACATCCCGTAAAATGAACCCTGTTTAATCAGGTAAGACCAGCTGTGATTGTTGTTGATGATAGCATGGTTCATTCAAACGCTGGCTTAACCCTGCAAGCCGATCTTGATACTTTTTGCATTTATTGTACTGCTGCTGAACAACCCTGACCTGATTATCTATTTTCTTTTTTTCCGCTTCCACCAAAGCCATCATCCTTTCAAATTGCTCCTTTCCGGGAGGCTGGGGCACTTGTATCCCTGTCAAATCTTCCAGGTAGGGCTTAACAAGGTCCATAGCCAGCCCCTCAAGTTTCTCAAATTCTTTAAGGGCTTTTTCAGCACTTACGCTCCATGGGCCCAGTGAAACTTCCTTTTTCAGAACATCATCTATTTTCCCCGTTACCTTATTAATTTCATGTAGTGCAGGATCCATAGCAGACATCTGCTGATCCAGCTGATCAAATGAACTTCCAAGCTTAGACATTGTCTTTGAGGCGCCAGACAGCTCATCAAGTTGTGCATTAATTTCTGCCAGCGACTTATTCATCGGATCGATAATAGAGTTGAACTCCTTTAGTGTGCCTGTGTACTCCTCAAAATCCTCTTCCTTTTCCATCGCCATTAAACACTGTTCTGCTGTGGCAAAAGTTGTTTTTGTCCCATTAAAAGTGCGGCCTGTTTCATCTACCACTCCCTGGACGTTGTTTACCAAGGTATTTGCTTTTTCTATTGTGGCTATCATCGGCCGGATAGTCACTCTCTCCCCTTTTTGCATTACATTATTCGTTGCCTTCAGGGGGGTATTGATTCCTTTCAGCATGATACCCATAGGCTTTGTGGCTAAATTAACATAAGGGATAACATTCAAAGGTTGTATGACATAGATAGTTTTTTGAAGCGCATTCTGCATATCATCAATTCTTGTGGTAACAGCTACAAGCTTTTGCGTGTTATCATTTAACTTATTGATTTCGCCTGTCATGGCACTCACTTTCCTGTCAATCCTCCTATGTTCCGCTAAAGATTTATCTATCTTTTTCTGCGTATTTTGTATCTCAACCAGGATGTTAAAAACATGATAGCGTTTGGTGGCATCCTTATAACCAGGCGACCACTTATTTGCATTTTCGAAATAGGATTTAATTTCTGAAAGGTTTCTGTTTTGACTGTTTTGAGCAGCCAGACCTTTCTGATAATACATCTCGGCAATTTTATCCTTCACGGTTGTGAGTAATTCGGAGGCTGTTTCGTTTTCGCTGTTCCACTCTAATGCCGATTCATATTTTGTGGAAGCTTCTTTGAGGCTCGCAAGGGTGTTTTTAGCTTCTAGCTGTTGCCCTTCACCTACATATAAATCAGAAATATGCAATGCCGTTTCTGCCTTACGCTGTTTTGTTTCCTGATTATCTGTTATTTGCAAGGCATAGGTATAAGCCATATAAGCACTGTAAGCCTCTTTAATCACATCCGACTTGTCGTAGGTGGTTGCATGTGATTCATAGGCTTTGTATATTTTTTCCTTAAAAGCATCTTTCTCGGATTGATTGGCATATTTTACAGAAGAGTTAAAAGCTTTTCGGGCCAGTTTACTGTTAAACTGCTTCAGAAGATCCTCGCCCCGCGAATAATATAACTTGCGGGTTGTGATTCGTGATGCTTCCAGTTCATCTGAATAATCAATCACCTCTGTTTCCCACTTCCATCTCCCCTTTGGATGTTTCAGGGGCAACTTCATTTTATCAATATTAGCGTAAATTTTCACCAGGTAGCTGTAAATGTCATAACGTCTGGCCGATTCATCGGCATTGCGGGTTCCCTCACTACTTTTCAAAGATTCCTGAATTTTAATCATGGCTTCATCAAAGTTTTTATACATAAACTTTTTAGGCCGCTTTTGCGCTGGATCTGCCAAAACGGACTGAGTGCCTAGAAGCAATCCTTCAGCATAATGATTCTCCTTTAATTTATCTTTTGCCGCTAAGTAGTCATCCCTGGCGGCAGACTTGAGCCATCCGCTGCATCCTCCAAAGAGAAGTGAAAGGAGGATTGTCAATAATAAAAGTCTTAAGAAATTTAGTCTCATAAATATTTGGTTTTAGCTGTTTCTCATAATTTGGTTGCAAGAGCAATATTGATCTGAAAAGATATTCATCAAAATGATTATGATTAAAGCTGAGAACATTAGTAAGGCTGTCTAAAAAGTCTTCCTTAAACGGTATTCTGAAAATCAGTCATTACCCCTCATCCGCCTAAGGCGGAAGTCCTGATTTTCAGCAACTTCACCCTTTAGGGTTAGGGGTAAAAAGTTGCTGAAAATAAGCGCAGATGACTTTTTGGACAACCTCTTAGTGTGTACTTAACAAGGACTATTCCCGGTTAGAATACTCAAAAGTAATACTTGAACGCTGAAGTAGATCAAAAAATTAAATCATTTCTTATTTTTGCGAAAAGGATGTTAAATAAATTTAAACTTTTACCAATGAAAAGAGTCATTAGCTTTTTAATCATAATCGTTTTACTCCCCTCACTTTTGCTTGCCAAGGAAGG
>JAASSU010000129.1 GCA_021767705.1 Bacteroidota bacterium | reverse complement strand
GTACTGCAACATGGCGCGCTCGTAATAGCCTTCGGCAAAGAGCGTGGCGGCATTTTCGAGTGCCTGACGGTAATCCTCCTCGCGGGCTTCCTGCTTGGCCACGAAATTCTTAATTTGTTTTACCTTTTTCAGCACCTCCACGTTGCGTGGCTTCAGTTCGAGCGCTTTATTGTAAAACTTTAGCGCTTCCTGGTAGTTGTAGGCATTCATCAGCTCATCGGCCCGCGCCATAGCATCCTCAAAAGCTTTTTCTTCTTCCGGATCTTTGTAAACCCTGTTAATTTCCTCCAGCTTCAGGGCAGGGTAGGAGGCACCGGGCTTGTAGCTGAGGGCAGTTTCAAAAGCATCCTTAGCCTTATCGTATTGTTTGTTGTTAAAATATTGCAGGCCGCTTTGCAAGGCGCTGGCATACTTTTCCTGGGCGTTTTGCTGCTGCTCGCGGGCATTGTCGAGCTTCTGCTGAATGGCGGCATCATCAGGGTTCTGGCTTTTAAGGTCTTGCAGGATATTGATAGCATCTGCATATTGCTTCTGATGGATCAGGGAGTCGGCCTCGCTCAGCGACTGTGCGCTAAGGCTGGAGGTCAGGAAAAAGATTATCAGAAAGCTAATGAATGAAAAATATTTTTTGTTTTTGCCCATGTTCGTTTGCTCGGTTCTACGATTATGCAACGCTGATTTTACTGAAAGATTATGCATGAATTCACAATATTACCCCATCCTGGATAGTGATTTTTCTGTCGGCCATGTTGGCGAGCTGTTCGTTGTGTGTGACCAGGATAAATGTTTGGTTAAACTCATCGCGAAGGTTGAAGAACAATTGGTGCAGCTCTTCTGAGTTTTTAGAGTCCAGATTACCTGAGGGCTCATCGGCCAGAATAATATCCGGTTGGTTGATAAGCGCCCGTGCCACCGCGAAACGCTGCTGCTCTCCGCCCGATAGCTGAGCCGGTTTTTTGCCGGCCACATGCGACAACCCCAAAAACCCGATGAGTTCGCCGGCTTTCTGCTCCACCGCTTTTTGATCTTTCCCGGCAATGTATCCGGGGATACACACATTTTCGTGCCCCGTAAACTCCGGCAAAAGGTGATGAAACTGGAAGACAAACCCGATATGTTGGTTTCTGAATTTGGCCAGCGGTGCCGACTTGAGTTTGGTGGGGTCCTGATCGTTTATTTTTAGGGCCCCGCTGTCGGGCGCGTCTAAAGTACCAAGGATTTGCAGCAGGGTGGTTTTCCCTGCTCCTGAAGCTCCCACTATCGAAATGACCTCTCCTTTTTCCACCTTCAGGTCGATTCCTTTCAAAACAGCAACTTCACCAAATGATTTATAAATATCATGTGCTTCAACCATCATCGCCGGTTTTTTTGGTGTAGCTGCAAAATTATCCTTTTTCTCCGAATATATTCAGATTCTGGTAGCCGAGGTAGTACAATATTTTCAATGAGATAATATTGGTTTGTGGTGCATTGAAGGTATTTTTCAGGTTCTGGTAAAAGTCATGCACCAGGATATCCTCTTCAGAAGTGATTTCGTTCTTCCACACCAGGCTCATGTTGCTTCCGGGAGCAAAGCGCCAGTTCAGCATCAGGTCAAGGTTAAAGGCGTTAAAGTTAAAGTTGTTGTTTTCTTCATAGCTTTCGTTGTCGGCCAGTTCTCCTTCCTGCGTAAGCTCAAAATACTCCTGGTAGTCGCCCTGGTACCAGTAGTGGCGCATCCACAGGCTCACCGAAAGGTTGCTCTTCAGCATCAAACGGCTGTTAAGGGTGTTTTCGAAGGTAGACAGGTCGCGCTTGCCGTAGATAATTTTTTCACCATCCTTTTCAGTGACATAACCCATCGAATTGTCCTGCTGCTGCAGTTTGATATTGTAATTAAACGACAGCCTGTCGTTGACGCGCACCCTTGGGCCAATGCTAACTGAGGTCATGTAATATTCTTCCTCGTCTACAGCCACATAAAAGTTGCTGTTAAAAGCAAAGGGTTTTCTGTAGTCTGTTGATAGTCCGAGCGAAGTGTTGAAGTATGGTGGCCTGACAATGTACCTGCCGTCCACGCGCGGGTCGTAATAATCGTAGCGATCCTGAATTGAGTAGTTCATGTGATACCAGAAGCTGGTGTAGCTTTTCAGGGTGGCATAACCTCCGTAGCGCAGCCTGAAATCAATATTTTCGTGAGTGGAAAAATCTTCTGTTTTCCTGAGCGTTACGTAATTGCTAAAATACCTGAAAACACCAAAGGGCTCATATTTACGATAGTCGAAACGCACTCCGTTGGTGTAGTAATTATTCCGGTGGTTGATGCCCAGGTCATTGATGTTGTATTGATCATCTTTGACATCCCTAAAAATCCTGAACCTGAAATTCCCGCTTATTTTTCTGAGCGCCAGATAATATTGATATCCGAGCAGCGACTCGTGATCATTTCGATCCGGCTTCGGAGTAAATCTTTGGCTTAAAGAGCCCCGGGCCTCAATGCTGAAATCGTTCTCCTTGTCCTTCAGGTCAGTGCCAAAGCCGGTGACGTTGGCTTTGTCAAAATCCCCCTGGCGGTAGACATTGGTGTTGATAAGATAAATGCTCGAGTTGTTTTTCAGCGGCTGATCCACAACGGCAATGTTGTAGTTGGTCATCGGACCGGTTTGCACTTTCTCCACCGAGCCGTCTTCATTTTCTGCTTTGGCAAACGACTGCGCTGTAATGGCGTTTAAGACCCCGATTCCGGTTCCTTTCTTGTTGCGCCCGTAGAATTTTGCTGCGTTGACAAGCTCTGCTTTGGCAGGATTTTCAATAATCTCTGCCGTGCTGTCTATTTTGCTGTCCACATCATAATACCCTGAAGGCTTTTGTCCGATTCTTCGCGAGTAAAAAAGCCCGCCTTTTTTAAACAGGTCCATCGACTCCACAAAGAATGGCCGGCGTTCAGAGTGCACTGTTTCGAAGGCCGAAAGGTTTTTTACCGGGTTATCCGATTTTACGTTACTAAAGTCAGGGAGCAGGGTAACATCGGCTGTGAAGCTCTCGTTGATGCCATATCGCAGGTCGAGCCCGCCACCGATGCTCCGGCCACTGATAATGTCGCCGTTTTCATCCGGTAAGTATTTTTTTTGTGCTGAAAAATAAGGCGTGAGCGACAAGCGCACGGGAGGGTCCACCTTTTCGATGCCCGTCAGCACGCCCCAATAGTTCATATAGTCTGGAAGGCCTTTTTCCATAAAGGCCCAAACGTCTTGCTCGCGGTATCTGCGTATCGTTCTCACAATTTGCAGCCCCCACGTTTGCTCCTCCTTTTCGGGAAACCTGAAGGCTGAGTAAGGGATGCGAAACTCCGCGCTCCACCCTTCGCTGTTGATGTCGACAGCACTTTCCCATACGGCGCTGTAGCTTCTGTCGCGGTGCCTGAAATCTCTCTGCACACCAGAAGCAGATACGGCAAACACGTAGGCATCCTGTTGATTCAAATAGGTGTCGAGCTTGATTTCGATGCGATCGGCGTTGGGGTAGTCGTCGCGTTCGGAGAGCTCCTTCAGGATGCTGTCGGGGGCACTGTCATACATTTTTGCGGCGATGTAAAGCGCGGCATCATCATAAAGAAAGCGGATCGTGGTTTGATGCGTTGCTTCTTCGCCATGAACAGGGTCATATTGCGTAAAGGAATTGGTAGGCTGAGCCAATTGCCAGACGGCCTCATCAATCCTGCCGTCGATCGACGGTTGGTTCTCGTGAATTCGCACAGCAACAGCGTTCTTGTCAAAATTTTGTCCGGAAAGGTTTGTGATTAGCAGTCCGAAAACAGACAACAGCAATACAATTCTATTCTTCATATTATTATTAACACCTGACGATTGAAATTATTATACAGCATAGTGACGCGGACGACAAAATTAGTGATTTCTTTTCGAAGTATCGTAAAAAGTCCTATTTTTGGGCAAAATTTATATCTAAAAAATTAAATACATCTTCGTATGAATCTTCATGAATATCAAGGAAAGTCATTATTAAAGAATTATGGTGTAGCCATTCAGGAAGGAATAACTGCGGATACCCCTGAGGAAGCGGTAGAAGCAGCCAAAAAACTCCAGCAGGAGACAGGTACTCCACTATGGGTTATAAAAGCTCAGATTCACGCCGGTGGGCGCGGCAAAGGCGGCGGGGTGAAGTTGGCCAAAACCCTTGATGATGTAAAGGAAATTTCAGGAAAAATTCTGGGCATGAACCTGGTAACGCACCAAACTGGCCCGGAAGGAAAGAAGGTAAATAAGATTTTAGTAGCTCAGGATGTTTATTATCCGGGCGATTCTGAGCCGGACGAATATTACATGAGCGTGCTGCTCAACCGCGAGACCGGTCGTAATATCATAATGTACAGTACGGAAGGCGGTGTGGATATTGAATCGGTGGCTGAGAATACGCCACACCTTATCCACAAGGAAGAAGTGGATCCGAAAGTGGGTTTGATGCCGTTCCAGGCACGTCGTGTAGCTTTTAACCTTGGTTTGAGCGGGCAGGCCTTTAAGCAAATGGTGAAGTTTGTTTCTGCGCTTTACAAGGCTTATGAAGGAACTGATGCCTCGATGTTTGAAATAAACCCGGTGCTAAAGACTTCCGATGATAAAATCATCGCTGTTGACTCTAAAGTTAATATAGATGATAACGCAATTTTCCGTCATCCGGATATTAAGGAAATGCGTGACATTACGGAGGAAGACCCGATGGAAGTGAAGGCCAGTAAATGGGATCTGAATTATGTGAAACTTGATGGTAATGTGGGCTGTATGGTCAATGGTGCCGGACTGGCCATGGCCACTATGGATATGATTAAGCTGTCGGGTGGTGAGCCTGCTAACTTCCTGGATGTTGGAGGAACTGCTAACGCCGAACGGGTAGAGGCCGGTTTCCGTATCATTATGGATGATCCGAATGTGAAAGCCATCCTGGTGAATATTTTTGGTGGAATCGTGCGTTGCGACCGAGTAGCCCAGGGAGTTGTGGACGCCTACAAAAATATCGGTGACATTGATATCCCGATTATTGTGCGCCTGCAAGGTACAAACGCCAAAGAAGGAAAAGAGCTCATCGATAAGTCAGGCCTTAAAGTTCACTCCGCCATCATCCTTAAAGAAGCTGCTGAGCTGGTAAATAAGGTGTTGTAGCGGATTTGCGTAAAATGAATAAAAAAATGCTGTCCTTTTCGGGCAGCATTTTTTTATGTCGAAGGAAGGTGTTTTGATTAGAATGTATAACTGATGCTGATATTATTAACCGGGCTCAGCGTCGTGTATTTGTATTCCACATTCTCTTTAAAGACATTCGACCAGCTGTTTGATGAATATTGCTTGTCATAATAGGCATAATCGCCCGTGTTTTCGCCTGAAAGTTCTTTTATCACGAGCGCTGCTTCGGCTGAAAGCGTAATTTTTTTGGTGAGTTTATAGTTGATGCCCATAAATGGATTTACTCCGAAGCCGTCCAAGATTAACTCTTCTTCACCGGTTTGACTGTAGTCTGATGACAAATATTCACTATCCAGCTCTTGTTTCTGGCGGTCGTAAGTCAAATCCAGTCCGAACGAAAAGTAGCTTTCCTCTCCAATCGATTTCCTCCACTCATAACCCGCACTAAAACGATATTGGTGCATCTTATATTCAGTGTTTGTGTAATCATAGGCCGGGCGGGTATGATTTTCCTGCCTTGCGCCATAGCTTAATCCCAACCTTATTCCGCTGTTATTGCTAAAGGTATTCTTATACGTAATTCCGTAAAGTTTTAAAGGGTTGTGGTAATCAATTGCTACTGATGAGGATCCGTAAAGCTCCTCATAGAATACCGGGTATACCTGTTGTTCGGTATCATTCGAAAATCCTGAAATATTCAATGTTAATTCTCCTCCCTGATGCTGAGAGAACCCGCTGAAAGCTAATACTAAGAGCAGGGAAATCAAAATTGTTTTTCGCATAATTCTATTTTTAATTGACAATAAGTAAACTGTTGTTTGTTTATACTTATTGAGCAATCATTATACCAACCCGCCTCAGGATGGTTAAGGAAAAACACTTAATTATAATTTAGCTGGTGTAAGTATGCTTACTTAGTATATATGGCTTAATTCATTCCGGCCGGACTGACAATGTGGTTTTTAAGGTTTACCAGGTTTTCTTTCCTTACATTGTCATAATCTTCGAGCACGAGATTGCTTCCCGGATGCTTGTCCATTTTTTTCATCATCTTTACCAGAAGCTTGTGCCAGAAATTCAACTCGGCATAAATCAACCTTCCCTGCAATGGGAAATAATTCACATTTTCGAGGATGTGCTTGGGTAAGCTAAATTCGAGTATTTTCTGCAGCTCTTCTTTTTGTTCGGGGGGAGTGCCGTTGACGCTGAAAAGGATTACCGGCTTATCCTCCATCAGATGCCAGTGCTTGTTCATCCATGATGAAATATCGAGCCTGCCCATGTGCACCGAGCTGCCGACTATCACCCGTTGATAATCCTTAATAATATCTGCTTGAATGTCTTTTAT
The DNA here is from genome assembly GCA_021767705.1 of Bacteroidota bacterium. GTDB lineage: Bacteria > Bacteroidota > Bacteroidia > Bacteroidales > JAIPAH01 > JAIPAH01. The sequence goes on along the minus strand of JAASSU010000129.1, from coordinate 2,212 downwards.
ATTAAAAATCGGATAACCGGTTTCGTTTCCAAGCCATTCGGCATATTGCCTGGTGCTTCCATACTTGGAGGCGTATATAATTATTGTACGCATTTCTGCTCTATTCATTGATATTGCTGATCTGACATTATTTGCTGTTAATATTCCAGCGTATTCTCAGCAACAAAGATATAAGCATCTGGCTAAATTGAGACTAATTAACAGAAAATTAGTGTAAAAAGAATGAACCTGAAAACAGATTCATTAAATGGTCATCCCAGCCTGGCTCATGAAATAAAGCACCGGCAAGGTGAGGAGGATTCCGATAAGTAGTGGAATATATAACGGACGCTTTTCGTATTTTTTTTGACCGATGTAAGGTTTCCAGAAAAACTGCAGGATGATGTATGCTCCCACACCATTAAGGAGTACTCCGGCCACAACGCCCATCACGTCAAGGTGTTGCGAGATACTGGCCACAGTGGCAGTGTATAAAAACCCGAAGGATACCAATGGCAGGATGGCCTGTTGTTTTCTTACCTCACGAAGGTTGAAGGCCATTACAATACTGGCGAAAAAAGTGCTGAAGATAAAGGAAAACAGAAAAAGGCTGTTTTCCGTAAAAAGCTTAGGAGAAGATTCAGTTTCCTCCTCCTTTTTTTCCATCACTTTGCTAAAATGTTTCTGACGGTAGTCGTTGATTTTTTGCTTAAGCTCAGAAATTCGATCATTATGTAATCCCCGCCTGTCAAGCTCTACAAGCAAATCTGTAAGTAAATCCTTGCTGTAACGATATTGCTCATTAACCATCATAAGCAACTCGTAGTCAGTTTTATGCTGTAATCTATTGTTAAATGTCATCCTCTCTCAGAAATTTGTTCAAAAATATAATTTTAAACTTGTTTTATCAAATTATTAATTTTGATTTTTCAAAATAACAAAGCGAAGAATATGAAAGTTTTAGTGGCCTCCTTAAATCCTGTTAAAACAGATGCTTGTCAGGAAGCTTTTAAACGTTTTTTTCCTGATGAAGAAATCAGCGTCAGGGGAGAAGAAACGCCCAGCGGAGTTTCTGAGCAGCCTTTTTCAGAAGCTGAAACACTAAGCGGAGCGGTCAACCGTGCCGAGCTTTTGAGAAGCCAAAACCCTGATGCAGATTTTGTGGTGGGCATTGAAGGTGGTGTTGAGTATCGCTTCGGAGAGCTGTGGGCTTTTGCGTGGGTGGTGGTCAGCAATGGCACCAGAACAGGCAAGGGTACCACTGCACGGTTTCCCCTTCCCGGCAAGGTGAAAAAACTGCTGGATGAAGGCCTGGAGCTGGGCGATGCCAACGACCGCGTATTTTCGCAGCACAACTCAAAACAGCAAGGGGGTGCTATCGGACTGCTCACAGGGAATCTTATCACCCGCAAAGAATTGTATGTGCCGGCGGTAGTGATGGCCTTAATTCCTTTCGGAAAAGAAAACACTGCGCTTTACGCCGAATAATCACTGCCGGGGTGAGATAATATCGGTTCATTTTTTATACTTTTGCTTTCAAATTTTTAAAAACAATAAGTATGAAGACGACTGCTTTAACAAGTGTGCATGAGGATATGGGGGCGAAGATGGTTGAATTTGCCGGATACAAAATGCCTGTGCAGTTTGAAGGTGTCAATACAGAACATGATACAGTAAGAGAAAAGCTTGGAGTGTTTGATGTTTCGCACATGGGCGAGTTTTGGGTGAAAGGGCCAAAGGCTTATGACCTGGTTCAGCGTATTTCATCAAACGATGCTGCAAAGCTTTATGACGGAAAAGTACAATACAACTGCATGCCTAACGAAGAGGGCGGAATTGTGGATGATTTTCTGGTTTACCAAGTCGACAAGGAAACTTTTATGCTGGTAGTGAATGCGGCTAACATCAAAAAAGACTGGGACTGGGTGAACAAGCAAAACACCTTTGGTGCTGAGCTTTACAATGCTTCGGATGAGATTTCGCTGCTTGCCGTTCAGGGCCCGCTGGCACTGAAGGCAATGCAGAAGCTGACCGATGAACCTATCGAGGACATGGGCTTCTACACGTTTAAGAAGCTGAACTTTGCCGGCGTTAAAGATGTGATCCTTTCCACTACCGGATACACCGGATCGGGAGGGTGCGAGATTTACTTTGCCAACGAAGATGCGCAGCAGATTTACGAAAAAGTCCTGGAAGCCGGAAAAGAATATGGTATTAAGCCGGTTGGGCTGGC
>JAASSU010000128.1 GCA_021767705.1 Bacteroidota bacterium | reverse complement strand
ATTATTGCTGCCATCCAATCCATACGCTAAAGCATTTGTAAGTATCACCGGATTCACATACTGCATTGAAAACTTCCTTTCTGATGAGTCGGCCACCTGGTAAACGGTGGCTTCAAAAAGCCCCATCCTTATAAAGTCAGTTAACTGATAACGGAGGTAGTGCACCGATATGGTCTTCTTTTGATAAGGTGCCGTGCTTGGCCTTCCAGTGGTCTCAAGATCGAGAACATTTCTAAAGTTCGGATTTTGCGTGCTGGTCGTCAAATGGAGATAATCAAAACGATTCTTTTTTATGTGAAGCCCCCCAAAGTAATAAGGCAGACTGTAATCAGAAAGAAAAAGACTTCTATTGCTTTCGCCGATAAACAGGTTATCATATCCGAGCCGCAGTTGCATCTTCCATTTTCCCAGTTGCTGGTTCACCCCAAACGAGCCATACACCGATCCATTGTCATAACCATCATCGCCATAACCTTTTGCATTGGTTTCTCCGGGAAGAACACCGAACTTACGATAATAATTATCAATCCATACAGGGGCATTCTGCTGCGTTTCGTAAAAGCTGGTATTGAATACCACACTGTTGCCCAGCTTACCCTCCAAGCCCACTCCACGGGTATTGCGGTAAATCAGGTTATCCTTTAGGGATGATTGCCCGGCTGCCAGGTTCATCAGTGGATTGATCGTAAGTTGCAACCCCTCCTTATCCAAGGCTATAAAATCTTCATGAAAAAGTTTGCGTTTGAGCCACGAGGCATCCGTGGCAGCAGAATCATATTCTTTCGGAAGAAAACCATCCTCATAATCCGCCGGAAACCACATCTGGCTGTATCCCGTAAAGGAAACAAAAAGAAAACCAAGGATAAAAACTCCGGAAAGCCTCAGCATCAGTTAATTTCTTGATTTCGTTTTTTCAGCATATAAACCGGTACGTAAGAAAGCAGAGTAGCCAGCAGGAATATTATGACGAATAAAGGCTCCATTGGAAGCTCATGAAAAGAAAACACTACTACAATAAAGCCCACATTAATCGACATTAAGATAACTGTAGCCCTGAGGTGATTATTGCCCAGTTTCAGCAACCTGTGGTGCACATGCCCTTTATCAGGACTAAAGGGTGACTTATTGTTCATGCTGCGGGTAACGAAAACACGCAATGTATCGTAAAGGGGGATAATAAGGATACCGAAAGAAACTGCAGGGGCTCCTGCCACTCTGAATTCTGAATCATTATAGATATTTGATTCATTGAAGTGAATGACCAAAACGGCCATAAAAAGCCCCAACAACAAGGAGCCGGTATCCCCCATAAATATCTTATTCTTTTTTCCCCAAACATTAAAGTAAAAAAAGGCCAGCAAAGCCCCCACAAGTGCCATACTGATGGCTACATACTCCCAGTCTTTAACCAGTGTAAACCAAACACCGAAAGCAAGGCTTGAGACAATGGCAATTCCCGAGGCCAGCCCATCGATACCGTCAATCAAATTGAAACAATTGATAATCACAATCATCACAAAAAGTGTCAGTATCACGCTGGGCCAATATGGAATAAAGGTAATGTCGAGAAACCCGTGAAGGCTCGTAAACCTGATATTTCCCAGAATAATAATGATTAGCGAAGAGATGATTTGTCCAAAAAGCTTTTTCCAGGGCGATATTGAGAGAATATCATCTTTTATCCCTATAAAGAATAAAATAATCGAACCTGCCATCACATACTGCATATCCGGAAAAGAAGTAAAATCGAAGAAGACCAGCATCGAAATCATCACCGCGGAGAAAATGGCCAGCCCCCCCAGCGTTGGCGTAGCCTGCTTATGCGAGGTGCGCCCGTTTGGTTCATCAAAAAGATGCTTGGCATGTGCCACCGAAACGATAGACGGGATAGAAAAGTAAGTTACTATCAGTGAGGTGAAAAGACTAGCCAGAATTTTCAACCAGGTTATTTCAAATAAATCTTCTAACATACTTGGTTAAGTTTGAAACGGCGCAAAATTAATTGATTTCCCTCCATAAAAAAAATGTCACTATCGTTTTAACAATAACTTAGTGTAGCACACGTCGTGGCCTGCAAATCTATTTTTGTGTAAAGTAAGTAAAATTTACTTTAAATGACAAACCGTATACGGGATTACCCCTAAAGATTGTTGTGCAAAGGATTGAAACATAAGAACAAAATCATCTACCGGGTCCTGCTCATGCCAGCTCAGCAGGGTAGAGAGCTTCCCGTGCTCGGGATCAGGGTAATTGTTGACCTCATCCACCGCTTCCAGATCCAGCTCTCCGTTTTCGCCCTCGTAGCGGGTGGCCATATAAAATATCATCCGTGCCACGTCGCCTTTAACGGCATCGCGCGGTTCCCAACTGTCCGTATCTGAATAACATTCTGTGGGGATAGATCCTCCATCGTCGTAATATTGATCCCCTCCGTTGTCAAAATCTTTGTTGCCCCGTGCCGAATTCACCGAAATATCGCAGGGGCGAAGGTGGTGTGCATCGGTGCCGGCGCCGGCCGAGGTTCCAAAATCGCCATGCGATTGAGCCCAAACATGCTCACGGCTCCAGCCATCACCGCCGTTATATTCCTGCGCTGCATTGACACTCCAGCCTGTATGCAGCAAAATAACATTGGCTTCGTTCCCCGGATCGCGGTCGCTTTCCTTCAGGATATCCCACACATCTGTCCCTGACGATGTATAAGGATATTCGGTATGTCCGCTGATAATGTCGTTGAGTTGCGATTTAAGCGCCTCGCCATAAAGTCCTGAGGTGCCATCATAATAACCGGCAGGAATCTAAGCATTTGTCACTACCCCTGCCATCACCGCCAGCGAGATGATCATTCCCCTTAAGAAGTTGTACATAAAAAATTTCCCCTTTAAACTTGCAAAATACGAGAAATTTATTTTACCTTAGCATTAACAAACCGTTAACGAATCATCAACTTAACGTGAAATGAAAAACCGGCATACATACTCGTACTTTATTTTAAAAACCTTTAACCTTAACTTAATGCAAGCGTAATCAATCCTTAAACACCTGCAAAAACTATTTCATGACCTTTGAGGTCTGAAAAATGGAAAGAAACTATAAACTTATTTAAATAAAAAATTATGAAAAAATTACTCTTACTTTTTACGTTTATCAGCCTCGCCTATGTTGGGGTGGGGCAGACGACGATTGCTTTTCAAAGTTTCGAATCAGGTTCCGATGATTGGAGCTATAATGTAAATCCAACTGCATTCACCGATGGAAGTGATGTATGGGATATAGTTGATGATGGATGGCAATCCAATTTATCAACTATGGCTTCAGATGGATCCAAATATTGGGGTGCTCAGGATTTAAATAGTCCTGATGGAACTACTGATTTTGGATCAATAACTTTTGCAAATATTGATGTATCATCATATAATTCTGTTGAGATTTCTTTTGATTATGATGTTTATGAATTTGATAACGGTGATGATATTAAATACGAACCTTTTTTTGATGAAACATCACAAGGTGAAACTTTACTAATTGATGGAAGCTCTAATTATTCAGAAAATGGCACTGTATTAATCAATGTGCCCGATGGAACAAACAGTGTTTATATTATTTTAAGCGTAAAACAAAATGGTGGTGCAGATTATGCTGGTTTTGATAACTTTGTGGTAAGAGGTACATCCTCAACAGGTGTAGATAACCCAACAAGTTTTGCCGCCGCAGCCTCAAGCGCTTCGCAAATTGACTTGTCTTGGACATTGAATGGTGATGGAGACAATGTAATTATTGTCTATGATGAAGAGGGAACTTTCACTGATCCTGTAGACGGCTCAACGTACTCAGGTAGTGCATTAGGGGGAACAGTTATTTACAATTCAAACGGAACATCTTTCAATCATACTAGCCTTTCATCTAATACACAATATTATTACAAAGCATGGTCTGTTGATGGTTCGAACAACTACTCTTCAGGTGTTGAAGACAATGCAACCACGCTCAAACTGGAACCCACCAATCATGTTACCTCTTTCTCCGCCTCATCGAATGGAACTACAGAAATCGGACTAACCTGGATTGACAATGACGGTGCCCAAGAAGCCGATGGTTTCCTGATTCAGGTTGAAACTGATGGGATTTTTGATGATAGACTTGATGGAACGACTTATTCAGTGAATGAAGATTTCACTGATGGTTCAGGTATAGTTGACGTTGCTCATGGCGTAGGAAGTTATACTGCATCCGGCCTTACTGAAGGTACCAACTACTTTTTCAAAATATGGCCCTATACCAATTCGGGTTCAGACATCAACTACAAAACCGATGGTACAGTGCCTGTTGCAACAGCAAAAACCGATGATGCTACAGGTGGAGGGACATCCACATTCTACACATTGGATTTTGAAACGGCTGGAGGCTATTCAACCAGTGTTACTGAATTTACCGATGGAGGTGGAGACTATTTTACCAGAACTAATGGGTCCGATATTTCAGGCGAATCTTTTAATGATATTCAAGGAAGCTATTATTTTGGTGCTCAAGATATAGATGGCGAAGGAGCTACCTTGCCAGTAACCTTAACAATTGACGATATTGATATTACTAGTCGTACGGGTCTTGAGTTTGCAATTATGATAGCGGAAGATGATGACGGCTCAAATCAAGACTGGGATGACGTTGATTACATGCATATAGAATACAATATTGATGATAACGGATTCAATAATCTGATTTGGGTTGAAAGTGAATTATCTTCAGGGTCGAACGGCGAACCCAAAATTGATACGGATTTTGATGGTGTTGGTGATGGTACTGCAATAACAGATACATTTTCGGAGTTTACTTCAACAATAGGCGAGACAGGCAGTTCAATGGATATTCGCATTACCTTTAACTTAAATAGTGGCGATGAGGATATCGCAATTGACGACATAAAATTATCTTCAACAACTGTGGTTTCAACAGTCACCTGGGATGATGGTGGTGCTGACAGCTTTTGGAATACTGCTGATAACTGGGATGGAAATACTGTTCCAACAGCAAGTGATAATGTAGTTATACCTACTAATGGCCAAGTAAACATCGCTTCAGGAAAAGCGACTGCTAACTGCAATGACTTAACTATCCAATCTGATGCAACAGGTACAGGTTCTCTAATAAATGAAGGTACACTCAGCATTGGTGGAGAAGTAATTGCCGAACGCTATATTGATGGATACAGTACAAGCGATGATCAAGAATGGCATTTACTTTCTTCGCCTATTGATAATATGGAAATTGCCGGAAGTGATTTTGTTAGGTTAGAAGGCACTGATGATTTTTATTCTTGGTCTGAAGATCAATATATGTGGATAAATTATGATGGAGATTCCATGACAAACTTCACCAATGGTCAAGGATATTTAATCGCATATGATGAAACAGATACAAGAGAATTTGAAGGAAGTCAGCTTAATAATAATGACATAACTGGTATAAGTTTATCTCATACTTCTGATAAGGGTGATGGTTGGAACCTGCTCGGTAACCCATTCCCATCTGCCATCATCTGGAATGATGGAACAAACTGGGATGCTCCATCTGACATGCAAGAGATTGCAAAAGTATACAATGAGTCAACTGGTAGCTATGAAGATGTTGATCCTAATGAAGTAATACCTACAAACCAGGGATTCTTTGTTCAGGTCAACACTGATGTGAGTGGTTTCTCTATTCCTGCTGCGGCTAGGACCCATAGCACTACTAATTTCTATAAATCAGGTAATGAAGGCAAATTAGAGCTTAGAGTCTATTCTGAAAATAATTCGTTGAGTGATATTGTTGCATTTGACTTGAACAAACAATCTGATGAAACTTACGACCGTTTTGATTCAGAGAAATTCTTTGGCTACAGTAATGCCCCTCAGGTTTATTCAATTGATGAAGTAATTGGTAATCTTTCTACTCATAGTGTACACCCTTCTTCAATTGAAGAAAGCCGCATCTTTGCTCTTGGTGTACAGGCCGTAATTGAAGGAAATTATGCTGTAACTATCAATGAAAATGCCTTTGAAAATGACCACGAAATAAAGCTCGAAGATCTTGCAACCGGGGAAATGATAGACATTGAGAATATTGAAGCTTATGAATTCACCGCTTCTCCAGATGATGCAGAACACCGCTTCAACCTCCACCTGACCAAGGCTTCCGCCATCGGACTGGATGAAAACGAGGAGCTGGCCGGGGTGCATATTTATGCCAACAAGCGCAACATCTACTTCAATGCTGATGAAAACCTGACCAACGCCACGCTGACGGTATACAACACTATCGGGCAGGTGGTGCTGACTACCAATGTGGAAACGGGCAGCGAAATCATCCGCATGGATAACCGCGGTGCTTACATCGTTAAGGTGCAGTCGAACGAAGGAAGCATGACCGAAAAAGTAATCATTAAGTAATCTTTGAAAAAACAGACATTATGAAAACAATAAAAATCACAACAGTCGCATTTCTTATTTTTGTTTTACCGCTTATCTCTTTAGGCCAGGGCTCCGTTCCTCCACCGCCAAGCGATCACGGGCAAAACGGTGATCAATCACCTGATGGCGGACCTGCACCTGTCGGTGGCGGCATAGCCATACTTTTGACCATGGGTGCTGCTTACGGCGGTAAGAAGTATTACGACTATCGTAAAAAACTCAACAACGAGATGGAAGACTAACACCCTTCCGCCACAAAAAATAAGCCCCATACCGGTTTTCCGGTTGGGGCTATTTTTTGAAATTCTAAAAGAAAAATCCCAAAATACGAAATCCCAAATTCCAAATCCCAAATTCCAAATTCCAAAATTAATATGTGGAATAGTTAATTTGTTGAATAGTTAATTGGTAAAAGCAATTCAGGGACAAGCGGAACCCAACATCCGATAATTTTCCGCCTGATTCCAACGCCCGTCCTCGATTGAACCCTGAGCGACGGCGGTGAAGTTCGAGGTAGGTGTTCACAACCCAGGGTGTCGCTGCGCTTGCCTCGGGCTGAATTGTTTAGCCCCTACAGGGCAGGATTTTAAACGACAGAATAGCTGATTATAGGATAAACTAATATCCCTCCAATGAAAATCCCAACGAATTCCCTTTCTCATCATAGGTGATGGGGAATTCACCCGGATTTATTTTATGGTGGTGATTTATTACATTGTTTATCATACCCTTACAGCAATATTTCCTTCTCCTTGAGGAGATGCCGATAGCTATCGGCAAGGATGAGGTGAAAACCGCCTGATTCCAACGCCCGTCCTCGATTGAACCCTGAGCGACGGCGGTGAAGTTCGAGGTTGGTGTTCACAACCCAGGGTGCCGCTGCGCTTGCCCCGGGCTGAATTGTCTTGCCCATTCAGGGCAATAGCTTTAAAACGATTGAAACGCTGATTAAAGAATAAACTAATATCCCTCCAATAAAAATCCCATCGAAATCCCTTTCTCATCATTAGTGATGGGGAATTCACCAGGATTTATTTTATAGTGATGACTTATTACATTGTTTATCATATCCTTACAGTAGAATTTCCTTCTCCTTGAGGAGATGCCGATAGCTATCGGCAAGGATGAGGTGAAAACCGGTGGAAATAAACGCTCTTTGAATTCCGCCTGATTCCAACTTCCATCTTCGATTGAACCCTAAGCGACGGCGGTAAATAGTGGGTTGACATTTTACCCCGGGTTGCGGACAATAACCCTTACCCGGGGTTAATCACATTTAATCCCTCCGGGATTGGAGGGAAGGCAGAGCTGAAGATAAAGTCAATATCCAAATCATTAATTCATCCTCAATATTCACGAGAACAAATCCCCCATCTCCTTGAGGAAAGAGCCTGTCCCGTGAAACGGGAGGGCTAGGGGGTGAGGTGAAAACCGCCTGATTCCAACTTCCATCTTCGATTAAACCCTGAGCGACGGCGGTGAAGTTCGAGGTAGATGTTCACAACCCAGGGTGTCGCTGCGCTTGCCCTGGGCTGAATTGTCTTGCCCCTTCAGGGCAATAGCTTTTAAACGATAGAAAAGCTGATTAAAGAATTAACTAATATCCCTACAATTAAAATCCCAACGAATTCCCTTTCTCATCATAGGTGATGGGGAATTCACCAGGATTTATTTTATGGTGTTGATTTATTACATTGTTTATCATATCCTTACAGTAATATTTCCTTCTCCTTGAGGAGAAGGTAAGGATGAGGTGAAAACCGCCTGATTCCGACGCCCGTCTCCGATGAAACCCTGAGCGACGGCGGTGAAGTTCGAGGTTGGTGTTCACAACCCAGGGTGCCGCTGCGCTTGCCCCGGGCTGAATTGCTTTGCCCCTTCATGGCATTTATATTGTGAGCGATTGAAAAACCAGCCCCCCAAAATCCGCGAAATCTGCAACAATCCGCGTAATGGAGGGATCAAAAAAAGCCCACAGGATTGCTCCTGCAGGCCTCAAAACTTACTATTAAAATCCTTATTCGTGTAGTGGGAAAATCCCTTTCTGGTTCAGATACTCGATGATTTTCTCCGGATTCTTGCCGTTATCTTTCGGGTTCATCACGATATCCGGATTTCCGGGTTTCTCGTAATCGCTGTCGACGCCCGGCATGTTTTCAATCTGGCCTTCGTCGGCTTTCTTGTACAGATCCGGTTTGTTCTTGCGGCAGAATTCCAGGTCGGCATCCATGAAAATGGTGTGGAAACGTTCCTCTCCTACCAGCTCTTTCACCTGGCTGCGGATAGACTCATCCGGAGAGATAAAGGAGCAGAT
>JAASSU010000127.1 GCA_021767705.1 Bacteroidota bacterium | reverse complement strand
TAAAACAAGGTCAACGAATAATTGCTACCTTTGTGTTAAACTTCAAAAAATGGTAAAACTAAGTGTAAATATCAATAAAATTGCCACGATTCGTAATGCCCGTGGAGGAAATATCCCGGATGTACTTCATGCAGCCTTGAAATGTGAGGAGTTTGGTGCCGAAGGAATCACCGTGCATCCGCGTCCTGATGAGCGGCATATCCGCTACAGCGATGTAAGACAGTTAAAACCGCGTTTGAAAACAGAATTCAACATCGAAGGATATCCAGGCTTGAGCTTTCTTCAATTGGTGGAAGAAGTGAAGCCTCATCAGGTTACGCTGGTTCCTGACCCTCCGCATGCATTGACTTCTGACCATGGATGGAATACGATAGATGACAAGCAGATGCTTACCGAGGTGGTGAGCGAGCTCAAAGGTTTTGGCATCAGAACATCCATTTTTGTGGATCCTGATCCAGAGATGATCAAAAATGCCGTTGATACGGGTGTTGACCGGGTGGAACTTTACACGGAGTCGTATGCCCGACATTACACTGAAAACAAAGAGAAAGCCATTACCGATTTTGTTAAGGCTGCTGAGGCGGCTAAAGAAGTAGGGCTTGGGCTCAATGCCGGCCACGATCTTAATCTCGATAACCTGAAGTATTTTGTGGATAATATTCCCGGACTCCTTGAGGTGTCGATTGGCCACGCATTAATTAGCGATGCGCTTTATCTGGGCCTCGAAAAAACAATCAATGAATACCTTGCACGGGTAAAGTAACATTCGATTTTTATCGGCCTGTAGATTGCTGTGCTTGTTTTGATTAACATCTAAAAAATGCATTTTACATGAAATTGTTTTACAGACATTTCGGCGAAGGTCAGCCAATAATTATCCTTCACGGGATTTTCGGGATTTCTGATAACTGGGTGACCATTGGCAGGAAGTTGGCTGAAGAGTTTTCGGTGTATATCCTCGACCTCCGAAACCACGGTCAATCCCCTCACAGCGATAGCTTCAATTATATTGCGATGATGGAGGATATTGAGGAGTTTATTGAAGAACATAACCTCGATAACCCGGTATTGATCGGCCATTCGATGGGAGGGAAGGTGGCGATGTATTATGCCCTCGATCATCCCGAAAAGGTACACAGTTTGATTGTGGTGGATATCAGTATGCGACAGTATCCGAGAAGGAGTGCCCATATTAATATAATCGAAGCCATGATGAACGTCGACTTCGACAAAGTGGAAAAGCGCGAAGATGTGGATGAGCAGCTCAGCGAAACTATTCCCAGCAAGCCTATCCGGCTGTTTGTAATGAAGAACCTTGAAAGAACAGGACAAAAGACTTTTAAATGGCGGATTAACCTCAAAGCATTAAGTGAGAATATTGAGCATGTTTTCGAAGGCGTGGAGCATCCGGGTATTTTCGATAATCCGGCCTTGTTTATTCGCGGGGGCAAATCGGATTACATTTCGGATGAGGATATGGATAAGATTTACACCCATTTTCCGGGAGCCACACTCGAAACTGTGGAAGGGGCGTCGCACTGGGTGCATGCCGAGAAACCTGATGAGTTATGCGCGTTGTTTAGCAAATTTACGGGGAAAGCCTGCGAATTTATTGCTAAAAGAAAGAAAAAAAGCTGAGAACAAACAGCTCTCAGCTTTTCACTTTTTTTTTCTAATACCACGTGAATTCGATGTAAAACTATTACAGGTCAATAGATTCCTCTGTCGCCTCCTACGTCGGCTCTATCGGAATGACAGTATTTTGAATAGCGATGAGGGAAAAGGGCGCTCCGACACCTTGTTAAATATTAAATGAGTCGGAGCGCCCTTTTCCCATTTTGCCCTTTGTGAATTTGTCATCCCGACCAAAGATGCTGAGCCAAGCGAAGGTATCGAAGGGAGGGATCTGTTCGATAACAAATTCATATTTATTATATCGAACTGACGTTAATACCTGTCAATCGTAATATTCGAAACTGCAGCGTCGAAAGAGATGTCGAATTTGTTTTCTGCATCCTCGTAATTTTCGGAGAAATAATAATCCCCTCTTTTTTGGAACCCGTGCAATGATTTTCCTGACAAGAATGTGGATGCTCTTAGCCGTGCTCCGGATTCTTCAGGAATGCTCAGCGTAATATCAGCAGCCCCGGCATCAATATCAATCTCGGTGGATGGATACTGGTTTCCCAGGCGGACATCTATTTCAGCAGCACCACCATCAATTTCAATATATTTTACCTTGAAAGGAGATAAATCAAAATCGATTTCTGCTGCACCGATGTCAAAATCAAATTCCCAGACTGGTTTTGCGTTGAGCAGTGTGACTACCGAATGGTGATTTCCTTCGTTCCAGTCAATGTTTTTTTCCTTTAACTTGAAATCGATGTATTGCCCATCACCTTTGGTTTTGGTGGTCATGTAATACCTGCCCACATTTCCTTTCTTGTTAAAAACAGCAAGATATTCATCTGTTTCGCCGTCGATGGAAAACTCACCTGCGCCAGCATCAAAGTCAAGGTAAGCATTTTCTACCCCTTCATAGGTAGCTGTTAGCTGCTGCGTGTCTCCCCACTCATAAGTGTTGTCTTTTTCTTTATCCCAGTCGTTATCAAACTGGTTGCTTACATCGTCATCCCACCAAAAGCCATGCGTGCGCCCCTTGAAATCAGAGGTGTCTATCAGCAGGAAGGTGACCACTACTGCTGCTACCGAAAGGCCCAGCCTGATTAATGCATGCACCGGGATAATGGATATGCCCCACAGGATAATCAGTAATGGCCACAGGTCAAGAATGAGAGACCAGTCGAAATAAATGGCACCGATGTTTTTAAGAATAAACAAAACGCCTATCACGATGAGGATGACTCCCCAAAATAGCTTTTTATAACTCATCTTTTTCTGATTTTTCTTTTTTGAAATGATTAAAAATTAACGCCAATCCTGCCACCACAAGTGCTATGGGCCATAAATCCTCAAAGTAGATATGGGGGACAAAACGATCAACCAGGAAAAGCGAGCCGATGATGATCAGTATTAATCCGGCCACCAGGCTGCCCCGTCCCGGTTCCAGCGCAGGTGAAGGGCGGAAAGGCTCTTCCGTATTATCAGGATCGCCAGGGTTAGGCCCTGCATCCGCGTAAATGGTTCCGTTTTGATCATCCGGAACAAAAATCCACAGTAGAATGTAAATGATGAGTCCGCCGCCACCGAAAATGGCCAGCAAAACAAACAGGATTCTCACGAGGAGAGGGTCGATATTGAAATAGCGCCCCAAACCGGCTGCTACTCCGCCAATTACCTGGTTTCTTGAGTCTCTGTACAATTTTGATTGATTCATAACGTCATCCTTTTTGGTTATTAGACGAAGGAAGATGGGAAGGGTTACATTTTTTATTTTAAAAAGCAACATTAATGTGCCTCAGGCACATCTTCCTCCTCTTGTTTTTTATACACATAGCGGGAGACTGTAATTGAAAGTTCGTATAATCCATAAAGCGGAATAGACACCAGAATTTGACTAAAAATATCAGCAGGGGTAATGATGGCTGCTAATACCAATACGATGACAAGCATGTATTTTCTGTTGCGCCTCATAAAACCGGGGGTTAGCAACCCCACTTTCGTAAGAAAAAAAACAAAAACAGGGAGTTCAAAAACCAGGCCCACAGCAAACGTAAGGCTTACCACGGTGCTAATGTAAGAGCGCAAAGCAATGGTGTTGCTCACCGTTTCGCTCACCTGGTAGGTGCCAAGGAAATTAATGGTTAAGGGAACAATAAGAAAATAGCTGAACAGTACGCCTAAAATGAAAAGAAGCGAGGTAACGATCACTGCCCCGGTAGTGTATTTCTGCTCATTGGGGTAAAGTGCCGGACGGATAAAGGCCCAAATTTCGCCAATGATGTAAGGAATGGCAATGATGATTCCGGAAATGATAGAAATGTAGAGGTGGATTAAAAACTGGCCCGACATCTCAATGTTGACAATCTTGATATTCATGGTGTTAAAACACAAGGCGTCCGTGCCAAGAGCAGTACCCATCTTGCAAAGCATTACATTCGTGAAAAATTCCTGGCTTTTTGGTGCCAGAATGATTGTGTCGAAAATAAATTCCCTGGCAATGAAAGCTCCAATGGCAAAAACAAGAACGGCAATAAAGCTTCTGAGCAAATGCCAACGCAGGGCCTCAAGATGGTCCCAGAAGGTCATCTCATTTTCATTTTTTTCTTGCTGTTTCTTTTTAGCGGAAGCTTTTTCTGCCATTCATAAATGATTTTGGATGTCAAAAGTAAAAAAAACCGCCCATATAATGTGAGCGGTTTTTCAGTTATACAAATGACGGTTGTTGTCTATTTCTTAAAAAAGGTTGGCTTAACAGTCAGCATCACCCAACCCCAGACCGGTGTTTCTTCAGTTCCTGTAGCTCCCTTAAATGCTTCCAGTGTTTCTGAAGGCATGGAGTAAGAGAGTCCTGCCCGAAGCTTAACTTCTTTACTAAATCCTTTGATGAACATGAGGTCGAGCGAACTGCCGAGCGATTTGTCGTAGTACCCGCCATTGCCATCAGCTACTTCCTGTTCAGTGGAGAACAGGTGGTAGAAGGCTTTGACGGTGGTAGACTTGTTGAACTTGTAGGTTACATTCGGGTAAATATCCACAAGTCCGCCATTTTTGGTGTGCTTGCTCATGATAACAAAATGGTTCATCCATCCGTAATACTTAAAGCGCGCACCATACATCAGGTTGAAAACATGGTCGGTATTCAAATAATCGGTATCTGTGCTGGAGGCGTCATGGCCAGAGATGATATCTGTTCCAAATCCCAATCTTGCAGCTCCAACCTTATAGCCGAGGTCGGCAGTGAGGAAGTAGGCGCTGATATCCTGTCCTATTTGGTTTTTACCGCCCTGCAAAAATGCATTGGCTTTGAAATCCAACCCGCTCTTTTTGTAGTTTCCATGAAGGCCATAGGTAATGGTACCGTTTACGTCAAGTACCGTATCCGACTCCTGGTATCCGGCATAAATTCCCGTGAATGCAAGATAAAACGCATCGTTGAATTTCTTTTTGAGATAGAGGAAATTCAATGTTTTTATCCGGTTTTGGTCAGCAAAATAATCATTGTTACGATTTGCAACATCGCCTAAGACCTTTTGATTTCCGCTGTTGTATGACAGTCCGAGGTCGAAACGCCAGCCATTCTTTTGTGTTTTAAAAACAAGGGCGTCGTAGGTGAGTCCATATTGATTCCAGTTTCTCCATGATAAGAGACGCTGATCGTCATATTTGAGTTCCTGGCGACCAATTTTCAGACCGGAGGCATCGCTGATCTTCAGGTTCACCCAGGCTTCATACACATCAAAGCCATGGTTGTTTCCCCAAACGCCGGCACCGGAATAGATGTCCTCGCCACCCCATGCTCTTACATCCTGTAAAGAAAGGTGCGCATCATATTTGTCGCTTTTGTAGTTGAGCAACAGTCTGCTGCGCTGCGAGATATAATACTGCGTTTCATTTCCATCAACCGGAATGTATTTGTATCCGTTGTTGGCTTCAGCCCTTGTTCTGAACTCGCCTGAGAGCGTAAACTGGGCATGCCCCTGGCTTGTAAAAAGCAAGCCTGCTGCAAAAATCAAGAAATACTTAACTATATTTTTCATAGATGTTGGTTTTGATATTTTTATATAATTAGCAACCGCCTGATACTTCAATTTTTTCCTTTCCGGATGATTCATTTCCCGCAGAAGCGGCTTTGCCTGAGTCATTACTCATTTCGTAGTCTTTGATCTTCTTTTCAGAGAATGCGTGCCATTTTTTGGCTCCACGCTCTTTCATCAGGCCGTTCATGAATCCATTAGCCCCGAAAAGCAGCGATTTGGCGTCGTAGCCAATCATATTCAGGTATGCCGTAACGAATGCGCTGTGCTGTCCTGTGTAGCAATAGGTTACCACTGGCTTGTCTGTTGGCAATGTATTCAGGTAAGTAGCTCTTCCGAGCGATTTTTTCGGATCATACTGAATGGCTCCAGGAATATGACCTTTGTCGTATTTTTCCTTTGGCCAGTAGTTGATGATGTAATAGTCTCCGCCATTGGCGAAAAGCTCATCATTCTTAACTGTGATAGGCTTGAAACCTTCTTCGAGAAGCTCTTTGGCACGCTGGTGAAGAATCTCAATTCCGGTAGTTTTACCTGTGTTCAGCGTTGGGTATTCACCCGGATTGTTTTTCGGATTTGCTTCTGTTTCGAGCTGTTCGGCATACTTGTTAGATATTTTCTTGAGCCATTTTTGTTCTGCGGTGTTACGATCCCATGAGCTCATTCCCCACTTCATATCATAAACGTTGCTGTATCCCAGTAATTGAAGGATAGAAGTAGCGTAAGCTGCCGACTGGCCGGTGTAGCACACCATAACGATGTGGCTGTAGGAATTTGGATTGATATCGTTTTCAAAATAGTTGATCAGGTTGCCCATTTTCACATTGACAGCCCCCGGAATGTGACCGTTGTTGAAGTCAACATCTTTGCGGATGTCAATGATATGGATATTCTGATCGAGGTTTTCTTTAACCACATCAGGAGCAATCATTGTGGGAACACGCTTGCTATTGATAAAATCACCGGTGTTCTCAATGTATGTAAGTAAGGCATCAAACTCATCTACCTTTTGCGATTGTTCTTTCGTTTCAGCTTTTTTCTCACTGTTTACACAGCTTGTTGAAAATGATGCAACAAATGTGAAAATCAGGAGAATGGAAAAATAATTCTTGAAATTTTTCATTATACTTGATATTTGTTTTAGTTTATTTTTGATTCAATTCTTGTTTTATGACTGTTATCTTTTACAAATTGTGTCAGATACAGCCTGTAGTTTTCATTTATGATAATTGCTGTTAAACTAGCAGCCTCCTGAGACGGTGATGGTGGTTTCTACCTGCACATCAGGTTTTTTTGGTACTTCTTTCTGATTGAAATATTTCCCGAAATCGTATTTTGGTTTTTCAGCCGTATAATGTCCGTATGATGGTTGATATGTTTTCAGAATATACTCTTTCACATACTCGTACCCTCCCGACAGGTAGCTGATATTGTCGTAGCCCAATTGCTTGAGCAGGAACCAGGCATTGGAGCTTTTTTCCTCACCGTCGCCATAAAAAACAATGGTTTTGTCGCTGTCCGAGATTGTTTCGAGATTTTCTTTTTCCATCAGTTTTTTGAATGGAATATTGATTGCTCCATCAACATGGCTGATTTGATAGTGTGCTTTTTCGCGAAGATCAACAAACTGATAGTTTTCCTTTTTCTCTGAATTCAATATCACATACATTTTTTGTAGTGAAACAGCATCTTCTTGCATACTGTTTTCAACCACCTGGTTTGGCGTTTGCTCATAATCTTCTGAGTAGATCTTACTTCCGATAATGACTATAATCATGACGAAAGTGAAGAAAAGAGCTGCGTTATTTAGTTTATTTGATTTCATATTCATTGAATTTTCTGTTTAACATCCTCCTGAAACTGTAATGGTTTTCATTACAGGGGCATCTGAATTGTCAGTAGTAGTAACTTCTTTTTCAAGTCCCTGGAAATAATCCCTGGCACTTTTTTTAAACCGGTAATCAAAGATGGCTTGCGGGTTAGCCGCATTGACAGGTTTAGGCCCTTCTGAAGAGTGAAAGAAGTACTCAACAAAATGGTTAAGTCCGCCTTTAAGAACCACAAAATCATCATGCCCCATGCGTTTGAACAGCATCCATGCTTTATCTGCATCGATGTTATCATTCGAAAAGAATACTTTCAGGTCTTTCTTTTCCTTCGACTCTTCGAGCAGGAATTCCTGGATTTGTGGAGAATTAAGATCGCTCAGGGCGGCATGTGTGGCTCCCGGCAAGGTAAATTTATTAAACTCTTCCTTTGAGCGTACATCAATAAGCTGCAGGTTCACCGATTGCACATCGTGCATCATGTGGAAGGCCACCTTATCGCTGTCAACAAATCGCTGATCAGAATTCAAAGCTTCATGCACTTGCTCAGCAGACAGCTCGTAGAAACGTGCTTGCTTGTTTTCAGGGATAAATGCGGCGATTGCTGCCAGAATCAATACACCGGCTATCGCGATGCCTTTTTTCGCTTCCTGGTTGGGGGTAACGGCAATGTTATATTTTGGAGCAATCTTCTTTTGCAGGTTTGTGGTAACGGTAAAAGCCACCAAAGCAATCACTACCAGCAATAAGGCAAAGAGTCCGCGTGAAATGCCGAGCGATTCATACACCTTAATGGCGCCAAAATCGCTACTGGTGTAGAATTCTTTTATCCAGCTAAAGCTTTCACCAAAAATCAATACGCCAATCATGATACCGCTAATAAAGATCATGGCGTCGAGGCGCCCTATGGATGCAGCGGTAATGGATGTTCCGGGGCAAAAACCTCCGAGCAAGAAACCAACGCCCATTATGGCGCCGCCCACGATGGCCGGCCACAGGTAGAGCGGGTTGACATACACGACCGAAAGGTCTATCCAACCAAAGTATCCCATAAAGATGAGCCCCAGCATGGCGGTTACTGCTGCGGTGAAAAATACTTTTAAAACAACGAAGTCATATCCGTAAAACACCCCGACCAGTTTCCTGGAAGAGGAGAAACCGGCGTTTTCGAGGATGTATCCGAAAAAGAAGCCCAAAACCAGGGCGATGATGAAATTAAATTCGCTTCCAATTATTCCGTAAGGTACTAAAGGTCCCATAATAAAATTCTTTAAGTGTTTATAACCAGAGCTTACGCATGAAATAAGCTACTAAAAAGCCCGTTCCGAAAATGGCCATCATTGTCACAAAACCTGCGGTAGACAGCACTGACATCCCGCTAAGGGCGGC
>JAASSU010000126.1 GCA_021767705.1 Bacteroidota bacterium | reverse complement strand
TACGCCTTTCAGGCGTCCTTCGAGTGGCGCCCAAACCAGGTTGGTAAGGGCTTCTGCAACGGCAAGGCGTCCTCCCGCGGCGGCATCGATAAGCCCACTCACAGGCGCATGCCCTACAGAAGTGGCAATGCCACCGCTTCCCTGGTAATCGGTGGCTACCACCGCCACATCATTCAGCGGAAGCTGATAAAGGCCGGTACATTGCTGTTTCGCTACCCTTCCTGTAACCGAACGGTCAACTTTATTGGTCAGCCAGTCTTTGCAGGCAACAGCTTCAATCTGCAACAGCTGCTCCAGATATTGCTTAAAATTCTTGTCTTCATAATTCAGCTTGCTGAACTGATTTGCTGCACGCGTATCTTCGAGCACTGTTTTTGGCGGCTTGCCAAACATATCCAGCAAGTCAAGGTCGATAGGGTTTTTTCCTCCTTTTTTATCCTCCACCACAAAACGGTTATCACCTGTCGTTTGACCCGCTTCATACATCGGTGAACGCTCCCGCTCGGATATCACCTTTAATTCTTTAATATCTTTTTTCTTGATGATCAGCCCCATCCGCTCCTGCGACTCGTTTCCTATGATCTCCTTGGCTGAAAGCGTAGGGTCTCCCACAGGCAGCTTATTGATGTCAATCTTTCCGCCGGTTTCCTCCACCAGCTCAGAGAGGGAATTCAGGTGCCCGCCGGCACCGTGGTCGTGAATAGAAACCACAGGGTTTATCCCCTTTTCGGCCATGGCGCGGATAACATTAGCCACCCGCTTTTGCATTTCGGGGTTGGAACGTTGGACGGCGTTAAGCTCGATTTGGTTGCCGAACTCTCCGGTGGCTACCGACGACACGGCGCCCCCGCCCATACCGATACGGTAATTGTCGCCTCCCAAAACCACTACAATATCCCCGGGCTCAGGCTTCTCCTTCAAGCTGTCGTTTTTCCGCGCAAAGCCCACACCACCTGCCAGCATAATGACCTTATCGTAGCCATACCACCGGTCCTTTTCATGATGCTCGAATGTGAGCAAACTTCCTGATATCAGGGGCTGACCAAACTTGTTTCCAAAATCACTGGCCCCGTTGGAGGCTTTGATGAGAATATCTTCTGGCGACTGGTAAAGCCAGGGGCGTTCAGACAGGTTTTTCTCCCACGAGCGGTCTTCTTCGGTGCGCGGATAGGAGGTCATGTAAACCGCCGTTCCGGCAATCGGAAGGCTTCCCTTACCGCCGGCCATGCGGTCGCGGATTTCTCCACCACTGCCGGTAGCTGCGCCATTGAAAGGCTCTACCGTGGTTGGGAAATTATGTGTTTCAGCTTTCAGTGATAAAACCGTGTCAATTTCTCTAAGCTCAAAATAGTCGGGCACATCCTGACGCGCCGGGGCAAACTGTTTGGCACGCGGCCCGAGCACAAAAGCAACATTATCTTTATAAGCTGATACGATCTTGTTGGGGTTGTTGATGGAGGTTTTCTTTATCAGGGAAAAAAGTGTGTCGCGCTTCTCCTCGCCATCAATAATAAAAGTTCCGTTAAATATTTTATGACGACAATGCTCAGAGTTCACCTGTGCAAAACCATACACCTCACTGTCGGTGAGCTTTCGGCCAATACGTTTGCTGACGCCTTCCAGGTATTCCACTTCATCCTGACTCAGTGCCAGGCCTTCCTCCTCATTGTATTTGCTGATGTTATCAATCTCCCGGATAGGTTCGGGTTGAATATCGATATCGAACAAAGTTTGATCAAGGCCATCATATACCGACTGAAGCATCGGATCGTAGGGCGGGTTTTCTTCCTTAACGGGAAAAAACTCTTCGATACGAAGCAACCCCTCCACACCCATGTTCTGCGCCATCTCCACCGCATTGGTGCTCCATGGCGTAATCATTTCTTTTCGCGGCCCAATAAAAACACCTTCAATCTCAGTACGTTTTACCAGGTCTGCTTTTCCGAAAAGCCAGTGAAGTTTCTTCTTATCGTCGCCGGAAAGTGCTTCCGTTGCGTGAACGGCATAAACACCAGGGGATCCCTTATAAAAAAATATCATTTCGCCTCAGTTTTGTGGAACTAATAAAGTGCAAAAATACAAAATTTAAGTCTCGGATTATTCCATCATCAGCACCTCTCTGCATCTATTAAAAATCTTTATAATAGCAATTCTGGTTTCGTGCAGTTATGTTTTTGTAATAGAATTAAACAACTTACTCCTAAAATGACTTTTCTTTGTTAAGTCACTTTTTGATAAAAATTGATTACAATAATTTTTTTAGCTAAAATGTTTTAAATCAGTAGCAATGAATAATCGCCCAAAGATAAAACCCGAGAGAAAACAAAAGGACGTTTTTATTGACTATTTGTCGATAGCCATTCTTGTTAGTTTATGGGCTTATTTGTTTTCTGTTTTTTCTGGTTTACCTGAAGAGGTTGCTATTCATTTCAATGCCCTTGGAGAGCCCGAGAGGTTTGCTCCAAAGGCCGGAATTTTTCTAGTCCCTGGAATTGGCACTCTTCTTTTTGCCGGCATTAAAATTCTTAGCCGTTATCCACACCTGTTCAATTACCCGGTTAAAATCACGGAAGAAAATGCTTCCAGGCTTTATTCCATCGCTGTAAAGATGCTCACCTTTATTAACTTGGCTGTAGTAATTATTTTTGCCCTGATTTCTATTCAAATTGTCTTCAAAGCTCAAGGGTCTGATTTTCTGGCAAGCTGGATATTTCCATTGTTAACAGTAATTGTTTCAGTTCCCACTATCTTTTTCACCCTCAGGATGTACAGAAAACGTTGAGAAACAATCACGTGTAAAATCAACAAACATCCTGCGGCAGCAGCATATATCATTTACGATTAGCTGAACTTTAAACAACCAATGTTGTTTAGGATATGATTCAGATAATTTAACAAAACAACCATGAAATTTCGTTTTATTTTTAGCCTGATAATTTCAGGATTGCTTTTGACTGCCCAGGGTCAAACCGGAAAGGTCAAAGGAAGGGTTTATGATGCTGACAACAATAAGCCTTTGCCCTTTTCAAATTTGGTGATTTCCGGAACACAAATCGGCTCCACCACTGACCTTGACGGGAATTTTACTTTTACAGGCATCGCACCCGGGTTTATAAGGCTCAAGGTGAGTTCTGTGGGATACAAGCCGAAGCTTACGGCAGAAATTATGGTCAGAAACAACGAAACTACTTTTATCGACATCCCAATGGAGAAAACCTCCATTGATTTGGAGGAAGTGACCATCAAAGCCAGTCCGTTTAAGAGGACCCAGGAGAGCCCGCTATCTTTAAGAACGCTGGGTGTGGGTGAGATAGAAAAAACTCCGGGAGCCAACCGTGATATCTCGCGGGTCATCCAATCGTTGCCCGGAGTCTCTTCGTCGGTATCCTTTCGTAATGATGTGATTGTGCGCGGTGGTGGCCCCAACGAAAACTCATTCTACCTGGATGGTGTCGAAATCCCGACGCTGAATCACTTTTCTACGCAGGGCGCTTCGGGCGGGCCTGTAGGTATTGTCAATGCCGATTTTATCAGGGAGGTGGACTTTTACTCCGGAGCCTTCCCCGCATCGCGCGGCGGAGCCCTTAGCTCAGTGCTTGACTTTCAAATGAAGGAGGGGAACCCCGAATCGATCTACTACAAAGCCACGGTGGGAGCCTCAGACCTGGCCCTGACCGTAGATGGCCCACTGAGCGAAAACACAACACTTATCGCGTCGGTGCGCCGATCTTACCTTCAACTGCTTTTCAATGCCATTGGCCTTCCTTTTTTACCTACTTACAACGATTTCCAGTTTAAAACACGAACACGAATCGACAAAAAAAACGAATTGATTTTCCTCGGATTGGGAGCCATAGACCAGTTTGAACTCAATACGGGCTTAGATAACCCCACAGACGATCAACGCTACATCATTAACAACCTCCCGGTCAACGAACAGTGGAGCTATACTATTGGTGGTGTGTATAAACATTTTAGGGACAACGGTTTCGACCGCATCGTACTTAGCCGTAACACCCTTAACAATAGTGCCTACAAATATCAAAACAATGACCAAAGCAGCGAGGAAAACTTGTTGTTCGACCTTCAGTCAGTAGAAACAGAAAACAAGTTCAGATATGAGCACACCGGTCGTTTTGATGGATTTAAGTACACCTATGGTGCCGGTTTTGAAAATGCCTTGTTTCAAAACAAATTCTTCAATAAAACTTTGATTGACGACCAGGTTGTAGTTTTGGACAACGATGATGAGATTACACTCAATTCATGGGAAGTCTTTGGACAGCTCAGCCGCGGATTCTTTTCCGACCGTTTGACACTCTCCCTCGGAGTGAGAACCGATGCAAACGATTACTCAGATGATATGTCGAATCTTCTGGATCAATTCTCGCCCCGCTTTTCTGTTTCTTATGGCCTTAACGAGAAAGTGTATCTCAACCTGAATACAGGAATTTACTATCAGCGCCCGGCTTACACTACACTCGGCTACCGCGATCAAAACGGAAAGCTGGTGAACAAGCAGAATGACATCACCTACATCCAATCGAATCATTACGTTACCGGATTGGAATGGCGACCATCGGAGAATGCAAAGATCACTGGAGAACTTTTTTACAAACAATACGATAATTATCCATTTTCTGTTCAGGACAGCGTATCGATAGGGAGCAAGAGTGCCGACTTTGGTGTTTTTGGCGATGAGGAAGTCACTTCCACCGGAAAGGGCCGGGCGTATGGCTTTGAGCTTTACACCAGGCTGCCTTCCATCAAAGATTACAATGTGATTCTCTCGTACACTTACGTAAGAAGCGAATTTGAGGACATTGAAGGAAACTATGTTCCTTCGGCCTGGGACAACCGGCACATCCTGAACCTGACCGCCAGACGCTCCTTTAAAAACAACTGGGACGTCGGGATAAAATGGCGATATGTGGGTGGGGCACCTTACACCCCATACGATGTGGAGAAATCAAGGCAAATTGAGCTGTGGAATCTGCAGAATGAACCCTACCTCAACTACAACCGCTTTAATGAACTGCGGCTCGGTGCCTTTCACCAGCTTGACATCAGGGTAGATAAATCCTTTTACTTTGATAAGTGGACCCTGGGCCTTTATCTTGACATCCAAAATGCTTATAATTTCCAGGCTGAAAACCAGGATATCCTGACCAACCTGGATGAAAACGGAAATCCGAATATCGATCCTCAAAACCCGGATGAATATAACTTGCGAAGGATTGAACAGGAAAGCGGAACCTTACTGCCAACTATCGGGATCGTAGTTGAATTTTAATTACAAAATGCTTAATTTCATAGGCTGTTGATGATAAAAACAATTAATAATTCGCAGGCAAGAGGTGTTCTTGCCGCTATATAAAATATTAAACCAATGAAACAACTACTATTTATTCTCGGGTTTTTAATCTCACTTTCCGCAATTTCTCAGCCGGAGGTGATTACCACGCTAGACAATACGGAAGGAAAGCCTGTTGCTATCTCTTTTGAAAAGGGTGAATACCATAATCATCCGCTAATGGTCTTTTGGTTGCAGGATGCGGATGGAAACTATCTTCAAACGCTTTACGTGGCCGAGTCGATAGGCACGAGTGTGTATAAGTTTGGCAAAGCCGACAAAGGCGTATGGAAAAAAGGCACACACCGTCGTCCTGCCGCCCTTCCCTACTGGGCTCATAAGCGCGGAGTGATGGCCAAAGACAGCCTCTATATCCCGCATCCCGATAATCCGATGCCTGACGCAGTGACGGGAGCCACCCCAAAAAATGATTTCATCCTGGAAACAGTAATTCCAAAAAATGTTGAAACACCATTCTACATCCTGATGGAAATCAATCAACCGTGGGACTGGAACGAATACTGGAAGAATGCCCGCTTCCCGGAGGATAAGGAATACAAAACCTCAGCACAGCCTGCTGTGGTGTACAGAGCCAAAATCACGAACCTTTCACCACAAACCATAGAGATGCAACTTGTTGGGCGCAGCCACCACTCAGGAGAAAACGGGCTGCTGCACAAAGACCTTGAAACCATCACCACAGCCAAACATATTGCAGAACAAGTAAAGGTGACCATCAAATGAGTAAAAAGGAAATAACGGTTTTCTGGTTTCGTCGCGACTTGAGAGCGGATGACAACGCCGCACTCTTCCATGCCTTGTCGGAAAAAGAAAATGTGCTACCTGTCTTTATCTTCGACAAAAACATTCTGGAAGAGCTGAACAACGCCGCTGATCCACGGGTGGAATTCATCCACAATAAAGTTCTTCAGCTTAAAAAATGGTTCGAAGCGGAGGGCTCCTCACTGCTCATCAAGCACAGTACACCTCAAAAGGTATTTCAGGAACTAACCAGCGAATACCAGGTTGAAGCGGTGTACGCAAACCGTGACTATGAGCCTTATGGCAGAGAGCGCGACGAAAAGGTTAAGAAACTGCTTTCCGAAAAGAAGATTGATTTCCATACTTTTAAAGATCATGTTTTAATGGAAATTGATGAAGTGCTCAAGAAAGATGGCACTCCCTACACCGTTTTTTCCCCTTACGGGAAAATGTGGCGGAAAGTCATTACCGATGATGCTTTTAAGTCATATGACAGTTTCGGTCACATTGCTTCACTATACTCATGCAAACCTTTCGGTAACACCACTCTTGAATCAATGGGTTTTAAGAAAACCGGTTACGCCATACCGTCTGACCAACTGCAAAATGAAGTTATCGTAGAGTATGATAAGAAGAGGAATCTCCCCGCCGAGAACGGGACCAGCCGCTTGGGTATTCATTTACGTTTTGGAACTATCAGCATCCGGAAACTGGCGAAAAAGGCCAGGCTATTGAACGACACCTTTCTGAATGAGCTAATCTGGCGCGATTTCTTTATGATGATCCTGTGGCACTTCCCGCATGTGGTCGACAAAGCCTTTAAACCGGCCTATGACCTGATAGAATGGCGAAACGATGAAAAAGCATTTGAGGCATGGTGCAAGGGCAAGACTGGTTACCCGATTGTTGACGCCGGGATGCGGGAGCTCAATGAAACAGGGTTTATGCACAACCGCGTGCGGATGATTACTGCCAGTTTTCTGACCAAGCACCTCTTGATTGACTGGCGCTGGGGCGAAAGATATTTCGCTGAAAAGCTGCTTGACTTCGAGCTGTCATCGAATAACGGCGGATGGCAGTGGGCGGCCGGCAGCGGATGTGATGCAGCTCCTTATTTCAGGGTGTTTAACCCGGAGCTGCAAACCAAAAAGTTCGACCCAAAGCTAAATTATATCCGCAAGTGGGTTCCTGAGTTTGAAGATTTTGTTTATCAGAAACCCATTGTTGAACACAAATTCGCCCGCGAGAGGGCTCTCAACACTTATAAGAAAGCGTTGGATAAAGCAAAAAAATAAATCCTGACATTATGAGAAAAGGCCAGAAAATTATTCCCTTCGAACTTCCTGACCAGGATGGAAATCCATTCAAGCTTCAGGATATCATTGGCAAAAGCAATATTGTAATCTACTTTTATCCGAAAGATGACACCCCCGGGTGCACAAAGGAAGCCTGCTCCTTTCGTGACTCTATGAAAGATTTTGAAAGTCTGGATGCGAAAATCATTGGCATCAGTGCCGATTCGGTCCACTCGCACAAATCCTTCGCAGAAAAACACGAATTAAATTTTACCTTGCTGAGTGATAAGGACAAAAAAGTACGAAAGCTGCTGCAAGTTCCCGGCGATTTGTTCGGCCTGCTGGATGGAAGAGTAACTTATGTGATAGACAAGCAAGGCGTTGTGCAGCATGTCTTCCGTTCTCAGCTCAATGCCGCAAGACATATCGAAGAGGCTAAAACCGCACTTGAAAAACTCAGCTAAACAAATACCTTTGCGCTATCAATAATTTGAACTTATGGAACAGAAATCACTCAGGCTTTCGCTGATAGTTGCAGGTACCATGAGCTACGGTATCGGAGGCAAAAACCTTTCAGCTAAAGAAGTCTCCTCGCTTATCAAGGCAACATTCAACCTTGGAATTACCTCCTTCGATATGGCCGATATCTATGGAGGCTACACCACTGAAGCCCTTTTCGGGAAAGGATGGAAAGATGCCGGTATTGCCCGTGAAAAGGTGCAGTTCGTAACAAAGTGTGGCATTAAAGCACCGCAATCAGAAAGACCTGAATACAAGGTAAAGCATTACGACACCTCCTATGATCATATTGTCTGGTCGGCCGAAAACTCGTTGAAGCAACTCGGCACAGACTACCTCGATCTGCTTTTGATTCACCGTCCTGATCCGCTGATGAATCCATATGAGATGGCTGAAGCGTTCCACGCATTAAAAAAGTCAGGAAAGGTGTTGCATTTCGGCGTTTCTAATTTCACCCCAAGCCAGTTTGAGATGCTTCATCAGCTTTACCCTCTAGCCACCAACCAGGTAGAGGCCTCGCTGATGCACCGCCAACCATTCCTCGACGGCACTTTCGATCAGTGTCAGCAGTGCAAGGTACGCCCGATGGCCTGGGGTCCGTTGGCTAAAGGCGATTTTGTCAGTCAACCGCTGGATATCCGGCAAGCTCTTGAAAAAACACTGGCTGCCTTGCGCGAAAAGCACAACGCTACCACCGAGCAGCTCATGACCGCCTGGCTTCTGCGTCATCCGGCAGGAATACACCCGGTGATGGGAACCACACGGCCCGAACGGCTGAAGGAGGCGGTTGAGGCTACCAAAATCAAGCTCTCGCGCGAAGATTGGTTTAACATGTGGGAGGCCGCCGCCGGAGAAGAAGTCCCATAATTTTTCTGACTCGACAGCTTGAAGGTTTGCATTTTTTGTTAAATTTGCAGCCTGTTTAAAACAAGCGGTTATTCCCATTCGGGGTGTAGCGCTCCCGATAGCTATCGGGACGGTTAGCACGCTTGAAAAACAGAAAAACACATTCGGGGTGTAGCGCTCCCGATAGCTATCGGGACGG
>JAASSU010000125.1 GCA_021767705.1 Bacteroidota bacterium | reverse complement strand
TCTTTAAAACAATTCATTTCACTTAAGCCACTTTCAGTTTATCAAGATTACTCTTGCTGAGCTTGTCTTCAGCGTAAACCTTGGTTACTTTGAGCTGGCTCTTGCTCTTTTGTGAAGGAAGTTCGAACATTGCATCGCTGATGATCGCTTCCACAATACTGCGCAAGCCGCGGGCTCCGAGTCCGAACTCAATGGCCTTCTCCACAATGAATTCCAAAGCCCCGTCGGTAAACTTCAGCTCCACCTCATCCATTTCGAAGAGCTTCGCATATTGCTTGGTAAGCGAGTTTTTTGGTTCGGTGAGGATGCGCTTGAGCGTTCCTTTATCCAGCGGATCGAGGTAAGTGAGCACCGGCATCCGGCCAACAATTTCCGGAATCAGGCCAAAGGACCTGACATCCTGCGGAGCGATGTATTGCAACAGGTTTGTGCGGTCGATGCTGTCGCGTTCTTTAGAGTTGTGATATCCCACCACGTTGGTCCTCAGACGCGATGCAATCTTTTTGTCAATCCCGTCAAACGCCCCTCCGGCAATGAAAAGGATGTTTTCGGTATTGATCTGTATCATCTTCTGCTCAGGGTGTTTCCTTCCTCCTTGCGGCGGAACGTTGACTGTAGAACCTTCGAGAAGTTTCAGCAGGGCTTGCTGCACGCCTTCGCCCGACACATCGCGGGTTATCGAAGGATTGTCGCTTTTACGGGCGATTTTATCTATCTCATCAATAAAAATAATTCCCTTTTCGGCAGCACCCACATTATAATCGGCGGCCTGCAACAATCGCGACAGGATGCTCTCAACATCTTCACCCACATATCCGGCTTCGGTAAGCACGGTGGCATCAGCAATAGCAAAAGGTACGCGAAGCATGCGCGCAATGGTGCGTGCCAAAAGTGTCTTTCCCGTGCCGGTTTCCCCTACCATAAGGATGTTGGCTTTTTCGATCTCAACCTCATCTTCCGATTTGGGCTGCGTGATACGCTTGTAGTGGTTATAAACAGCTACAGACAATATGCGCTTCGCTTGATTCTGACCTATCACATACTGGTCGAGATAGTTTTTTATCTCGATGGGCTTGAGCAACTCGATATTTCCGAATTGCTCCGTGTCGCTGCCATCGAACTCTTCTTTCAGGATATCATTGGCCTGCGTGATGCAATAATCACAAATATGCGCATCAATGCCCGCAATTAACAGGTTTGTATCCTTGCGGTTCCTCCCGCAAAAAGAGCATTTATTCGAGTCTTTAGCCATACGCTTTATAAATCCTTCCTATTTCTTTTCTTCTTTGTTTCTGATAAGCACTTCATCCACCATACCATACTCTTTGGCTTCCTGGGCTGTCATCCAGTAATCGCGGTCTGAGTCGTTCCATACCTTATCAAAATCCTGTCCGCTATGCTTTGAAATAATTTCGTAAAGCTCATTCTTCATCTTGAGAATCTCACGAGCAGTAATTTCAATGTCGGATGCCTGCCCCTGGGCTCCGCCCATAGGCTGGTGAATCAGCACACGGCTGTGCGGCAGTGCCGAACGTTTCTTGGCCGTTCCGGCAGCCAACAGCACGGCACCCATCGAAGCTGCCACACCCGTACATATTGTTGCTACGTCAGGTGCAACATACTGCATCGTATCGTAGATACCCAGCCCGGCATGCACACTGCCACCAGGAGTGTTCAGGTAGATGGTAACATCCTTAGAGGCATCCACCGACTCGAGGAAAAGCAACTGCGCCTGGATAATATTAGCCACGTTGTCGTCGATAGGAACACCAAGAAAAATAATGCGATCCATCATCAAGCGCGAAAAAACATCCATCTGCGCCACGTTCAGTTGGCGCTCCTCAATAATGGTTGGAGAAATGTAATTGCTTGTAATTGAATTATATTGATCCAGTTTTGAACTGCTGATACCGGCATGCTTGGTGGCATACCTTCTGAATTCGTTATTGTTATTCATTTTCACTTTTTTATCGTTAATCTTAAAACGCAAAGTTAACAAATTCCTGTGAGGAATTGTTTTTTTTAGCGGGTAGGCCACTTCATAAAAAGAAACCCCGAAGCCATTGGCAACAGGGTTTCTCTTATCTGTGACAACACCTATTTTTCTTCGTCAGAACTTTCATCCTCATGACTGTGATCATGATCATGATCATGATCGTGGTCATGGTCATGATCTTTCTGTTGCTCCTGAGCCAGCTTGATAAACTCATCGTAAGTAACTTCCTTTTCGTTGAGCTTGGCGTTCTCTTTTACTGCCTTGGCCAGTTTTTCATCGAAGAGCTGATCATAAATTTGCTTGGCCTGCTCTTTGTTTTGCATCATCTGGTCAACGATAGGATCGAGCTGCTGCTTCATCTCGTCACTGATTTCTCCACCGCCCATCTGCTGCATGAAATAGCCACGGATTTGCTCTTTCACTTCCTCATCTTTCACCTCAACATTGTAAGTTTTGATGATTTCATTTTCGATGAGCTGCCACTGCATGGTGCGCGAATAACGCTCGTAATCATTTTCAAGCTTTTCAGCGGACAGCTTCTCATCGTTCTGGAGCAGCCAGCGCTTGAGGAACTCATCAGGAAGCTCAATGTTGATATCATCCACCAGCTTATCAGAAGCAGTAGCCAGCAACAGGCGCTCACTCTCACGCTCGTAGGCCTTTTCAGCATCTTCCTTCACCTTTGCCCTGAACTCTTCCTCTGTCTTGATTTCCTCTTTAGGATATATTTTCTGGTAAAGTTCTTCGTTTAGCTCAGCAGGCTTATTGCGAAGCACTTCAGCAATTTTCATCGAGAAGTCTGAATCAACTTCGGCAGCTTGTTCTTTTTCGATACCCAGCATGGATGCCAGCTCCGTATCATTTTCGTTAGCTACCTTTTTACCGTTAAAGGTAATCGTATCATCTTTTTTCTTGCCAAGGATTTCTTTTTTTACTTCTTCATCCTTGATGTAATCAACGCTGAGCATCCCATCTTCCTTGACGATGCCCTCCTCTTTGGGCTGGCCGTTCTCATCAAGCTCGGTCATCACACCTTTAACAATATCGCCTTCTTTTACTTCGTCGTCCACATTTTCCTGTGATCCGTTTTGGTTACGGATATTTTCAACATACTCATCAACCTGCTTTTCATCCACCTTGATGCGATAAAAGTCGAATTCGCGGTTTTCAAGGTCGAGCTCGAAATTGGGGGCGATTCCCAGGTCGAAATAAAACTCAAACGTATCATCTTTTCCAAAGTCACCTTTAGGGTCATGATCCTGATTGGCAAGTGGCTGACCAAGGATATTCAGCTTGCTTTCCTCGATGTAGCTGTTGATTTTATCGCTGAGCAGCTTGTTAATTTCATCGAGACGCACTGCCTTTCCGTATTTTTTATTGATAATTCCGAAAGGCACCTTGCCGACCCTGAAGCCAGGCTCCTGAGCTTTTTCCTGATAATCTTTGAGCTGCTTGTCCACAGACTCTTTGTAATCTTCAGGCTGAATTTCTATTTTAACGAGTTTGGTCAGATCTCCCTTGTCTTCTTGCGTAATATTCATTGAAATACGTTTTTAATGTTCTATTTATCAAACAGAAGTATTTAATTAGCTCCTGAAAAATTGAGTTTGCAAAATTAGGAATTTTTATTGGTTTAACAATTCAGTGTCATGTTATTTGGTGAAAGAAAGGGATGAATATTGCAGATTTTTCTTAAGATACTGATGTATATCTGTTCTTAATACATAATCTTTTGTCAAAAAAAGCACAAAAAAAGCATCAAAAAACAAAATCCAAATCCCAAATAAAAAACAAATCTCAATTAATCAAATTCGAAACAGATTTATAAAGGTTTGAAAATGGAATTAGAGGATAGATTCGCTTCTTCCCTTTTTGTAAAACTCTATACCAACCCGATTAATATGATCTACTAAATCCGGGTTCTCTATTTTTTCAAATATCGACAAGTCAATCTTGTATGGTAACAGGAGATCATCAAGCTCATCTTCAATTTTCATTATTGATTCCAAATCCAAGGCCCTACCCTTCAATGTTAGATCGATATCGGAACCATTTTTAGGATTGCCTTTGGCTCTTGAACCGTAAATTATTACTTTTTCAACGGAAGGATGCCTGCTGAAAACAGAATGAATCAATTCAATATGCTTGTCTTTTAACCCGAACATTTTTAAAAAAGGTCTTGCTGTTTACCATGCTCTATTTCAGACATTTTCTTTTCAAAGCTTAAAAAGGCAGGGTAGAATTCATTAATTATTTTAAGATAAATATTTCTGGCTGTATCCTCATTGTAGGTATGAGAGGATTTGTTCCGACTGCGAATCATTTCCATCCAAACATCACCTTCATCAATTATTCCTACCCTAAACGCCTCACGCGTAGAATCTTTTGACCCATAAAGATTCAACACCCCCTTGTCTGTAAGGAAGTCTTTCATCACATTCCAAGCCAATTCATGAGTATACTCAAACCTTTGAATCAAAGCTTCCCTGACAATTTCGTCAAGCACTTCCTCCACACTTTCATTATCCAATTCATTATCAAGATCTTTCAGATCCCTTTCTATGAAAGTTTTTGCATCCGTTAACTTTTTCAGTGCTTTCCTGAAATTAGAAAACCGCTGCAACCACCGGATATCACTCTTTTCATTCATGAAGGATTTTTTCTTTATTATAGATAACAATGCAAATATCTGACAATTCCTAAACAAAGTTACACATGACATCTGTTTAATACAAACTTGCCAATAGTATTGATGAGCAGTTACAATAAAAACCCCACCAAAATCATCTTTACAGTGATTGGTGGGGTAATTATCAGTTGTGCTTTGATTTATTTCACATCAAAACGATCGGCGTTCATTACTTTCACCCAAGCCTTTACAAAGTCTTTTACAAACTTTTCCTTGTTGTCGTCCTGAGCATAGACTTCGGCATAAGCCCTGAGGATGGAGTTTGAACCAAACACCAGGTCGACCCGTGTTGCGGTCCACTTTTTCTCTCCGGTTTTACGATCGACCACATCAAAGAGGTTTTCAGAAACCGGCTTCCAGGTGTAGTTCATGTCCGTAAGGTTCACAAAGAAATCGTTTGTTAACACACCTTCTTTATCCGTGAAAACGCCATGTTTCGTACCTCCGTGGTTCGTTCCTAAGGCACGCATTCCGCCAACCAGCACCGTCATTTCCGGAGCGGTGAGCCCCATCAACTGCGTGCGATCGAGCATCAGCTCCTCCGCAGTAACCGCGTAATCCTTCTTCAGCCAGTTACGGAAGCCATCATGCAGAGGCTCAAGGTACTCGAACGATTCTACATCGGTCATTTCCTGTGTGGCATCACCCCTGCCCGGAGTGAAAGGAACCTTCACATCAATTCCGGCATCCCTGGCAGCTTGTTCTACTGCTGCTGTACCGCCAAGAACAATCAGGTCGGCCAGACTCACCTTTTTATCCAGCCCCGACTGAATTTCCGTAAGCTTGTCAAGCACTTTTTTAAGTCTTTCAGGCTCGTTGCCTTCCCAGTCTTTTTGTGGCGCCAGGCGGATGCGTGCCCCATTTGCTCCTCCGCGATAATCCGACCCACGGTAAGTGCGGGCACTGTCCCAGGCCGTGTTGATGAGTTCAGTGCGTGTCAAACCGCTTTTCAGGAGCTTCTCTTTCAGCTCATCAATTTCAGCATCCGTAAGGTCATAATCCACCTCTGGTATCGGGTCCTGCCATACCAGGTCTTCTTCCGGAGCATCCGGACCCAGGTAGCGGCTCTTTGGGCCAAGGTCGCGGTGGGTCAGCTTAAACCAGGCACGTGCAAAGGTGTCCTCGAAATACTTGGGATCATTACGGAAGCGTTCCATAATTTTGCGGTATTCCGGATCCACTTTCATGGCCATGTCGGCGTCGGTCATCATCGGGTTGTTGCGCTTTCCGGGGATGTGCGCATCCACCGGCTTGTCTTCTTCAGCCATGTTTACAGGCTCCCACTGCCAGGCCCCTGCCGGACTCTTCTTCAACTCCCATTCATGGTCAAGCAAGAGATAAAAATAGCTCATATCCCATTTGGTGGGGTTGGTGGTCCAGGCGCCTTCAAGGCCGCTGGTCACCGTATCTTCAGCTTTTCCCTTTCCGGTTGGATTGTGCCAGCCCAGCCCCTGCTCGTGCACATCTGCACCTTCAGGTGCTTCGCCCAGCTTATCGGCATCGGCATTACCGTGAGTTTTACCCACTGTGTGGCCACCCACAGTAAGGGCAACCGTCTCCTCATCATTCATCGCCATGCGCTTAAAAGTCTCACGCACGTCATGAGCGGTTCTCTGTGGATCAGGGTTGCCATCCACCCCTTCAGGATTCACATAAATCAAACCCATCTGCACGGCAGCAAGCGGGTTTTCGAGAGACTCACGATCCTTATCGCTTTCATAACGGTTCTTGGTTTCAGCAAGCCACTCCGACTCCGGCCCCCAGTTAATATCCTTTTCGGGATGCCAGATATCTTCGCGCCCTCCGGCAAAACCAAAAGTCTTAAAGCCCATCGATTCGTAGGCCATGTTTCCGGCAAGGATAAACAAGTCGGCCCATGAGATTTTGTTACCATACTTTTTCTTGATGGGCCAGAGCAGACGGCGGGCTTTGTCGAGGTTCACATTGTCGGGCCAGCTGTTGAGCGGGGCAAAGCGCTGGTTTCCGGTGTTGCTTCCGCCGCGACCATCAGCCACACGGTAAGAGCCGGCGGCGTGCCAGGCCATCCGGATCATCAGTCCGCCATAGTGACCCCAGTCGGCAGGCCACCAGTCCTGGCTATCGGTCATCAGGTCTTTCAAGTCCTTTTTTAAGGCTTCAAAATCGAGTTTCTTAAACTCCTCCGCATAATTAAAGTCCTTAGCAAAAGGATCGGTTTTTTGGTCGTGTTGATGTAAGATGTCCAGGTTTAATGATTTTGGCCACCAATTTGTTACATTGTTACCCGATTCGGTGTTGGCACCGTGCATCACCGGGCATTTTCCTTTTTTCTGATTCATCGTTTAATAGTTTTAATGTTTATTTCTTTACAGTGTTTGGTTTTCATGCTCAAAACAAAGCATGATAATCTTTGTGGTTTAACAAGATACTAACATATAATACATCCATACAGAAATGATTGTTCATTAAAATCGGGGATTTATTATAATAATTCTTAGTTAAGAATCATTCTTATTAAGAAGAGTTTTAACTTTAGAGTAGATCAAGCAAATGGGGCTAAAAAATCCTAAAGACACCAAACGCAAAAAATTGAAACTACACAGTTGCGTAAACCGCCACCTTTAGATTGGTTCAATCCCGTGTGACGAGGACAAGCACAGGGATAATCCCAACTTGTCCTGCCGTGGCGGGAGCAGAGTCCGCCTCAGGCGGATCATGCGTGTGATTGATCCCTAATTATTAGCTTCAGTTTTTATTTCATTAAATAGTCCAATGTTCAATAATATCGGTGCAGTCCACCATGCATAATAAGTCCCGCAATTTTGAAACCATATCGTTAAATCGTAAGTCTTCATTCCCATATCTGATATGAATTTTATGGTGCAGTTACTGTCGTTCAACCAAATATAACTTGCAATCAAAATGCAGATGAATGTCCCGTACCATATCCAACTGTTCTTTTTAAATACTTGATAGAACAGACTCATAAAGATTGCTGAGAATATTAAAAAGGGAAGTGATCTGTCTAAGAGTATTTGAAAAGTCAGGTCAGATTTATGAAAAACCACATAAAGAAGATCTTCAAATAAGGTCGTATTAGTCAGCAGTAGTAGGGTTGAGACAATAAATCCTGCTTTTAGTTTTTTAGTTAGAACGAATATTAATGCAATTGGAAAAAGCAGCAAAATATAAAGCGAATATCCAATTTGGTCAGTTTTGGCGAACGAAATAATGGTTTCCAAATCATAAGAAGTCAGCCTGCTTGGGAGAAATATAGATGCGATTAAAATCAGTGTCGCTGCTTCGATTATGTATTTTGTTTTCTTCGTCATTTTAATTGTAGCCAACGAATTAGTGTTTTATCAATCGTTTATCCAAAGTTAGAGAAATAATTTTGCTTTCAGTAGCCTCACCGCTTATAAAGAATCAGTAAATATAAATGATTGATAAAACAAGTTGGACGATGCCGCTGGCCTATGGGTATAGTGAACACTTGGATGTTGGTTAGCATGGCTTTTTTCGAGGGAGCGTAAACAGACTGGTATTATTATATCGTGGTTCATGATTAAAAACACTTCTAATGTTTCCCTTTAAGACATATCTTCCCCATTGTGCCTGTTGAGCAGTTGAAGTCAGGAAAGCGCATGTCAAAGAACGTTTGGTTTAATGTATCGCTATCCGGGCTCCATTTTTGCTGGCCCCGTTGAAGGCACATACCTCATATGCCCTTTCTTACAAAACGGACAATACAAAGGGTCTTTACCGGTTACCAAACGAAAGGTGTCTATGGCTGACATTCCTTCCAGCAAAGGCAGGTACAGCTCTTTCTGCAATAACTCCAGGCACAGGCCGGTTTTCTCATTCACATGTCCCAGGGCCATCAGTCCAAAGTAGAGTTTAAAGAAATAACATGAGTAAAAAACCACCGAGTCAAAACCAAAACTCCGTCAGGGAACGCTTCACCTCATCCCCCAGCCCCTTCTCCCGGGTGAGATGCCGATAGCTAACGGCAAGGGATGAGGGCGAAACGAACGCCAGACTCTCCTCAACCAAAGCTGCGCCACGAGCTGAAGTACAGAAGAGATATACTGTTTCGAACTTCAAATATTGAATATTGGTATTTATTTGGGATTTGGAATTTGGAATTTGGAATTTGGGATTTGGAATTTGTTTTTTGGAATTTTTTCATTTAGTTCATTACTTAAAAGTGCCGCCTCTCCGAGGCTCATCAAAACAAACAGCTTGACCGAATCTCTACCATACTGTCGTCACTCCGGGACTTTTCAAGGGCCACATACCCCTGACAGGGTTTCTAACCCTGTCAGGGGATTGCTATAAATCCACCACCCAAACCTGACAGCCTCCCCGCAGGGGTG
>JAASSU010000124.1 GCA_021767705.1 Bacteroidota bacterium | reverse complement strand
GGGTGCTTTATTGCTCATGAGTATGGGCAATCGCCATTCAGGAAGCTGGAACGATTTCAGCTCCGGTAGCGGAAGCTTCGGAGGTGGCGGAGGTTTTGGCGGCTTCGGGGGCGGCAGCTTTGGAGGCGGTGGTGCCGGTGGAAGCTGGTAATTAATTTCGGTATTTAATTACTTACTTTACTTAAAAAGCTGAGTGGTTCATGCTTTTATGGCTTGTCAAGAAGTTTTTTGTTAAAGCCATGTTAATTTTATGAAATTTTTAAGCATTTCATAAACAGTTTTTTTCAATTATTTAGAATCTGTCCAGACAACATGTCCCCGGATTCCCTTTCCCTTTCACTTCAATACTTTCAACTACTCTTCTTATTTTTGACCTCATAAAGTGATTACAATCCAAACACAAAAAAATGGATGTAATTTAACTAATTGTTTCAAATAATATCTTAACTTGCTGATTCAAAATCACAAGGTATTCGCTGAAATTCACTCAGCAATATTTTTGAAACACATGGCTAAAGTGGTTATGCTGTGTTCTTTAGAAAATCAAAAACGCCAGCCGTCATGATAAGACTGGCGAAAAAATTACAAAACCGGGTTTGATCACAAAAAATATTGAGCACTCCTAAAGACGTCAATATGGACAGAAAACCGAAAACAAGAGAAGCAATTTACAAGCAAATGAAAATATTTACTAGCTCAACAATTTTGAATTCCTGGCTCCCAATTGTCCTGTTCTTTTACCTTTTTGGTGCAGCCAGCCTCCCGCAAGCCTACAGTGCAGGCGACCAATCCAAAAACGAACATGGGTTCTCTGAACTGGAAATCATGAAAGGTGAACGACTCTTTAAAGGGCTTATACCTTTCAGGGAAGGCACGAACAATTGCGCCTCATGTCATTACACCAAAACAAATGAGGAAATCAATTGGAACCCTTCTGCCCACGACCTTGCAGTAGCCTGGAGTGAAAAGGACACCACCTATCTTAGTGGTGTTTTAGGAAGTAAAAACCCCGGACTCAAAGGTCATGAGGATATCCAACTCACCGAAAAAGAAATCAACCTCATTGAAGCCTATTTTTCTGAGCTGAAAGACAAGGGACTCGAAAAACATAAAGTATATCCGATTGACCTGTTCACCTTTTTTGGGACAGGTTTTTTAATGTTGCTGGCCTTGATCGACCTCATCTTCACCAAAAAAATCAAAATAAAAGCCATTCCGGTATTTATCCTTCTGGTCTCGCTGGCCTTTCACATTAAAGTAATTTCGCACGAAGCCATAGCTTTAGGCCGTACTGAAGGGTATGCACCCAATCAGCCTATTAAATTCTCACACAAGATTCACGCGCAGGACAATCAAATCGATTGTAATTACTGCCATACGGGCGTTGATAACAGCGCTTCCGCGGGAATCCCTTCGAATGACCTTTGTCTGAATTGCCATACGGTAGTCAGAAACGGTAAAAACTCCGGGAAATTTGAAATCAATAAAATCCACAGGGCCAAAGAAACCGGAAAGCCTGTAGAATGGATCAGGGTGCACGACCTCCCCGATCATGTGTTCTTTAGTCATGCCACGCACGTGGAAAATGGCAACCTCGATTGTGCGGAATGCCACGGCGAAGTTGAGGAAATGCATATCGTAAAGCAGGTTGAAGACCTTTCGATGGGATGGTGCATCAATTGCCACCGCGAATCGGAAGTGGATTTTGAAGGGAACAAATACTACCAGGAAAATTTCGAAGAGCTTCACGAAAAGCTGAAAAAACAAGAGATTGATGCCGTAACCGTTGACATGGTAGGCGGCCTGAACTGTATGAAGTGTCATTATTAATCAACAAGAAAAAAATTATCTCATATGAGCCAGAAATACTGGAAAAGTCTTGAAGAAAAGGAGTTGGGCACTGCAAATATCGACTCCGTAAAAGACGAAATCGATCATAAAACATCTGTACAACAGCTTATTCAGAACGAACTTGCCGGAAAGACTTCTTCACGGAGAAACTTCCTGAAGTGGTGTGGTTTTACCTTTACCTCGGCAGCCATCGCTACGAGTTGCGAGAATCCGGTGAAGAAAGCCATCCCTTACCTCAACAAACCGGAGGAAGTGACACCCGGCAAAGCTAATTTCTATGCTTCCTCCTTCTTCGATGGGTCGGAATATGGAAGTATCCTGGTGAAAACCCGCGAAGGAAGACCCATAAAGATTGAACCGAACGAAATGTCTACGGTAACCAAAGCCGGAAGCAGTGCGCGCACGCAGGCCATGGTACTGAGTCTCTACGACTCTGAAGGCCGTTACCACCATCCGCTTCGCGACAACAAGCAAATATCCTGGACAGAGGCGGACGCTGATATCAAAAATCGTCTGGAAACCATTGCCGCCGAAGGAAAAGAAATTGCTCTCGTTACTCCCGACATCATCAGCCCCTCAACCAAGCAAATCATCAGTGAACTCCAGGAGACCTACCCTACCACCAAGTGGGTAGTTTATGATCCGGTTTCTGCTTCGGCCATGCTTGAAGCTAATGAAAATGCTTTTGGGAAACGTGCCGTTCCACAATACCGTTTCGATAACGCGGAAGTGATTGTGGGTGTAAACGCCGACTTTTTGGGAACCTGGCTGATGCCTGTTGACTATACGGAGCAATACGTCAAAAACAGGAAAATCAAGGAAGGTGAAAAACACATGTCGCGGCATTTGCAGTTCGAGAGTGTGATGAGCCTTACGGGAACCAATGCTGATGAGCGCTACAAATTGAATCCGGCCAACGAAGGTAAATTCCTGGCCGCCCTGCACGATGAAATTGCAAAAGCTTCCGGACAAAGCCCTTCAGGGGCCAAAGCTCCCGAAGGCCTTCCCGTTAAGGAAACCGCGCAGGAGTTGCTCAGCAACAAAGGAAAAGCGCTGTTGGTGTGTGGCACAAACAATGTTGCTCACCAAACCATTGTCAACAGCATTAACCAAATGCTCAACGCTTATGGCAGCACGATTAACCTTGACCAGCCATTACAGACCAAACAGGCTAACGACGCCGACTTTGATAACGTAGTGGCTAAGCTTGAAAAGGGAAAAACAGGTGCTGTTCTTTTTTATGATGTGAACCCATTGTATGACTACCCCCAGGCGGACAAACTCAAAAATGCTCTGAGCAAAGCTTCGCTAACAGCCAGCATGTCGATTGGCAAGAGCGAAACCACTGCCGCAACAGAGTATGTCCTGCCACTGCATCACCCGCTGGAATCGTGGGGGGATTTTGAACCGGTTAAAGGAAAATACAGCCTGGCACAACCTGCCATCAGAAATATTTACAAAACACGTCAGCTTGAGGACATCCTGCTAAAGTGGAACGGAAATAATGTTTCTTACCATGAGTATCTGAAAAACTTCTGGAATGAGAACATGTATCCAAACCAGAATAAATACGGAGATTTTAGAAATTTCTGGGTGCATACGCTCCAAAACGGCGTTTATGAGCCGGAAGCAGACGAAGCCAAAGAGCTGAGCTATTCAGAAAAAGGCTTGAAGAGCAGTTTGGCTGGTGTTAAAAAGACATCTCCCAAAGGCACGGCCCTTCTGTTTTATGAAAAGGTTGGAATCGGGAACGGAAAATATGCCAACAACCCTTGGCTGCAAGAACTTCCTGACCCTGTAACCAAAGCCACCTGGGATAATTACTTCTGCGTTTCGCCGGCCTTTGCGAAGGAAAACGATCTGCACAATGAGCAGGTTATCAAAATAAAAGGTATCGAATTGCCTGTGCTTGTTCAGCCCGGACAAGCTGACAACACCGTGGCCGTAGCTGTTGGTTATGGCCGCACTAAAACGGGTAAGGTAGCCGATGGCGTAGGAAAAAATGTTTTCCCGCTGATGAAGAGCCTGAAAGGACACCGCCAAAATTATCTTCCAAAAGTTTCCACGGAAAAAACCGGCCAACAGCATGTGATTGCCACCACGCAAACGCACCATTCGATGGAAGGGCGGGACATTGTAAGGGAAGCGAGCCTGGATACTTTCGTGAAAGATCCGAAAAGTATCAAGCAGAAAAAGCACGATACCACACTCTATAAAAAGCGCGAATTTGAAGGCCATCACTGGGCACTGGTTGTAGACCTGAACGCCTGTACGGGCTGTGGTGCTTGTGCGGTAGCCTGCCAGGCCGAGAATAATGTGCCGGTGGTGGGTAAAGATGAGGTAGTAAAGAAACGTATCATGCACTGGATTCGTATCGACCGCTATTATAAGGAAGACGAAGGCAATCCGAGTGTCGTTCATCAGCCGGTGATGTGCCAGCATTGTGATAACGCACCATGTGAAAATGTGTGTCCGGTAGCTGCTACAACACACTCTAACGAAGGACTCAACCAGATGTCGTATAACCGCTGTATCGGAACGAAATACTGCATCAACAACTGTCCTTATAAA
Organism: Bacteroidota bacterium; assembly: GCA_021767705.1. GTDB lineage: Bacteria > Bacteroidota > Bacteroidia > Bacteroidales > JAIPAH01 > JAIPAH01. The sequence continues at coordinate 4,618 of JAASSU010000124.1, read as the reverse complement.
GTGCGTCGCTTTAACTGGTATAAGTATGCCGACAACGAGGAGTTTGATTACAACATGAACGACGACCTTGGCAGGATGGTGCTGAATCCGGATGTGACTGTTCGCTCGCGTGGTGTGGTTGAGAAGTGCAGCTTCTGTGTGCAGCGCATCCAGGAAAACAAGGAGCAGGCGAAGCTGGAAAACCGCGACCTGGAAGATGGGGATGTGACACCGGCATGCGCCCAGGCCTGCCCGGCTAATGCCCTGGTTTTCGGCGACCTGAACGATCCGGAAAGCAGAGTGTCTAAACTGGTGGAAAGCAACAGAAATTATCACCTGCTGGAGCAGTTGCATACGAAACCAACGGTCAGCTATATGACCAAAATAAGAAATATGGGTGCTAAAATAGAAGCATAAAGAATTAAAGCATAATATTATGTACAAAGAATCGATCAGAGGCCCGCTCGTATTGGGGAATAAATCTTACGGACAAGTATCTTCGGATATTATTGCTCCTATAGACCGCCGACCGCCGGCATGGTGGAAAATTTCCTTTGGCATAAGCCTGGCCTTGCTGGCTCTCGGACTGTGGGCCATGTATGTTACCGTTACCAAAGGTATCGGCACCTGGGGCGTAAACAACACCGTAGGTTGGGGATGGGCCATTATCAATTTTGTTTGGTGGATTGGTATCGGGCACGCCGGTACAGCCTTTTCTATTTTCCTGCTGATACTCCGACAGAAATGGAGAACGTCTATCAACAGGGCTGCTGAGGCCATGACCGTTTTTGCGGTGGGTGCCGCGGCACTTTTCCCTGCCATCCACATGGGACGCATCTGGAATTTCTTTTTCATCTTTCCTTATCCCAACACGCGCGGACCACTGTGGGTGAACTTTAACTCACCACTGTTCTGGGACTTTGTGGCTATTACAGCCTACCTGCTGATTTCCTTCTCGTTCTGGTATTTCGGGATGGTGCCTGACTTTGCTACCATCCGCGATAAAGCGAAAAACAAAATCAAGAAATCCATTTACGGCGTGCTTGCTTTTGGCTGGACCGGCAGTACCAAACAGTGGCTGCGCTTCGAAGGGCTGAGCTATGTGCTCGGAGGTATTGCTGCAGTGCTTGTGGTTTCGGTGCACTCTATCGTATCCACCGACTTTGCCGTGGGCGTGATCCCAGGGTGGCACACTACCATCTTCCCGCCCTACTTCGTTATCGGAGCGATTTTTAGTGGTTTTGCCATGGTGATGACACTTATGATTACTATCAGGAAACTCTATAAACTCGACGACTTTGTGACGGATTCGCACTTAGATGCCATCGCGAGAATCCTCATCTTTATTTCCCTGATTATGGGAACGGCTTACGGAACAGAAGTGTTTGTAGCATGGTATTCAGGTTATGAATATGAGATCTTTACCTTCTTCCACAACCGGATTACGGGTGACTACACCTTTATGTTCTGGGCCATGGTGGTTTGTAACGCCATCATCCCGCAGCTTTTCTGGATAAAGAAAATAAGGCGAAACCTCTGGGCCATGTTTACCATCTCGATTATTATCAACATTGGCATGTGGTATGAGCGTTTTAACATCGTTATCACTTCGCTGAGTAAGGATTTCCTTCCTTCAAGCTGGGCGTCATATCAGCCCACTTTCGTGGAAGTGGCCATTTACCTCGGAACCATCGGACTATTCCTTGCTGGCGTACTGATATTCTTCAAGTTTATCCCGATGATCGCCATCAGTGAGGTGAAGAGTGTGATGCACTCCGGAGAAAAGTTCAAAAAGAAAATACAGAAAATGAAAGAGCAAAAGGCGCAAAGCGAGTAGTTTTTGCCCGTATTGTTAAAAATATAAAGAAATGAAAAACAAACACTTAATAGGCGTATTCGACAAGGAAGAGGACCTTGTTCATGCTCTGGAAAAAGTTGAAGAGCAAGAGGTAGCTATTGAGGAAATTTATACACCCTACCCTATCCATGAGGCTATCCATGCCATGGGGAAAAAGTCGCGCTTCACGTGGGCTGCCTTTTTCTACGGATTGGTGAGTGCTGTAGTAATTCTCTCGTTTCTCTACTACACTGCCGTAATTGACTGGCCTATAAACTTTGGAGGCAAGCCATCGAGTGCTTTCCCTTCTTTCATCATCATTACCATCATCGGGACAATCCTGCTGGTGACCCTGGCAAGCCTTTTCACCTTTTCGGTGAGAGCAGATGTGTATCCCGGCAAGGAAGCTGTGATGCCCGATCCGCGATCGACCGATGATAAATTTGTGATGATGTTTTCAGAAAAAGAGGATAACGAAGCACTTCGCAAATTGCTCGAAGAAAGCGGTGCCTCAGAGATAAAGATTAAAGAACTCTAAAACCAATGATAATGAATAAGAGTTTACTATTAACAACATTGATTTCCATCCTTCTCCTTTCGGGATGTGACCGGACCCGCTTAGACAAAGGCCGGGAGTACTTCCCTGATATGGCCCATTCGCTGGCTTATGAAACTTATACTGACAATGAGGTTTTTGAGGATGGTAAAACCGTTCGTAAACCAGTGGAGGGCACTGTGCCCCGCGGAATGATCCCCTATCCTTATCCGGCAACATTTGAAGGAAGGGACAAAGCCGGGGAAACATTAAAGAACCCCATCGAGCTGAACAGCAGCGTCCTAAGCGAAGGAAAAGAGCAATATGAGATTTTCTGCGCTAACTGTCACGGCGACCAGGGCGACGGAAACGGGTATTTGTATACCAGCAAAAAGTTCATGGTGAAGCCCAAGTCTCTTATCACCAAACAAATGAAAGAGGCGCCGGGCGGCGAAATCTATCATGTGATTACTATGGGGCAAGGAGTGATGGGAGCACACGGCCCGCAGATTGAACCGGAAAACCGCTGGAAAATCGTTCATTATATTCAGCAAAAGCTTCAAAAATAAAAACCTACAGCAATGGATACGAAATTCAAACTGACGAAAACCTATAAAACAATATCTGTAGCGCTGATAGTTATCGGCATAGTCAGTGTTGCAATAAGCATGATTCAGGGTGGGGAACGCCTGTGGCCAAACCTGCTACTAAATAATTATTACTTCCTCTCGCTGGCCATCGGGGCATCCTTTTTTATGGCCCTGCAATATATCACCCAATCGGGATGGTCGGCCATGTTTAAACGGGTACCTGAGGCCATGGCTTCATTCGTTCCCGTTGCTTTTATCCTGATGCTGGTGCTTTTTGCCGGGCTGCACGATATTTTTCACTGGACCCATACCGAAGCTGTGGCACATGATGAACTGTTGCAGCATAAACAGCCTTACCTCAATATCCCTTTCTTCGCTGCAAGATTTGCGGTGTTTTTTGCTGCATGGATTATTATGACACTCATCCTCAGAAAATACAGCACAAAAGAAGATACCGAGGGTGGAATGGAAATGTTCAGGAAATCGGAGTTTTATTCAAGGATTTACATCTTTATCCTGGCCCTCAGCTTTACTTTCTTCACCTTCGATTGGATAATGTCGATTGACTCGCACTGGTACAGTACGATATTTTCTGTGAAAGGGTTTATCAGTGCTTTCTATCACGGCACTGCCGTAATGGTGTTGATTATTCTCCTGCTTAATAAAAAAGGATATTTTCCTGACCTGGGCAAGAGCCACCTCCTCGACTTTTCGCGCTACGTGTTTATGCTGGCTATTGTGTGGGGCTACCTGACCTTTTCTGAGTTCATGCTGATTTGGTATGGCAATATTCCTGAAGAGACCATCTATTTTGCACAGCGCTTTGAGTTGGGCTACAAGACCTTGTTTTATGTCAATTTTGTAATCAACTGGTTTGTGCCGTTTATCATCCTGATGTCGCGCCATCTCGATAAAAACAGTAATGCACTGATTGCCGTGCTGCTGATACTTATCGTGGGTAACTGGATTGACCTGTTCGTGCAAATCATGCCCGGAACAATTGGGCAAGTGGCTTTTGGTCTTGTTGAAGTTGGAACATTTATTGGGTTTGCGGGTATCTTCATGCTGGTTTTTGGTATCAGCCTGAGCAAAAAGAACCTCATTCCCAAAAATCATCCTTATCTCGAAGAAAGCCTTTATCATCATGTAGATCAATAAATAGAAACAAAGGAGTAGAATAAGAATGAAAAAATGGACAGACATGATAGAAATTCTCAGCCTCGACGTGGTTGCCGGGGCTTTGGCTGGTGGCCTCATGGCCACTACTGTTATGGATGTTCATCCGGGATGGGCCTGGTGGGTCTGCCTCGCTTTGGGTGTTTGGGTTTTCTACATCGCCGACCACCTTCTCGACGCGCTGAAAGGCGGTGATAAAAATGTGTCTGCCAGGCATTCGTTTCCTTTTAAGTACAGAAAACAAATCATAATTTCCCTTGTTTCCTTGGTGATAGTGGGCGTTTTTATCGCAATTGGGTTCTTAGCAAAAGAGGTTCTCCTTTTTGGGATATCAATGGGTGTTATCAGTTTCTTTTACCTCATTATCGTTTGGCAAAAAGCCAGCAAAAAAAACAAAACAATTACAAAAGAGGCTTGGATAGCACTCATTTACACCACAGGCATCTGGGGTGTTCCGGTGATTATCGGATCATTATCCGCTCCACTGCTGTTTCTTATCAT
>JAASSU010000123.1 GCA_021767705.1 Bacteroidota bacterium | reverse complement strand
TCGGCATTGGCACGACTGAGCGTCCCACCGAAAACCGTAAAGTCCTGGGCAAAAACGTAAACAAGGCGGCCATCGATTTTTCCGTAGCCAGAAACCACCCCATCGCCAAAGACTTTATTTTTTTCCATTCCGAAATTTGTGTTGCGGTGGGTCACAAATTTATCGAGTTCAACAAAAGTATCCGGGTCAAGCAACAGGTTAATGCGCTCACGTGCGGTCAACCTTCCGGCTGCATGTTGTTTCTTTATGCGTTCTTCACCACCACCCAGCTCTGCTATTTTATGACGTTCCTGTAATCTTTTTACTTTTTCTTCATTCGACATATTTGAAGTTTTTTGCGTTTTTAATGATTATTCCACTACAACCAGGGTTTGGTTTCCCTGAATGACATCCCCTTCTTTTACAAGGACATCTTTAATCACCCGGTCTTGTTTCACCTTGTATTCACTCTCCATTTTCATGGCCGAAACAACCACCACGGTATCTCCTGCCTTCACTTCATCGCCCACATTTACCGGAATGCTGACCACCTTGCCGGGCATTGGAGAAGAAATCTGGGTCTCATCGTCGAGCGCTCCGCCCTTGCGGCTCTTCAGGTATTTGCGTTCAGCGTCAATGATTTCCACGTCATAGCTTTCAACCAGTGTGTTCACTTTGTATGACTTGGCGTGACCTCCTTCGATGAGTTCCACATTATATGATTTTCCCTGGTAAAGAATTGAGTAGACCCCTTGCTCAACCATCAGCACATCTACCTCATGCTCTTTACCATCCAGGCTGATTACCATTCGGGAACCATCCTCACTTACTTTATCGAGATTTACTATTTTGTCATTAATTTCTATTTCCATAGATCTGAGAATTAAGGTTAAATTCGGATTCGGATTCGTTGACGGCCGTAAGCCTTCCAGTTGTTGGTCATCTGACCACCATTTTTCTTTGGCTGAAGGGCCTGCAGTTTATTCGTATAATCAACAAAGGCAGCTATGGCCGCTATGCTCTCCCAATCTCCCTGCTCTTCGACTTTTCGCATTAAATCATCCATGTTCTTGTCGATGAAATGCGTATTGTAATTTCCGGATACAAACTCAGGATGTTCCATTACTTTTTCAAGGAAATTGATTGAGGTTTTTACCCCGGTAATTTTGTATTCGTAGAGTGCGCGGCGCATGCGTTGCACAGCCTCATTGCGGGTCTTGCCCCAAACAATAAGTTTTGAGATCATCGGGTCGTAATGCAGCGGGATTTCATAGCCCTCATAAGCATATCCGTCCACCCTCACGCCCAAGCCATAGGGCTGGGCAATATGCTTAATCAACCCCGGGCTTGGCATAAAATTGTTCTCCGGATCTTCAGCATAAATACGGCATTCGATCGCATGTCCTTTCTGAGCCAGATCTTGTTGCTTTACAGAAAGTTTTTCTCCATCCGCGATGCGGATTTGCTCTTTTACCAGGTCGATACCCACCACACGCTCCGTGATTGGATGCTCTACCTGCAATCGGGTATTCATTTCCAGGAAATAATACTTCAAATCATCCCCCATCACGAATTCAACGGTTCCGGCGCCATGATAGTGAACTGCCTTTGCAGCATTGACAGCATGCTGCCCCATCTCTTCCCTTATTTCAGGTGTCAGCAGTGGCGATGGCGTTTCTTCAATCACCTTCTGGTGGCGACGCTGCACGGAGCACTCGCGTTCGAAGAGGTGCACCGCATTGCCATGCTTATCGGCAAGAATCTGGAATTCGATATGATGTGGTGAGGTGATGTATTTTTCGATGTAGACGCTGTCATCGCCAAATGCCTCACGGGCTTCGGAACGCGCCGACCGGATAGCACTTTTGATTTGCGATTCTTCTTTAACGAGTCGCATTCCTTTTCCGCCGCCGCCTGCCGAAGCTTTTATCATCACCGGAAGACCAATTTCCATGATGACCTCCACCGCCTTTTCTTCATCGGTTATGGGCTCAGTAGTTCCGGGCACTACAGGCACTCCGGCGGCAATCATCTTTTTCCGGGCCGTAATTTTATCGCCCATTTCCTGGATGGCGTAGCTCTCAGGGCCAATAAATTCTATCCCCTCCTGCTTGCAACGGTCAGAAAAGGCCGCATTCTCACTCAAAAAGCCATATCCGGGATGGATAGCATCCGAAGAGGTGGCTTTCGCTACTTCCAGAATTTTGTCCATTTTAAGGTAGCTTTCGCTCGATGGCGCTTTGCCGATGTAGTATGCCTCATCGGCATAACGCACATGCATAGCCGCACGGTCGGCCTCAGAGAACACACCGACAGTTTTGATGCCCATTTCACGGCACGACCGCATTACGCGTAATGCAATCTCACCACGGTTGGCAACAAGTACTTTCTGTATCATAGGCTCATTATTTAAATTGATTCTGTTTAGAAGGTCGTAAAAGTAGTATATTTTGATATATATTCATAACTGCATATATAAATTATTGACCTAAACAAGCTAAACCCCTGCCTGCAATTAACTTATAAAAGTACAAAAAAAATAAAACAATCACATAGTTCAACGAATTAATGTAGAGGGACAGGGCTGATTTTGAGGAAAATTGACACTATTTACCGGGGTTTCTGGTGTGCTTTTGCAGGATCACATTGGCATGCATTTTTGCTTCTGCTGATTTTTTGATTCGCCAAAGCTCCTTACTGGCATAACGATAAGTGGCCTGAGTATCTACAATTCTTTTCGGATAATCCACTCCATAGCTGAAATCATACTCCAATTCTTCAAAAGCATTCACTTTCCAGGGTTCAGTAGCCAAGGCTGCGGGCAGATTTCGGAGCTCAGGCACCCAGCGCTTTACAAAAACGGCGTCCGGGTCATGATCTTTGGATTGTTTTACCGGATTGTAAATCCGAATGGTGTTTGTACCTGTTGTTCCGGCTTGCATTTGAAACTGCGAGAAGTGTATTCCGGGTTCAAAGTCTAAAAACTGCTGCGCCAGATGCTTCGCCCCTTCCCGCCAATCGAGCCAAAGGTGATGTGTCAGAAAAGAAACCAGCATCGATCGCATTCTGAAATTAAGAAAACCTGTTTCAGTAACACACCGCATGCAGGCATCGACCAGAGGATAACCCGTGATACCTTCTTTCCATGCCTTGAAATGGGATTCATTCCACTCATTCCTGATTTGATTGTAAACGGGGTTCATATTTTTCCACTCTTTTTCCGGCTCCGACTCAAGCTTCTGAATAAAATGGCAGTGCCACACAAGCCGAGATTTGAAGGCCAGCAAGTCGCCTCCGGATTTACTGGAGGGATATGCTTGCCTGCGCGCCTGCTCCACCTGTCTTATCGATAAATTCCCCCAGGCAAGATGGGCCGATAGGCGGCTTCCCTTGCTGCGGCTTTCGGATGGTTTTGAAATCATTTTACTGTAGCCCGGATGACGCTCCGTGAGGAAACTATCCAACACTTCGAGGGCGCTACTCTCTCCGCCCTGCTGCATAGGATGATCCTCGAAAGCGGCACCGTACCATGCCCTTTCAGTTGCAGGCTGTCTGAGCTCAGGCTTCAGGTAAAAAGCTTTTATTCTTTTTAGATTTGGGTGTTGCTGCTCCTGAGAAAGAAACTCCATCCTTTTTTTATCCCAGGTGTCACGGCTCTTCAGGCCGCGAATAACTGCGTTACCCTGATACTCCATCCATTTAATGTTATGCCTCTTCAGCAGCTTTTTTACTTCCATGTCGCGCTGATACGTCAACCACAAGCCAGTCTCCTGATGTGAGAATAGGGTATCTACATCATATTGCTCAAAGATTTTCCTGAATAATGAGATTACCTCACCCTGCATTATTTGTATTTTTTGCCCGTACTTGTTGAGTATTTCGTTCATATCCCTGATCGATTCAGCTACAAATCGCCAGTGACGATAATCTGCATGTGGCGAGTCCATTAAGGAGGGTTCAAAGATGTAGATCAAAAGCAATGCCCTGTTACTTTCCACAGCCTTTTTCAAAGGCAAATGGTCACGTAAACGCAAATCGCGCTTAAACCAGACTATATTTATTTTTTGAGCCATAAGTCTCTGTATTTTCTGTCGGCATCATACCTTTCGGCCTGTTTCTGAGTATTAAAAAAGCGCTTCTCGCGCGGATCGTTACCCACACCAGCCACATACATCCAATTTCCCCAGTTACTGTAAACGTCGTAATCGATCAGTTGCGATTCGAACCAGGAGGCACCCAATCGCCAATCAATGTTCATATTCTTACAAAGATAGCTAGCCACATTTTGCCGTCCACGATTCGACATGAATCCGCTAAGCCACAGCTCTTTCATATTGGCATCCACAAAATCATCTCCAGTATTACCCAGGCGCCACTTCTCAAAAAGATGAACATTTTGCTTTTGTAATACCTTTTCATTTTTAATCCCATCCCTGGAAAATATCTGACCTCCGTATTTGCGGGCAATCCAACGGAAGTATTCTCTCCACATTAACTCAAATTTGACCCAGTAGGTAGAGGAGTTACTTGTCTTCTCTTCTTCAAAGCGGTTTATCTCGGCAATAACCTTTAGAGGAGACAATGAACCATTGGCCAGCCAGGGCGAGAATTTTGTGGAATAATCTCTGCCAAGCAATCCGTTTCGTGTCTTTTTGTATGTCAATACCTTTTCTGATTCCCATATGTATTCGTGAAGTCTGTTCAATGCTTCAGACTCCCCGCCATAAAAATCCATGGCAGCACGACGATCCGTTTCAGGCTCTTCCATATCAAAGTCTGCATACGAGAGCACGGCTTCATTTTCCAGGTCATCAGGCAAAAGCGACATTTTTGATACCTCCCCGCGATCAGTTATTGTCTTAAGCTTTTTTTCAACTTTTTTCCTGAATTGAGTAAACACATCGGGGAGCTCATCGATATCGAATGGCAGGTCACTTTCCCTGAATAAACCGTTCGACTCGTGAAGCTCAAGGGTTAGCTGGTTAACTCCTTCGATTTCCTTCTCCGTTTGTAACTCATCAGTGGCAAACTCTTTTGCCGCAAAAATCTTTGCTGCACCTGTTTGCTCTGTGATTTTCTGCAGCTGCTCAGCTGTGTTTCCTTTACGGACAATCAGAGCTGAACCAAGGTTTCTTAACTGGTCATCTAAATCTTCCAGGCTCTCGAAAAGGAACTTCAACCTGTGGGGGCCGGTCCGCCGGAAACCAAGCGACAGGGTCGAATAGAAACGATCATCAAAGCAGTAGAAAGGAATGATGTTATATCCGGATTCTGTTAATGCTTTTAATACGGGCTGGTCATGCAATCGTAAATCATTTCGGAACCAATAAATTACTTTTCTATTATCCATAATCATGCTTTTTCGCGATAAAGGAATTCCATCAGGATGGTGTGCGGCAATGTTATGGCTGCAATGATGATAAAAAATACAGCTAACATCTGCTCTTTTGAGTCAAAACTTTGCGTCACAAAAAAAAGAACAGCAATTCCAGCAAAAGTGATAAGTGACAGAGGCAGCGCCTTACGATAGAATGCACTAAATTTAATGGAGCTCTTTCGGTTTGTGATAAAAGTACTTATCTCTACCAGCGAATTAAAGGAATGCCACAGGGCCCAGTACGTAATAAAAGCTACAAAGAGTGGCGTAAAGTATCCGAGCAGCCCAAGTACAAGAAGGTTTGCAGTCTCTACCAAGAAATCCCTTAAAGGTAGTAGTCCTTTCAGGTCGATAACAAGGAAAAGAATCAGGTTAACCCCGAGCAGAGCAAAAGCAACAATGTTTCGCAGACCTTCAACTGTTTCAAGACTTACAGGAACATAACCCAGGATTTGCTGTAAAACCGGGATTGCTTCATTGTAGCTGAACATCAAAGGAATGAATAATACGTAACTACCCCAAACAAGGTAAAACAAGCTTCGCGAAAGCGGCGATATTTTCGATTGCAGATAAAACAAATGTGACTGACCAAAATGATAGACCGAAAGGAGAAGGAAAACCACCAGAGAAATAGTAGGTGATATCAACCATAATCCGGTGTAAAAAGCCACGATAAAGAGATATATAAAATAGAAACGCTGCTTTTTCCTTCCTAAAAAGGTTTTGCGAAGTCGGGTTTTTCTAAAAATATGATTATCGGTAGCCCCGTGTGGGATGCCAATAGCAATTGTTCCGGCCATGAGCAGAAAATACTGCATTGTTTCAGAAACTGAATAGTTTATCTGCGAAAGCAGAATAATTAGAATTGTTGCCCCTATTATCAGCAGGTTTATTTTAGGGTTCCTGAATGCTAACTTTTGTTTCATCTTCTACTGTTTTTCTGTTCATTTATAAAAGCTTTTAGAAATGGGATAATCGGCAGAGACAAGATAATTGGTATCTCCTGAATAACACTTGTTGAAGCAGACAAGAAGTCAAACGCTTTCGAAGAACTGTTCTTTTTGAACATCAGAAGCAAAGCTTTCTTAAGAGCCTCCGGGTTGTCTTTAAGTACACGAATAAAAATACGATCGTAAAAGTTAAAGTGCCGCTTGTTGTTTAAAATTTTTGGAGGATTACCACTTTCAGCCAGCCCGGCCGCTATTTTTCTTGAGTTGTTAATTGCGTTGATGAAGGTATAACCCGTTGAGGGGCGTGCGTCGCCGCCGAGGATCCCCAAGTTCATAATCCTTGAACTGTAATTCCTTCTAAACTCAATATGACTCATGGGAATAAAACCTTGCTCTTTACGAATGATAGAGTAATCATGCGGAAAGTATTTGGCCAGGTAATCGGCCATGCACTTTTCAGCAAACCCATTTTCAATCATTTCTGAGCCAAAAGCTGTGCAGTTTAAGATCAATCGATTTTCACTGACTGGCAACAGGTACATAAAATTTACCTTGCCTTTTTCTGAAATTGAAAAATCCATAAGTGTGACCTCATCCGCCTCAAGGATTTCTCTGTTGAAGGACACTTCCCAGCCTTTAAACTGCTGAAAAGCTACTTTCTTTTGTGCTTGCGCCATGGTAGACACCCCGTGGAAAGCACTGTTAAAAATATAATCTGCACTGTAAAGCTGCGAATCGATGGTGATAACAGCCTCGCCATTCAAGTCGCTGATGCGCTCGATGTTGCCACTAAGGAATGTGAAGTTATCACTCTTTTTCAGTTTCGGAATTACGTAGTTATAAAAACGTATCGCCGGAATAAAATGATAAGGCGTCCTTTCGGCATTTACAATCACGTCCTCATATTTATCATGCAGCCCAATTTTGTACCAGGTTTTTTCAACAAGGTGGGCAAACTCCCCGGGAACATCTCCCCAGAAGGTCCATGTACGATCATTCTTGTCTTTTCGGTCACGGTCAACAAGCAACACCTTTTTTTCCTTGAGCTGCTCAGATTGCAGCATGAAATAAGCCAGGCTCAACCCAGCCGCACCCAAACCTGCTATTATATAATCGTATTTTTTCATGGACTTTTTTAATAGAAAAGGCAAGCCAGAAAACAGCCCGCCTTTTCGTGAATTAAGCAAATCAACTACTCTGCTTGCTCTTCCAGAGTCTTCTCCCTAGCGATAGCAAAAATCATTAAACCGTATCCCGCTTTCGCGATGATGTCAGCCATGCTGTAGCCGACCTGAATAACAGCCTCGGTTTGTCCACCGTCCCATCCGAAAAATGGGGCCATATATACGATAGGGTAAAATCCCCATGCAAAGAATGTTAACAAACCAATGTTTCGAAGCAGAATGCCAACACGTCCACTTTCGCGGTTCATCGCATCCTTAATTTCTTTAAACAAAGTGACAAGAATCACCACAAAGCCAATGGTAGAAAGGAATCCCCATAAACCACGTAATGAGAATAATTCAGCATCTTCACGGCGTACCTCGCCAAAATATCCTGTTATAAGCATAAATACTGCTGCTATTGTAAGAATGGATATTAAACGACGGCTCTTTTGTCTGTCGAGTGCCATCACCTGAATCAGTTCAACTAACAACAAAGGCACAGTGATAAGCCAGTCAGCATAACGATAGGCATCGTTAAACGGTTTACCTGAAGCGATGTACTCTCCTAATTGCACATCAAATACATAGGCCTCCGCAAACGAATGCAAAATCCTGAAATAGTGATAGGCTGCAATACCTACTACAATTCCACTAGTCAAGAGTGCTTTACGATACTTACGCCCTACTTGCTCCCTTCCGAATATAAAATAAACGAAAGTTGCCAAAAATGCAGCGATGGCAATGGACATAAAATTATAGACTAAACTATACTGTCCGGGCGTTAAACTTGGAAGTTCCATAATTGTAAATTTTAAATTAATAATTATTGTTTTGTTTAACTACGAACGCCATAACTATAAACACAATATTTTTGTTCATGTTTTAGGTGTTTTTGATTAAACATTTTTAATGCCGGTATTTATAACATTCCACAAAACCATTTATGCATCAACTTTACAGTGCTATTTAAAATGCGTATAAATAGTTTTGGGGTTGAGATTGCGCCTAATTCGATCCAGGTCGAAAGATGCATCTTACCCTTCTTTCTTTTGACAGGATTTATTGTTATTAAACGATTCATTCAGAAAATATTAGTTAGTATTAGTATTTGTACTGGCGAGTTAGATTTATCTTTTTTAACAATGGTTTATAACAACAAAGGCCGCTACCCTGAGGGTAGCGACCTTATCATCAAACACGGTTTCTAACTAAAATAAATTAACCGCAAGCTGCACTGAAGCTTGCTCTATGGCAGTATTAAATCCTACTTCAGCAGAAACAGGTAGTTTATATTCTCCAATTTCGACAATTCTGTTCACCCTGAGGCCCACATTCGCTATCCCAGCGCTCTCGTCGTTTCCGTAAATCATCGTTTCCGCATTCCCGTTAAGGACAAAAGCGGGTGCTATGAAAGGTGTAACAGAAGTTTCATTCAACTTTAACGGAAAACCCAATTCCACATAAGTTGAATAACGTTGCTCGTCAGTTCCCGGAATACGGTCGTTCCCGTAAAGGATAGTTGACCAAGCCACATGCATAAAGTCAAAACTATAACCCAACGTTAAATCAACAATGTGATTGGTGCTTGCCGCATCGTAGTT
>JAASSU010000016.1 GCA_021767705.1 Bacteroidota bacterium | reverse complement strand
TCAATGGCAATGCTGGTTTCGTGGTTAAACGGATTGGGAGCCACTGTAACCTGTGCTGCCTCAACATGGTTTTCTGCTATCCCTACGCCCTGGTTCAGTTTTACATACTCCTCCTCTATCGGGAATCTTGCAGAAACTCCAAAATTATCCCTGGCGCTGATATAGTAATCGGTACCATTTTCATTGATGCTGCTTCCGGGAATGCTGGCTGCATAAACACCTTTACCCACTTCACTCATCTCAACGGTATTGAAAACAGGGTTCCCTCCGTGTGTGCGGTAATTCAGTTGCACCAATTCCGGGTAATCGGTTTCATCAGTCACCTGGCAAGATATGAGCAGGTCAGAGTCATAATCAGCAGCATAAACCGGGTCATGGCTGATAACAGGAAGCTCGTTAGGGAGCACAGCCATACTGTAGGGATTATTCGATGGATCGATCAGCGGATCGGAGCTAAACAACTGCCCGTCGGTGGCTGTTAAGTAAAAGTTCACACCCGGATCGAAGGTCATATCATGTGTCATGGAATAACTCCATGTATCCCCGGCCACATAATCCATCTCCACCATTTGATAGCCATCTCCGGGAGGCGACTCATAATACATGTAAACCGCCTGTGTGTAGGGCTCCTGGGCATCCACCACATCAACCTCAATAACAAGCTCTTCGTCATCAGCATGATTTTGCTGGCAGGCATTTACCGTAGCATCTGTGCGCGTAATTACCGGGGCGCTGCCCTCATAGATAAACTCCAGCGACAATCCACCGGCATAACCATAAGAGTCATACCCGTTAAAACCATAAGAATAAATCCCGAAAGGAATATTTGCAGTGTTATTGATAGTATGCGAGCCCACAGTGAGCTCAATACCGGCCGCAGAAAATCCTGTGCTTCCAATAGGAGTAAACCAACCGGCATCTACCGTAGAACCGTCTAACACTAAGGTGCTGATGCCTTCGGTCAGGATGGTAATGGTTACATAGTTATAGGCAAAACCTGAACTGGGTGTTGCAAAAGTATAGGCATCCATAAACTGCTCCTCAGGAGGGATCAGCATCATAAACGGGTCTCCATTGTTGGCAAGGTCCGGATCAAAATCATCCCCATTAGAAAACTGCATCACTAAAACAGGTTTGCTGCTGTTGATTTTGGCTGGTTCATCCAAAATAAACTCATAAAAATCTGCAAATTCCAGTGTGGCTACAAGGGCATCATTTACATAAATGGCATTATTGTTTTGTGATGAAAGAACTCTCCACGTATCGCCATTCTCGCGGCCTTCGAGTGGATAAGTAACAAAATTGTTTCCCCACGTGGAAACCGGGGGGATTTGTTCCACAATCAGATCGCAAGCTGAATAATTTGTAGGGATACTTGCACAACTGTTACCTGCAAACAAAGCCACAGGCAAAGTAGACTGCACAATAGAACCGGTCAAATCTGTTGAAGGATCACTATTATAGGCTGTTTTTACCTGATATACTTCTCCTTCGTCGAGCACAACCGTAATAGGAGTACCTGGCGCAACGCCATTAAAAGTGGCGCAGGTTGGTGTGATGGTAACTGTGTTATTGTCGTATGGACTCACCACAGCAAACTGCCCAAGGGTCTGGTCAGTAATAGAAGTCCAGACAAAATTAGGATACGACATAACAAGGTATTGTGAAGAGAGGATATCCAGGGGAAGTCCAAGGAAGCAATCTGAAGTAAATGCTTTTATGCTAAGGCCATAAACCGTTACCTCCTGCTGCGAAACTACGTGGATTCCTTTATTTTCAACTGTTTCACTCGTAAGTACCTGGCAGTCATTCGGCAAAGTAACACGAGTGATGACCCCCGGCGTTGTTGTAAAATCTTCCTCAAATGATAACCCCGGAATAGAGACAGTGCCCGAGGTGGCAATATCACTGGTGATATCAAGGTAGATTCCATCTACATAAGTATCATAGTTTTGCTCCATCAAAAGCCAAAACTCGGTTCCCTTATTGTCGATGGTGTTTTTACTATATCCTGGTACAGTAAAAGATGATGGCATGGTTAAGTTAGAGCGAACAATCCGTGGGAGTTCAACTCCGGTCTCTTGATTAGTGATGACACCCGTGCCACGCGTCACCTGTGCTTGCGTGCTTATCGTTAGCAATACGACAGCTACCACACAACTTAAAAAAGTAAATGAATGTTTCATGGTTTGAATTTTTTGGTGATTCCCATAAAAGTAAGCATAAAAGGCACGAAATAAAAGAAGTAAATTGCTGGCATACAATATTCAACAAGGTATTTTCTTGACAAATTCAACGGTTTAAATCCCAACCCTGGGTAATACTTTAACAGAATGCCCACTATTTAAGCTAAACAGATAAACAGCTCATCCTAAGTTGATTTATTCATATGCCGGAAACCTGTTATTTAAAAACATTATATATTGCAGCACAATCAAAAAAACACCTATCCGTCAATTAAAAACATAGGCTTACACCACAGCACGAGGTTATTCTGTTATAGCAATAAGTCAACCATTTCATTTCTTCAGGAATGCCACTCATGCAGGAGGACGTGCCTCGTAAGCCAGGATGAATACTGTTGAAGTTCAAAGGAGGTTAAAGGAGCTGGAATGATTTCAATGCCCTGATGCATTCAAATGATAATCAAAAAGCTCTTTAGCAGGATGTTGAATAATTCGGCTGACCCGGAAACCTTTTTCTGACGACACCAGCGCCAACTCCTTGCTAAAATGATACGCCACGCTGCCCGTAAATCCAATGGTGCGCACTCCATGGTGCTCCACCCTTGCAACCATATGCTCAAAAAACAATTTAAATCCTTTTCGGATGATATCACTCAAAAAAGGGTGCCCCTTCACAGGCTCAAAAGCACGTAGCATAGCTGTAAAAACATGTGGGGAAGGATTTGAATAGACTGACTTTAAAAGCTCTGTACGGGGCGCTAAATGCTTATCGTCAATCAACCGTAAAATATCCGTTGGCAGGTCACCCCGCAAATAGTGTTGCATCAGTACTTTACCAAGATAAGCACCACTCCCCTCATCGCCCAGCAAGAAACCTAAAGAAAGCGGTTGATGCTTAATGGCCTTTCCGTCATAATATCCGGCATTAGCTCCGGTGCCCAGGATAGCTGCCACCCCATGCTGGTCTCCAAAAATCGCTCTGCCAGTACCTGTTAGGTCTGTTTCGATGCTGATATCCGCCGTAGGAAAACGCTCTTTTAAAATCGAATGCATTTTAGTTTTGGCAGGTTCGTTTCCCATTCCTGCGCTGTAAAAAAACAACTTGCCTGGTGTTCTGTCAACATTGTTGGTGATGTTTTTAACGAACTCTTTTTCTTGTAATAATGCAGCGCTATTAGGATTAAATCCCGGATGCACCACCCTCACAGGGTCATTGACCCCATCGCCAATCATCCACTCGCACTTCGAGGCTCCATTATCCGCAACAGCTATCATAACAGTGCTATAATTTCAGGAATAAAAATGATCAATCCGGCTATAGCCGCAAAAACTGCAGCCACCAACACCGCCCCGGCAGTCATGTCTTTAATCTTTCCCGTATTCTCAGAATAGTCAGGATAGTACTTGTCTAAGAAAAATTCAGCCGCAGTATTCAATATCTCCATACTAAAAACCATGGCTGAAACAAGAAGAATCACCAGCCAATCAGCAAAAGAAATCCCAAAATAGAAACCTGCAGCCAATACTAATGCAAAAACAATCCCGTGTATCCGCATATTCGGCTGACTTTTAAACGCATATCCAACACCTTTAAAAGCGTATTTAAAGCTTAAGATTCTTTTTCTGTATGGCTTTTCCGGCTTCATTGCTTAGCTGTTTCTGTTTTTGAAGACCTGCTCATAATCGATATAGTACAGGATTTTCAAAGATAAAGAATTAGAGCCGGGCGCGTTAATCACTTTTTCAATATTGCTAAAATAGTTGTCCCGTGTATTTTCTTCTTCCTTGTAAATCGCATTTTTCCACACCACACTCATCTCGCTTCCGGGGGCAAATCGCCACGAGTAAGTCATATCAATGTTAAAAATATTGGTCGAGAAGTCTTCATTTTCCGAATAATCAATTTCATTAAGCAAACCACTGGATGTAAGAAGGAAAAATTTATTGTAATCGACCTTCAGCCAATAATGCCTCATCCTGAATGCCAAAGCACTTTTGTCGTTAAAAATATAGCTGGCATCCACCGTATTGGTCACATTGTGCATATCGCGGCGGCCAAAAGTTATTTCAGTATAATCACCCGATGTTTCGGAGTTTACGTAACCATTGTCATTCACAGAATGTTCCAGCTCCAGCTCATGGGATAATGTTAGCCTGTCAGACAGACGTGCCCTCGGACTAATTTCGATTTCGTAGCGACTGTAATTATCTCTTTGCGCAATACCATATTCTCCGCTGAAATCAACCAAGAAAGATTTGCGATAGTCAGGTGAAACAAAAAATCCTAATTGGTAGTACTTTGGAGCTAAATACTTCCAGCCTTCAACACGTGGTTCGTTAAAATCGGTAGTCACTGTTGGGCGTAGATAGGTGTTTAGCCCTACGGTCATGAAATTTTTCAGGGTCATCACCGATTGTCCCCATAAATCTACGTTCACAAATTCACGCGGCTTGTATTGCTGACTGTAAGATATATTCAGGTGATTCCTCCAGCTTTGATACAACTTTGTGGGTTCAAATTTTCGATATGCGAAATTTAAGGAGGTCACAAAGTCATTATTACTTTGCAGATATCCCAAATCATTGGGGTCATAGGTGTCACTCTCTGCCAATTGGCTGAGGCTGTAGGTAAAGTTTCCACTAACCTTCCCGATATTTAACCAATAGCGATGTCCGAAATTATTGCTTTGCTCAGGATAATATTGCTGACTCAATGCGCCCACCCCGCTTATTGCATAAGTATTGCTGGTGTCGGATATCTTAAAGTCTACAGCGCTGACATTGGCAGTATAAAAATCGGAACCCCTGTACACATTAGTATTCGCAAAGCTGACGTACGAATTGGTATTGATGGCCTTATCCACAACTACCATGTTGTAGTTTGTAAACGGATCGGTTCTCACCTCTCTTCTATCTCCTGTTATGGTATCTTCAATCGTAGCAAAAGTACCACCAGTCATAGCATTAAGTATCCCCACTCCCAATCCATCCGATGTTTTTCCTGAAAGTTTTGTCGCATTGATGAGTTGCGGAGCTTCCGGGTTTTTTGTTATTTCCTCATCAGACTGCAGGCTATCATCAACAGAGTAATAATTAACAGGTTCAGAGCCTATTCTTCGGCTGTAGAAGATCTCTCCCCTATTAAAAAGTTCGGTCCCTTCCATAAAAAAGGCCCTTCGCTCATCGTAATATTGCTCATAAGGACTCAGGTTCACTACCCTGTCGTCGCTTTGCACCTGGCCAAAGTCAGGAACCAAAATCATGTCCAGTGTAAAGCTTTCGTTGATACCATACTTTAAATCCATTCCTCCTTTATAGCTATACTCCCATGCATTCTCTTTGCTGTAATAATCTGCATAAGAAGAGAGATAAGGCATCAGCGACAAGCGCAACGGTGGTTCGATGTTTTCAATTCCGCTAAGTCTGCCAAACTGATTCAGGAAGCCATCCTTGTTCGGATCCATAGGGTTCCAAACCGTTTGCTCACGAAAGCGCCTGATCTGGCGGATGTACTGAACACCCCATTCATTGTTCTCACTGGGAATCCTCAGTGCAGAGTATGGTATTCGCAATTCAACCATCCAGCCATTGTCAAAATAGCTCACACCGCTTTCCCAAACGGCGTCCCAACCACGATCTTCGCCGTTGCTCTCAGTAGACTTCATGTCATACTGAATCCCCGAAGCTGTGACACCAAAACCGTTCGACACCTTTGAGTCGCCGTAAGGATCCAAATAAACGGTAAAGTAGCTCGTATTCTTTATGTCGTCCCTGCGACTGTATTCGCGAAGGATTGAGTCGGGATTATCATCATAAAGGATTGCTCCTACATAAATGGCGGCATCGTCATATGCAATAAAAACCTCCGTATCAAACCTTGCCGTTTTACCCTCCACATAGGGGGAGTACTGAAAGAAATCCTTTGCAGGAACAAGCCCCTGCCATGCATTATCGTCAAGCACACCATCAATTATCACCTCACCGCTAATTCTTTTCGCTTCGTGAATTCTCTTATCCTGCGCATTCGATGGATTCAAAAAAAACGTAGTAAATATTAATACGGATAAAACTCTTATTAGAAAAGTCTTCATTGAAATAACTTTGTTTAAGAAAAATAAGCCTAATACCTCACAAAGATAATCAACGCTCATATAGTCGCCAAATATTATTAAACTCGGTTTAATAAGTTCTTAAGCTTTCTGGTTTGTAAGTTATGAGCCCAGTCTAAAAAAGTGTCGCATTTTAAACAATTCCCTGTTCCCTGGCAAACTTCAAAAGGCTGACTACCGTGCCGGTTTGTGTCTTTCGCATGATGTTTTTCCGGTGGGTTTCTACCGTCCGTTCACTGATAAAAAGTTCTTGGGCTATTTCCTTATTGGTTTTGTCATCAGCGATAAGCTTTACAATTTCTGTTTCACGAGAAGTTAGCACCGATTCAGGTTTTTCCTTTTCAGGATTCTCCATCAAAAGCTGGGAAACTTCATCGCTAAGGAATTTTTTACCTCCAATCACCTTGTGCAGTGCTTCTTTCAGGTTATTGTGGGTGTCCTTTTTCAAGATGTAGGCATCCACGCCAAGGCTAATAACTTCGCGTATCACCGAAGGATCGTCATACATACTCAGCATGATAATCCTGGTTTCCAGTTCCTTTTCCCTGATTTTTCTGACTACCTCCAAGCCACTCATTCCAGGCAGTTCATAATCAAGGATGCAAATATCCACTCTGTTACCGGATAGAAACTCAAGCCCTTCCTCTCCTGTGGTAGCCATATGCACCACCTTGAAATTCCCAACGGACTCCACCAGGTTCTTAACGCCGGCAGCCAGTATCGGGTGATCGTCCACTATCAAAATACGCTGACTCATATCACAAAGGTAAACGTTTCAAGGATTTTGAGCTGTGATAAGTATCAAGACCGGTAACGGTAACCAAGTTGAGAAGATGAAAATCAAGATTACCTTCTTCATCCATCGTTTCATCGTTAAGAATTATTTCAACCACCTCCCCTACGATTAGCTTGGTGTTGTTAGCCTTAATGTCGTGAACTTCTTTAAGCTTTAATCCAATTTTTACCGGCGATTCGGC
This sequence comes from Bacteroidota bacterium, assembly GCA_021767705.1. Lineage (GTDB taxonomy): Bacteria > Bacteroidota > Bacteroidia > Bacteroidales > JAIPAH01 > JAIPAH01. The sequence goes on along the minus strand of JAASSU010000016.1, from coordinate 22,159 downwards.
CACGTAAGGAGCATCAACCGCTTGACCGTAAAACTCATGGAGTCCGGCAGCCTCAAATTCTGATTGTTCCTTCGGATAGCGTGCGGCAGTCTGGTGGGCCTGCTCGTAAATCTCCGTTGTTACGTGATTGATGGTAAAGCACTCTTTCCGAATGATGTTTTCATATGTATGGCGCTCAACACTTACAGGACGCATATTAAATCCCATCAGCGGTGGGTTGGCACCCAGATGATGTACTGAGGCAAAAATGGCGACATTAGTCTTTTCGTCCGCGCTGATAGTACCGATAAGATTGGCCGGCTTGTGCCCCGGTAATTGGTTTATGAGATTTCTCCTGAAGTTTTTATCCAGATTACTTAGCTCGCGGGAAGTAAATACTTTCATGGTTTTGATTTTGTTTAAGCCAACAAATCCTGGCAACAGCCTTGATTTGTTGGCAACCTTAGTTTACATCCTTGATATAGAAGAAAGCCCTCCATCCACATGCAATATCTGTCCGGAAATCCACGAGCTTTCGCCGTAAAGGAGGAATTCAGCCATAGCTGCAATATCTTCGGGCTTTCCATATCGGGCAAGTGGGTGACGTGCTTTCGCATTTTCCTGCTTGCTTTCGGTATTCAGCAGGTTTTCACCGAGTGGTGTATCGGTAAGTGATGGGGCAATAGCATTCACTCTGACTTTAGGAGCCAGCTCTGCAGCCAGCGAACGTACCAATCCTTCCACAGCACCTTTGGCAGAGGCAACAGAGGCATGGAAAGACATTCCGGTCTGTACAGCCACGGTGCTGAAAGCAATCACAGAAGCATTACCACTCTTTTTCAGATTAGAAAGGTAAGCATGCAGCGCAGAAACAAAACCAAGAAGGTTGATTTCCAAATCCTGCCTGAAAACGTCGGGCTTCAGCCCTCTGAAAGGTTTGAGATTAATCGTTCCGGGAAAATAAACCATCCCGTCAAGGGCTTCCCTGATTTTCGGAAACTCAAACTCAGAATCGGTGATATCTCCTGTAATATGTTCAAGGTTTTCATGGGCCTCCAGCGTTCCTTTCGATCGGCTGATGAGTGTGATCTTGTGTCCTTGTGCAAGTGCTCTTTTAGTAAGCTCCGCCCCAATTCCTGTGCTACCGCCTATAAAAATATATTGCATATCGTTTCTGTTTTTTTGATTTTAAGTGAAACGGGATGCAACCACTTTTGTTTAATTTCTAAAGCTTATTTGTTAAACGAATTAAACGGTAAAAATAAGAAACATCAAAAATGAAATGATGAGGCCAGACATAAAGATGAAGTAAGCTATCCGCAATTTCCTGAATTTCTTATCGAGAATCAAGCCCAGTTCGTATTGGTCTCGAATCATGGTGCTATAGAGGTAATTGTAATCACTCATCATCGATTTCACTCCCCACTCATAGGTTTCATAATCCATGTTATGAAAGTTTCCGAAAAACATCAGGTTGGCTCTTTTGTCTTTCACATCTCTTTCATGAAATTTTCCGAGTGATAAGTGTGGCAAGGTAGCCAAAGCAGAAAAAATAATCGTCAGAAGGTTTGTGATTACCATGGCCACAATCGGGTAGAGGACATTGGTGAGACTTCCGGCCTCCCTCACCACATAAGTAATCATCACCGATAAGATGATGGCATTCACCGAAATCAGGATATTTGACTTATTGTCGGCAATGGCACTCAGATTAATCTGGTTACGGGCTGTGGCCCTGAACATGGTCTCGATACCACGGTCTGTGCCTCCGGTTTTTGATAATTCATCTTCGAGTTTGGAAATTCTCTTATCGGCTTTTTTTGAGATAAGGTTGCTGATTTCTGTCTTCACCTTCTCGATATTTTGCTGCTTCCGCGGAGTGAGCACCTCTTGTCCGTAACGTGTATAATAGCGATGCGATGCCATGAATTCGAGGGTGTTGAACAGGTACTTCTCCTTGTTCATCTTTTCGTCGTATGCCGCTTTCCATTCTTTACGCAGCGATAAGGACTGCTCTAAAAAAGCTTCGGTGGAAAGGTGGTACAAATCAGCATCTTTCATCACCATCTGGTATCTGGTTTGTGGAATTGCTTCTTTTTTGGTGCTCTCAATACATTGCACCACGACTTCAATATCCTTATCGGGAAGTTGCTGACTTTTAAGAAACTGTTTCGCTATCCTGACAGAACTGTCTTCATGACCTTCCCTTTTGAAAAAATAACCGGTATCATGAAACCAGGCAGCCAGTTTAATCAGGGTTTTTTCGTGCTGATTTAGCCCACACTTTTCAGCAATCAAATCCACAGCACTGACCACATTTTCTGTGTGATCGATGTTGTGAAAATGCATGGCCTCTGTGTTCTGCTTCTCAAAGAAGTCCTTCACATAATCCTCAGCCGCTTTTAATATTTCCCTGTTCATAATTCTGTCAGAATTGAAAATCGAACTTAAGCCTGAAAATGTCATATTCATCAGACATTGCGTATTGAGCTGTAATCAAAGCCAAACCAAAAGGTGAGAACCACACCCCTCCCCCATATCCATTATGCCAGATAGTGGAAGTTTCCTCTTGCACCCAAACCCGTCCAATATCGTGAAAGCCAAAAATACCAATTTGTCCCGACAAATAAAAGGAGTGAATATTTGCAAGTTTAATTCTCAGGTCTGTATTCTGATAGGCGGCGGCATCGCCATAAAAACGGGTAACAGGATATCCGCGCAGGTTATGCTTTCCTCCAAGAGCGGCAGCATGGATAAAATCATACTGCCCATTGTTGAGCTCGCCACCAAAGCGGAGGGCCAATACCGTTCTTGGATTAACCTTACGGCTCAGGAACAAGCTTAAATCCGAGGAGATTTTGTTAAAGATATCGCTGTGTTTGTTTGCTCCCAGATACCAGCGGCCAGCTAAATTCCAGTATACTCCGGCTGTTGGAAATAATTCATCGTTACGGCTGTCAAAGGAAATCTGACCATGTAATCCTGCGTATGACTTTCTATCCAGTATTTTTTGCGAAAGCCCATTATTCTGAAAATCGGTGATAAACCGCCCCGCATTGTTTTCTATTTCAGATGTTTGATAAAAAACACCAAGAGAAAGCGCCGTTTTATCCATTTGCAGCCTGACAGAAGGGTTGATGCTGATCTCTTCGCGCCGGACATAGTTAAAGGGTTTGTTATTCTTAAAATCAAATTGTTCGAGTTTTGATTCATTCCCAAAGCCAAAGTAATTGCTGGTGTAGTTTGGTCCAAACAGCCTGCCATCAACAACGAAATCCCACTGCCCAAAGAGTTCAGTAAACTCACCCCGATAATCAACATTGAATGCATCCGTTTTGGCTGCATAGTTAGCTACCAGTTTATGCTGCGATTTGAATGGCTCCTTTCTGAATCCATGAGTGGTAATCCGGAACCCTCCGCCTGCGAATACACCATCCTCGGCATTGTGCCCGAAAAAAGCTGCCGGAGAAGTGATGCCATATTTGAAATCCTTTCTGTTGTATGAATGGCCTTCTTCACTTTCAATGTTGATGACCCTGGCTTCTTCACCGGTAAAAAACACTTCAGCATCCTCCACATTGTCATAGATGACAGTCTTCTTGCCCCAGCCCCTCACAAAAGACTCATCCCTGATGTTGTCCACATCCTCGCCCCCTATGATTCGCACTTTGACACCTTGCTTTCCTGAACCAGTCAGGCGGTAATGGTCATCATCATCAATCCCGAAAAGGCGGATTTCTTTGGTGATATCCGGGTGAAAAACCCTGGAGTAAATTAATTTTGCTTTCTTATCATCCCCTTTGACATCGTAAACTTTTACATCCGTTTTACCATCGGTATGGCGGGTAACCTCAAAATACTCATCATCTTCACTACCAAACACATCCACCTCTCTGGCAAGCACTTTGTAATAATCTGTTGCAAGTTTTTTCAAGTGTTTCCGGCGTGTAAGAAGGTAGCTTCGCAATTCATCCGCTTTCATTTGATAAACGGGATCAGGCATTGATTTCAGGGCTTTTTCAATCCTTTCATCAGTCAGTTGGCTTTGGAGCTCAGTGGCAACTTTTGTGAAGTCTTCCATCGTCATTTCATTCAGGAATGTCCGGTCAAAATGTCTTCCGTTGAAATTGAGTCCTTTTACATCAGGCCAGGCATCGTTGACACCCTGCAACCTCCAAACGGCCCACTGCCTTTTGGCGATGGCCGGAACCAAGCCCATATTGACAAAAAAGGCGTTGTCACGATCCCTGGGTACAGGACGGTAAATCGTTTCTCCATCCTCCTCTATCGGAGCCCATCGCCATTGGTCATCATGCCGGTCCCAGTCGTTGATAAACATATCAAAAAGCCTGTTTTTCAATACAAAAGGCTGATCCACTTCCAGCTCGTTATCTTCGAGCAGATCTTCAACAGCGTTGCTTGTGCTCTTAATGTTATCAGAGTTCCCGAAAAAATCGGCACTGCTCCAGTCTTCATCCGGGCGCTCTTCAAAAAGAAACAGCTTCCCGGCAAGGTCTTGTCTGTAAATTCCCAAGTCCGGATCATCAGGGACATAGACAATTTCGGGGTTGGTATGATAAAGCCCGATTTGCTCCTCCAAAGAAGCCGCCACAAGCGCTCCATAAGGGATGGTAGCCGAGATATTATCCTGGACCAGGTCGGCGGCAAATGTCTCCTGAAGGCTCTCGGGCACGGTTTTGTCAGCATATTTATCCAGCGATCGCAGGTTGTATTGCCGCTTGTCTTCAGCCTGAAGGCGGACAGACAGCGTTTGCATGCCGCCACCCCGCTTCACTATTTCAAGCCCCCCTTTTTCCTCTGAGATGTCGAAGACCCTTACTGTGACCGGCTCGGACCACACATCGCGGTAGTTTTCTCCAAGCATAAACTGCTTGAATTTTCCGGCAGCGTAACGCTGACTTGGAGCCATGGTCATACTGTCCGGAAACACCTGACCTTCATTTCCTTTCTGATAAACTTCATCAGTCAATTGGTATTTGAATAGCTTTTTGGAAAACATGAGTTCAGCGTTACCATCCTTATCAACAGCTTTATATTTCACCCAAACATCACCGTTTTTAAGATAATCAAGGCGCGCATATCCCAGACTCGAATAACCAAAATCCGCATCATCGTTATGGACAATCTCTGAGGTTTTGCTGGCCGACCCACTGATGATGTGGTGCAGGTCATCTTTTTGTGCATACTGAAGGTTGTGCTCATGCCCGGCGGCAAAAATCACATTTGGGAACTCATCAAGAACCTCTGTCAAAGACTTAACATATTGCTTATATCTCGGGTGAGACAAATCCTGGATATGTCCGAAATACTTTCTTCCGGCCGTGTAAATAAATCCCGGTAAGGGAATGAACAGGTTATCATTAAGTATGGTCAGCGGGAAAATATTCAGCCATGGATTAAAGTGCCCACCATGGGTTCCGATGCTATAAAGCGGATGATGGGCAGCCACCACAACGCTTTTGTCTTTGTTTCTTCTAAGGATATCGCGCAAGTGTAAAAAAATATCCTCCTCATCCTCAATGCCGCAATCCTCCTCGCTAAGTGGCTTGTAATGATTCTGAAAATACCACTGAGAGTCAATCATCACCAGCGTAAGGGTGTCGTTCAAAGCTATTTCCACGGGACCCGGGCACCCGTTTTCAGGGAAAAACACCTTGCGGCTCATCCGCTCGTTCAAATACCTCTCCTGGTTCAGCAAATAACGATACCCGGATCTTTTTCCTTTAGCCCAGTCGTGGTTTCCGGGGATAAAAAATACTTCGCCCCTGTAGCTCTTAAAGGTCTCTATCTGAGTGTCAAGTGCCTCTTCCGCTTTGCCCCGCCACTTATTGATTTTACCAGGCAGTCCCACAGGATAAGCATTATCGCCAAGATTCACCACCGCACTTTGGGGGCCCATAAACGTGATATCCCTTTTTAATTCTAAGAAAACATCCGAATTTTTTGTGGCATCACCGGCATCACCCACTAAAAACAGAGAATATTCAATATTGGCTTTATCAGGATAGATTGCCTTAACAGCTTTTCCACCATTATTGTAATATGGCCCCTGTACCTTGCATCCTGCTAAAGTAAAAATCAGGACTAAATTGAAAAGTGATTTCAGTATTGGTTTTAATGCATTCATATCTCTGAACTTGCCGCGAATTTTTCAATCATTTTGCTGATATCCACTTTAAAAGGCTGTGTTTTATGCTCATGCTCCGCATAATATTTCAGATCCCTGACCATTTTTTCCGACATGCTGCTTAATCGCCGGTAAAGGTAAGGTTTCGTGAAAGCCAGAAACGGATATAAAAACTGGAAACTAACTTCGAAAACAAGCCGGCTTTTGTCCCCTAAAGGCTTTACGGTGTAAAAAAGCTGTATGTTCTTTAAAATCCCCTGCCTTGCAATACGCTCCCCGTAAACGATATCAGCCGCCTGGCTTTTAACAGGAATGGTTTCAATCTGAAGCACCATATTGTTTACCACACAAGAATGTGTATCTCCCGATTGATTTATATTATCACTATCGTTGTATAGTTCCTTAATGCTATGATTCCATTTTTTCCGGTACTTCAGGTTCGAAATAATATCGAACAGCGAATAGGGCTCAATGGCTATTTCTTCCGTAAGCGATATGGTGTTCGATTTAACATACTCATAATATTGGGCTTTGTAGGCTTGCACTTTTTGATGAAGAAACTTAAAATCGAAATAGGTATATTCCACTTCGCCGGTATTTTCGTAAGCAGAAGCTGTGTCATGAGGATTAAACTGCTTATCAGGAACAAAACCTGTATCTTCCATTTCCTGCATGAGCCGTTTAGTAACCAAAAGATATTCATGGGATGGGATGTCATTTTTCATCAGGCGGTGACTGACAATCACATCGTTACCGTGAAGTTTTCTAAACTTGCCAATGTTAATGGGTTCAACCGGACCACTATGCGCAATAAATTTCAGGGTCAGTTTATTTGCTGTTCTGCAAGCACCACACTTACAGATACGGTGGGCTTCATACTCTTCGAGGTGGTTATGAAAAGCAAGGAACATTTCTTCGGTTTGCCTGAAGAGCTCTTCGAGTGAAGGGATTTTTTTTGCCTTGAAAAAGAATATTGCATCGCCCTCAACTTCTACAACTTCCAGTCCCAAAATATTGGTTTTCAGAAGCAACTCCAGCAATTCGGAAATAATATGACGACTGTGATTAACCTCCGTTTGATTAACGAAAGCGGAAAACCCTGAAATATCAGGGAGAAACAAAAAAGTATTATCAGATTCCTTCATGCCGATGCGCGAATAATTGTTCCTTTTATCACAGCCAATATACAAAAGTTTTAAGACTGGCTGAGGTCTTCGGTCACTGACGGGTTAAAAAGAAAAGAAAACCTTGACAGAACCCTTTAATTTTTTCTCAACACCTCATCCATCTCCATCCTTATCCAGGGCAACTTTTTGATAAGCAGGAAGTCACCAGACTGCGGGTCGTAATGGTAAAGAAATCTCCGTGGAGCATTTGAGCTTCGGTTGCGTTTGATGAAGCGGTTCATGTAATGGTCGAAAATATATTGTGCGTAATTCGTACCCATATCCCTCGCAAAACGGTACATGTCTTCTTCTTCAACATCACGATACTTATACTTGTAGCGGACATTGCGGGTTTCATCGTCTTCAAAGTAATACCCCCTTACCTTGTCGGTGATAGAGTCTGAGATAAAATAAAACTCCTGCCCTTCCACTCCTTTCATCGAAAGCTTGAGCCATGTGTTGAGGTTTACCGCATCCAGGTCGAAATTTTTATAGTATTCGCGTCCTTTAACATATCCCACATCGCTGTATGGCTGGATGTACTCCTCCAACTCCATTTGCGGAAAATCCACGACGATAGGATGGATGGTATCATTTTCAAACAGGGCTTTGAGTTTCTGGCCTTCATAAAACTCAAAACCATACTTTGAAAACTGATTTTTAAAGGCATCAAAAAAACTTGTCTTAAACTTCCGAGGGTCTACTTTTTTTATGATAGCACTTTCGTGAAAACGCACCGAATCGATTTGCCATTTGGCCAATCCGGTGGTATCGGTGCCGGTGTCTTTGTAAGAAACCATATAGATTGCCGGGGGCTGCTTCAAAATAACGGGCGGGCGATCTTCTGACTGCACAAACTCCTTGGCCAGCTTACGATCGATACTGCATCCTGAGGCAAAAACTAAAAGGGCCGTCAGTACCATGATACCCGACAACCCTTTTCCTGAACTAATAGTAATATTTTTCATAGGTAATCTCCCTTTTTTCTTCCTATCCAAACAACGTTAAAGTTAGCAAAGATCGTGCAAAAAATGAGAAATCCCTCGCTAAATAATTAATTCTTGAGAAGTTCCTGAGCAAAAGCCTTACCATAATCCATGCTTTGCTTTTCCCCTTCCTCATCGGGAGTGAATTTGATAAACACACCCTCGCCGTAAACTTTCAGCTTTAGTTGCTCCAAAAAGGTGTTCAGCATTTTGGAAGCTTCACCGCTCCAGCCATATGAGCCAAATGACCCGGCCAGCTTTCCTTTATCGCGTAAAGGGGTCATGACTGCAAAAAGCTTGTAGACAGGCAGTAGGATGTTCTGGTTGATAGTAGGCGATCCCACAATCAATGCGTTAGCGCGTGTTACCTTCTCTTCCATCTCGCCAATCGACATCATTTCAATGTCGCAAACATCCACCTCGATATCGCCAGACACTTCCTTGATGCCCTGCGCGATAGATTCGGCGATAGCTCCGGTTTTCTGATACGCTGATACGTAAGGGATAAATACCCGGTTCGTTTCCGGGTATTTCACTGCTTCAGAGGCATATTTTTCAGACAAATCCACCCATTTCTTCCAGTCATTCAGGAGCAATGGGCCATGGCCGGTAAGGATGCCTTCAATTTCAAGCGGACGAATCTTCTCGATAGCTTTCAACATAAACTTGCTGAAAGGTTTTAAAATTACATCGAAATAGTATTTGAAGGCCTCATCGAAATCCGCTACCTGGTCGTCGTACATACGCTCATCGCAGAAATGGCAACCAAAGCTGTCGCAGGTAAAAAGCAGCTTGTCCTCTTTCAGGTAAGTGTAGATAGAATCGGGCCAGTGAAGGTTGGGAGCCCCGATAAATTCGAGGGTCTTATTTCCCAAATCGAGTGTATCGCCATTCTTCACTGTCATGCTTTTAAACTCATTGCCAATCAGGTCGCGCAGATAGCGTATTGCGTTTCCTGAGCCCACCACTGTAGCATTGGGCGCCAGGTTAAGCAGGTTACGCACGTTACCTGAATGGTCGGGCTCGGTATGATCGAGGATGATGTATTCGATCTCCGAAGGATCGGTCACCTGCTTGAGCTTTTCCAGGTAAGTATCCCAGAATTTTTCTTTAGTGGTTTCTACTACAGCCTTTTTCTCTGCATTGATAAAGTACGAGTTATATGTTGTACCATATTCTGTCTCCATCACCACATCAAAAGTCACCAAATCAGGATCCAAGACCCCAATCCATTTTACGTCATTGTTAATGTCTAATACCTTGTTATCTTTCATTTTTATCTTATTTTCATTTTAATCCAGGTTCAGCTCCATCTGATCAAAACCCTGATCATCGTTATTCTCCTGGGTGCTTTCATTGCCTTCGTTGCCTTCAGCCACCTGTTCATCAGGTTTTTCTTCCTCATCTTCGCACGGCAGCGGATCCAGCACATGGATTTTCTTGATATCGTATCGTGTTAAGCGGTTGCCCATGGCCTTGAAGCTTTTTACATCGATAAACTCTGCCAGGTTGATTTCTTCATTCTCACGCTCTTTTCTCTTGTTGGTGTTATCAAACTCCAACTCGATACGCGGACATTTTTCATCCGTAAAGTAAATCACTTTGCTCTTCTTGTGGTCATCCAGGTACTGCTGGGGCTTCTCTGAAGGCTCAAGTGAGAAACGCTTTACGAAATAGTTTTGTTTTTCGCCGTGATAATAAACCACTGTGTAAACTTTCTTATCGTCGTACTTCTCAATCTTATCGATGTCCTCCTCAAAATGCGTGGTTAGATCGTAGCCATGGAAGTTGAAATATTTACGGCCATAGAAAGCCACTATTTTATCATCGCTCTTGAATGAGCCAAGATAACGCCCGTACTCTTCTGTATTCAGGCGCATAACATTCTCATCGAGCCAGATATCTATGCCACCAAGCGTGGACACCCCTTCTTCCTTCTTACTGATTTTCCGGATAGCGTATCGTGTGAGGATATTTCCGTTGGCAGAGCGGCTTCGGATGCTTAGCTCGCTAAAATCAAATTCAAACGACGTGTTTTTCATTCTCGGGCGCGGATAAAGCTTCACGCTAATCACCTCTGCCTCCCCGTTTGGATTGGCCGTAAAATAGATGACCTTCGATTTTTCCTTGCCTTTGGTCAAATCATACTCTTTGTCGCGGGTAATTCCTTTAACAGGAAAGCGCTTCGCGTAATAGCGTCCGTTCATCCCGTCGCGGTAAACCATGTTGTAGATGGTGCGCTCATCGTTCTTTTTAAACACATCGATGTGCAGGATGTCCTTACCCACATACACCTTCTCATCCACTTTTGTAACGAGGAATTTTCCATCGGCCCTGAAAACAATGATATCATCAATATCACTGCAATCGGCAATGTATTCGGCCTTGCGCAGTCCGGTGCCGGCAAAACCACCTTCCCGGTCGAGGTAAAGTTTTTGGTTGGCCACCGCCGCCATCGAAGCTTCGATGTTTTCAAAATCGCGGATTTCGGTCTTCCGCTCGCGGCCCTTCCCGAATTTTTTCTTGATGTGCTTATAAAAATCAATGGTAAAATCAATAATATTATCGATGTTATGCTGCACCTCTGCCAGCTCTTCTTCCAGCTTTTTCAGTAACTCATCGGCCTTAAACGAGTCGTATTTCGAGATGCGTTTGATTTTAATTTCCGTAAGCTTAATGATGTCATGGCGGGTAATATCCCTGTAGAAATCCTTTTTAAAGGGCTCCAGTCCTTTATCGATAGTTGAAATTATCTCCTCAAACGTTTCACACTCTTCGATATCCCGGTAAATGCGGTTCTCGATAAAAATCTTCTCTAAAGAAGAAAACAGGATTTTCTCCAGCAACTCCCCTTTTCTGATCTCCAGCTCTTGCTTCAGGAGATCGCGGGTCTGCCACACCGACTTCTCGAGGATTTCGCTCACCCCCACGAACTTTGGCTTATCGCCCTCAATGACACATGCGTTTGGAGAAATGGACACCTCACAATTTGTGAATGCGTAGAGCGCATCAATGGTTTGGTCGGGGGATACACCGGAAGTAAGGTGCACCAGAATCTCGACATGCTCGGCCGTATTATCATCGATCTTTTTGATCTTTATCTTTCCCTTCTCATTGGCACTGAGTATGCTGTCGATAACACTGTTGGTTGTCTGGCCATATGGGATCTCAGAGATGACGAGCGTTTTCTTGTCTTCCTTGCTTATCTTCGAGCGCACTCTCACCCGGCTTCCCCTGGCACCATCAGCATATTTGCTGACATCAATCATCCCCCCACCCAAAAAGTCGGGATACAAGGTAAATTCTTTTCCTTTCAGCACATTTACCGAAGCATCTATCAATTCAATGAAGTTATGGGGCAGTATTTTGGACGCCAATCCAACAGCAATCCCTTCCACGCCTTGAGCAAGCAGCAAAGGAAATTTTACCGGAAGGGAGACCGGCTCCTTATTCCGGCCGTCGTAAGAGAGGGTCCATTCGGTGATTTTCGGGTTAAAAACCACCTCTTTGGCAAATTCAGACAAGCGTGCCTCGATATAACGTGGCGCGGCAGCGCTGTCGCCCGTAAGGATATTTCCCCAGTTTCCCTGAGTGTCAATCAACAAGTCTTTTTGCCCAAGAGCTACCAACGCGTCGCCAATGGCGGCATCGCCGTGAGGGTGGTATTTCATGGTGTGACCAATAAGGTTAGCCACCTTGTTATAGCGGCCGTCATCAAGCTCACGCATCGCATGAAGAATACGGCGGTGAACAGGTTTGAGTCCATCGTACATGTTCGGAACAGCGCGTTCAAGTATCACATAAGAAGCATAATCGAGAAACCAGTTCTCATACATACCCCCAAGCGAAACCGTTTTGTGCCACGTACCGTTTTGTTTGTTTTCTTCCGGATTCTGATTGTCTTGATTATTGTCGTTTGTCTTGTCCTTATCTGCCATTTAATTCTCCTTTAACCCATAACGTGAGATACTGCGTCGTTGCAGGGAGCGATTTCCCTGCTTTCCTCACGGAGTGCGAAATTACATTTTTTTGACATTATTTCAGAATGGAGTTTTGAACATGCGCTGTGGAAAGCGGATATTTTGGCCGGCGTTTTACAGAAACCTAAGCAAAAGTACTTCAATGGCAAGGAAAAGAAGCGTAATCCAAACAAAAACCCTCCAGAAATTCCGCTCATCCTGTTCTTCGGCCAATGCCTTTTTGAAACTGTTCTCTGCAGGCGTATCGGCTTCCGTAAATACTTTTACTCCTGCGATTTGAGTAAGCTCTTCTGTATTAAAAGTCGCAAGATCAGACTCTACCGGACTGGCATTGAACGACAGCACATCAAAAGTCAGGCTATCCTGTAAAAGCCTGTAATGACCGGGCCTGTCGATGTAAGGGCGGATAAATTGTCCCCGGCTGTTGCTAACAAAGGATGGTATTGATTCAACCCCGGTAGCTTCGTTTACCAGCCTGAATATGGCACTTTCATCCATCTGAGCCTCCACCTCAATAAATTTCTCTTCACCGGGAACATAGTACAGAGGCTTGATGCGGTCGCTGATGATGGCCATTCTGTGGATAACCGGCACAAATACCGGGTGCCTCACAAACTCGCTCCATGAGGCTTCGAGTGGGACCGCCAAAGTGTAAATATTTGCTTTGCCATTTTGTTTTGCTGTAAGAAAAGGGTCTCCATTGGCTAATCGCATTAACACGTCAGCCCTGAAATCAATATCTAAAAAATAGTGCCTGAAAACCTCAGGAAGGTTGATGTTTAATTCCTGGCTCTTATCCATGCGCTGATAAAAGACCCCCTCCATCAACGGATGCTCAGTGGCCAGTGTTGTGATCTCCACAGAGGAGGTGTCGGCAATACCAAAGCCTGAGCCTCCGGTAGCCTCCGCTATTTTTTGGTTTGTCAGTATCCTTTCGGGATGGGGAATCAGTAAAATATCCACCGATTTACTTACTTCCCTGAGCTCGTTTTCAAATCCCGAAGAAATTTCTTCAAGGGAGTTGAGAATGATAAGCTGTTGGTCGTTTAGCGAGGATAAATTCAGCTTAAGGCGATCAGATTGGATGAAGGATATGAGTGAATCGGAGCCAAAGAGCCTTTTAAGGTAAGGGCTGGCTTTCTCATCATAAATCTCCAATACTTTAACCTTTTCTGCAATCCTGTAACTGAAATAAAAAACGTTATCAAAACTTATCGGACTGTCAGCAAGCTCGATGCGTGCTTTGTGGAACCCTTTGCGTTTATTAAGGAATGAAAGGGTCACCGTTGTTTCGCCACCTGCCGGAATGGAAAAAGCCGACAACGCACGTTGCTCGCCATCAATTTTCAGCTTCAGCGGAAGTTTCTCATAATCTTTCTGACCTGAATTACGGATTTTTACTTTTAGCTTGCTGGTTTGCATCAGCGGCATTGAAGGGGTGGTCAGCCAACAACTGTCGATATAAAGGTTCGAGGGATTGACGCCCTTAACGGGAACCAGATGATAAGAAGCTTCACTATCACTGATTTTTCCGGGAGAAAAGGTGGATTTTTGAAAATCTGAAATCAGATAGACTTCCTGATTATCAGACGCTTTAATACTCTTTATACGTTGCTGAATATCTTCAAAATCCCTGGTAACAGGGCTGATACCCGTTTTTTCTACCTGGCTGATGAATGTCGCCTTATCCGTGAACCTTAACCTTGCCGGATTAAAATCATTAGTTATCAGACGGAAACGATCGGCTGGAGAGTAAGATTCTGCAAGATCAAGAGCTTTCTGACGAGCCACAGACAAAAGCATCCCACTTCTTCCGGCCACCTGCATCGAGTAGGAATTATCAAGATACACAGTAATATAAGTGCGCTCTGCGCCGGGCTGCTTTTCTTCTCGGGGAAGGACAGGCCTTGCAAAAGCAATCACTAAAGCAATGACAGCCAATATTCTGGAAATCAACACCAAAATATGCTTGAGCTGCGACTGTTTCTTTGTTTCAGATTTAACGGCTTTGAGTATTTGTATACTGCTGAAATAGACAGTCTTATACCGCCTGAACCTGAACAGGTGTATAATAATCGGGATGGCTATTGCCAAAAGTCCCCACAAATATTCCGGATGAAGAAAAATCATATAGCCATGTAGAAATATAGTTGCAAAGCTAATAAATTAAAAACTGATTCCATTGAATCGATCGTTTTAACTATCCCTTATCTTATCCTCAGTACCTGTTCAACACCTGGCATCTTCCGCAGCCTGTAAACCAAAGAATCCAGTACCTTGTTGTCTTTTACATGAATGGAAACATATCCGGTGAAAACACCTTTGTTACTCGAGAAATTAATTGATTGCATGTTAGCCCGCACTTCCGAGGAAATAACATCCGTAATTTTATTGACCATACCCAACTGGTCTTCCCCGGTGATTTTAAGCTCGGATAAATATTCTGACGCCTCGGAGGCTTCATACCATTTTGCTTCGATTATACGGTAACTGTACTTTTCGCGTAACTGTTTGGCATTCGGACAATTCACGCGATGTATCTTAACGCCATCACCCACGGTGACAAAGCCAAAGATCTCATCGCCAAAAATAGGCTTGCAACAGTTGGCCATCTTATAGTCGTTGATGCTTTCATTGTCGATAAGCAAGACATCAGAACCACTTGAAATATGAGACTTTTCGGATGCCTTTACCGGAATTTCTTCATAAACGGGTTTTTCCCCTTCCGTTTCGGGGTGGAGGATATCTCTCAGCCCGCTGATATCAAACTGCTGGTTTCCAATCCCTTCGTATAAATCCTGTGATGTTTTAACTTTGAAATGCTTTAAAAGGTGATTGACCACTTCATCGCTGAAAGGCGTTTTTACCTGGTTCAGCTTTCTCTTTAAAGTGGCCTTACCGGCATCGGTATGCTGGAGCTGCATCTGCCTGAGCGAGCGTCGGATCTTTGTTTTGGTCCGGTTCGATTTTACATAGTTTATCCAGTCGGGAGCCGGCTTCTGGTTCTTTGAGGTGATAATTTTAACCGTTTCGCCGTTTTTCAGCTCATAGCGGATAGGCACATTTTTATCATCGACAATAGCCCCTGTGCATTGCTCTCCAACGCGCGAGTGCACCTGGTAGGCAAAGTCAAGCACGGTAGAGCCGGCCTGCAGTTTTTTTAGTTCTCCGTCAGGAGTAAAAACAAAAATGGTGTCTTTATAAAGATCGATTCTGGCATCATCGCTTTGCTCCAGCTCAGCCGACTCAGGCCGTTCCAGAATTTCCCTGATAGATTTCAGTTTTTCCTCATCAGATGTTCCTTTACTTCCCTCCTTGTATTTCCAGTGTGCGGCATGTCCTTTTTCAGCCACATTATCCATCCTCCGCGTGCGTATCTGCACCTCCACCCAACGCTCGCGGGGGCCCAGAACAGTGGTGTGCAACGACTCATATCCGGTAGGTTTTTTCGGAACAGAAACCCAGTCGCGCAGCCGTTTAGGGTTAGGTTCATATTTATTGGTGATGATGGAATAAACGCTCCAGCAGTCTGCTTTTTCATCCTCGATAATGTTATCTAAAATTATACGGATTGCAAAAACATCATACACCTGGTCGAATTTCACTTTTTGCTTCTGCATCTTCTGCCAGATACTATAAATGCTTTTAGAGCGTCCTTTAGTCTCAAATTTAAATCCATGCGATTTCAGCTCCGCATTCAAGGGCTGGATAAACTCCCGGATATAAGCTTCGCGCGCACGCTTTGTTTCCCTCAGGCTTTTGGTGATGCTGATAAACATCTCCGGGTAAGTGTATTTCATGGCATTATCTTCCAGCTCGGTTTTCAGCTTGTAAAGGCCAAGCCGGTGGGCAAGCGGGGCATACAGATAAAAGGTCTCCTCACAAACTTTTTTCTGTGTTTCTTCATCCACACCTTGCAGGCTCCTCATCATATGTACCCGGTCTATAAGCTTTAACAGGATGACCCGGATATCCGTGACCAGCGAGAGCAACAGGTTTCTGAAATTATCGGAATACAGCGAGGGTTTATCCACTTTAATCCTCGAAATTTTCTCAAAGCCTTCGAGCAATTCCCTGACCGTAGCCCCAAACTTTTTTTGAATCTCATCTGCATCATACTCGCAGTTAAGCACCACGATATGCAGCAGCGCGGCCACCACAGTATTAACACCCAGGCCAAGTTCTTCCACCACTGTTATCCCCACTTCCACTGCATGCTTAGCAAGGAGGGTATTGTCGCTATGCCTTGCCTCCGGGCATTTTGCCATTGCATGGTTTAAAGCCTGCTTAACCTTTTTCGCTTCACCGGAATCTTCGTTCAATTGCAATAATGCAATCAGATAATTCTTCCTTCGTTCTAAAATCTCTTTTTCGCTGGCCGTAATCATCACCATATATTTTAACAAAAAACGCCTGAAAGTGAATTCCAGGCGTTTTATTTTGAGCTACAAAGTTAACAATCTTTATTCATCTTTGTCTGGCTTATCACCTGATTTGTCTAATGACTCATCCTCGTAAGACTGATCCGGCGGATTGGAGATCGACTCCCGCATCTTGGTGTCAGCCTGGATGTTATCCAGTCGATAATAATCCATTACGCCAAGGTTTCCCGCAATTAATGCTTCGGATATTGCTTTCGGGATTTGCTTCTCGGCCTGGATTACTTCGGCACGTGCTTCCTCGGCTTTGGCCTTCATCTCCTGCTCCTGTGCCACGGCCATGGCGCGACGTTCCTCGGCTTTGGCCTGGGCAATATTTTTATCGGCGTTCGCCTGGTCGATTTGCAGCACCGCCCCGATATTTTTCCCGATATCGATATCAGCAATATCAATAGAAAGGATTTCATAAGCTGTTCCTGAATCCAACCCTTTCTCCAGCACCACGCGTGAGATTGAGTCCGGGTTTTCAAGTACCGACTTGTGCGTGTCGGCCGATCCGATGGATGAAACAACACCTTCACCTACACGGGCCAGCACGGTTTCTTCTCCGGCACCACCCACCAACTGGCGGATGTTTGCTCTTACAGTAACCCTGGCTTTACAGATAAGCTGGATACCATCCTTGGCAACAGCAGTAATTGGTGGTGTTTCAATGACTTTCGGGTTTACCGACATCTGTACCGCTTCCAGCACGTCACGTCCGGCAAGGTCAATGGCCGTGGCTGTCTTGAACTCAATATCCATGTTTGCCTTGTCGGCGGATATCAGCGCGTTGACCACATCCTGAACATGCCCCCCGGCAAGGTAGTGGGCCTCCAAATCGTTTCGCCCGAGCTTCAGGCCTGCTTTCGTACTTGATATCATGCTCCTGACAATGACTTGCGGGGGCACTTTCCGCCAGCGCATGAAAACAAGCTGCAGCAATGATATTCTCACTCCCGAAAGCAAGGCTGTAAACCACAGGCCTACAGGAATAAAATAGAATATCACCCACAAACCAAATAGTGAGGCAATTCCTATAGCAATGTAAATAACCACTTCATTCTCCATATTAATTATTTTTTGATTTTACGACAATTGAATTATGATCTATTTTTTTTATAACTACTTCGGTATTAGGGTCAATATATCCCGATAAGGATTTTACTTCAAAATAATCGTCATTAAAGCGGGCCTTGCCCATGGGCGAGAGCCTGGAGATGGTGACGCCCTCATCGCCCACTTTCGGATGGTATTTTTCAAAATGATCGACTTTTCCTTCCACTTCTGTATTCAGCATCAGCCGCTTCCATGTTCGTCCTCTGAGCGAAAAGTACAGTGCTACGATAGACACCGTAATAGATGAGCCCAGAAAAATCAGTCCGGTCTGGCTGCCATACTGGTCGTACGCCTGCCAAATGGCAATAATAATGAGTGCCGTGCCAATAATTCCGGCTACCGTAACTCCGGGGATCACCAGGATTTCAAGTAACAGAAAAAGCAGCCCTATAACTACTAACGAGATAAGTAACGTCATCTTTTATTCAATTTTTACAGAAAGTTCACGCCTGATCATTTCATCGCGCGCCATTTTCAGTTTTTCAAAAGTCCCTTCCAGCACAGAACACTTTCCTTTAAAATGCGCAATCATAGCGCACTGCTCGGCCTGCTCCGTGGTATGCTCACAAACATCAATAAGAGCATCAATCACATGATCAAAAGTATTTACATCATCATTGTAAAGAATCAACTCCCGCTCTTCGAGTGTTGCTTCTGATGAAAATCCGATTGGTTTGTACCTATGTTGTCCCATCGTGTTCAAAAATTGCCTTTGTTCTTTCAGCGCTAAAATTACAAACTATTTAAAAAAGTATCATCCTAAACCGAAGATTAATTTGTTATTTGTTTCAGGATTTGTTTTTTTGATGGAAGATAAGAGCTCCCAAGTTTTTTAGGATAATCTTAAGGCAATGTTTAATTCTTTTTAATTTTGCTGATTAAATTTGGTTTATGCATTCAGATATCAGGAAATTTAAAAGCGCACTCTCCGAACGTCTCACGGATATCCTTCCGGGTTCTGAGTCTCACAAGCTACTGGAGCCTCCCACAAGGAAAAACTTCCCTGATAAACCAAGACGCAATGCGCGTCGCAGCTCTGTATTGATCCTGATTTACCCTAAAGCGGGAAAATACTACACCATCACCATTCTCAGGCCACAGTATGATGGTGTTCACAGCGGTCAAATCTCCTTTCCGGGAGGCCAGTTCGAGGAAGGGGATGAGAGCCTGCTAAACACTGCTTTACGCGAAACACAGGAAGAAATCGGCGTGGAAATCACAAAAGAGCAGATCGCTGGTAAACTCTCGGATATTTATATTCCTCCCAGTAACTTTTTAGTAACACCCTATGTGGCGGTCATCAACGAAGTTCCCGAGATGCGGAAAGACTCTTTTGAAGTGGAAAAACTGATTGAGGTAAGCCTCGAAGATATTATTCATCCGGAGGCTATTGTAAGAAAAAACCTGAACCTCGAAAAATACGGTAATGTGCATGTGCCTTGCTTTTACGTTGATCAGAATATTATTTGGGGCGCCACTGCTATGATAATGAGTGAGCTGAGAACAATAATATCTAGGATAATTTAGGTGCTGCGATAGAGTAATCCTGATTCCCCATCATGTTTTAACTTCTGAAGGTTGACTAAAAGCATCCTGAAAAGGAAACAACATTTATCCCATTCCCTTGTTAACTTCTTATGTTCAAAGGAGTTGATAACCCGGAAATTACCGGGCACCTTTATTCTAAAAAACAAAATACCTCATGAAAATATTAGTGACTGGTGCCAACGGATACATTGGCAAGCGAATTATTCCTTTACTTTTAGACAACAACCATGAAGTAGTGTGCTGTGTAAGGGACAAGAACAGGCTTTATCTCGAACCCTCTCTTCAGGAACGTGTAGAGATTGCCGAAGCCAACTTTCTGGAGCCCGAAACGCTAAGCAATCTCCCAAAAGATATTGATGCTGCTTACTACCTGATTCATTCCATGTCTTCTTCCATTTCTGATTTTATGAAACTCGAAGCCGACAGTGCCCGCCATTTTGTTAATTACATCGAATCTACTAAAGCAAAGCAAATTATTTACCTTTCAGGATTGATCAATGAAGAGACGAAGATGTCGCCCCACCTCAAATCACGCTATAACGTTGAAAAAATCCTGGAGGCATCTAAAGTTGCTCACACGGTTCTTCGCGCCGGAATTATTGTTGGTTCGGGTAGTGCTTCCTTTGAAATCATCCGCGATTTGGTTGAAAAACTGCCTGTAATGATCACCCCGCGATGGGTTAACACCAAAACGCAACCTATTGCCGTGAGAGATGTTTTGCAGTTTCTTAGTAAGGTAGCCGGCAATGAGAAAACCTTTGGAGAGTCTTTCGATATTGGTGGTCCGGAGGTTTTAACATATCGCGAAATGATGCTTCAGTACGCAGAAGTCAGAGGCCTCAGAAGAGCAATAATAATGGTTCCCGTAATGACACCCCGGCTTTCTTCATACTGGCTCTATTTTGTCACCAACACCTCCTATAAACTAGCTGTAAACCTGGTGAACTCCATGAAAGTGGATGTGGTATGCAAGAACAACAAGCTTGCTGAGCTACTCGGTATTAATCCTGTGAGTTACAAAGAGGCCATCCGGCGTGCTTTCGAACGTATTGAGCAAAACACAGTGGTATCAAGCTGGAAAGACGCCTTTATTTCGAGCACTGCTTCTGAAAGGATTAATGACTTTATCAAAGTACCCGAACATGGTGTTTTTACCGATCACCGCGAAGTGGATATTAAAGGGGATGAGCAAAAGGTACTGGAGAATATCTGGTCGCTTGGAGGAAAAAAAGGTTGGTTTTATGCCGACAAGCTGTGGCTGCTCAGAGGTGCCATTGATAAAGCCGTAGGGGGTGTCGGACTTCGCCGCGGAAGGACCAACCCCGATGAGATCCATCCCGGCGATGCTTTAGATTTTTGGCGTGTGATTGTTGCCGACAAAAAAAACCGCCGCTTGCTTCTGTTTGCTGAAATGAAGCTTCCGGGAGAGGCGTGGCTGGAGTTCAGAATCAGGGAGCATAAGCTTATTCAAACTGCTACTTTCAGGCCCAAAGGCTTGTGGGGCCGATTCTATTGGTACAGCGTTGTGCCCTTTCATTATTTCATTTTCAGGAAGATGGCACACCGAATCGCCAACAAATCATGAATTTTGATTTCTTTGCAAAACGATGTACACAAAAGAGGAGAAAAAGGCACTGGTAAAGGAGTTCTGGATTCATTTTGATAATTACTGCAGCTTGCAGCCTGAGCTTTCATGGCAAAAGAAAAAATGGGCCTTGCACCGGACAGGTGTTCCGAATGTCGATCTTAAATTCGATCCGGGAAGAAAAGCGACAGTGGTCATGCTGGAGCTCAACCATCGTGATGAAGATCGCCGTTTGGAAATCTTTGAGCGGCTTTTGCAATACAAACCCATCATCGAGCAAAACCTCGAAGACGAGCTTCAATGGGAGCTGGTAGTTACACGTGATTCAGGACAAGAAGTCTCGCGCATTCAAACTGCATTGGAAGGTGTGGATATCCATCGCAGGAGCGACTGGCACATGATGTTTCAGTTTATGGCTGAAAAAATGAATCAGCTACAGCAAAACTTTTTTGAAATTGCCGAGCTGATTAAGGATGAGAATTTCGAAAAACAATGACCCTTGCTAGTAAATCTTCTTCCGCTGCGGTGTCAAATCCTTGGTCCAGATATTCACCACGTATTCATTCTGACGAATCCACTCTTTTATCCCGATAAGGGGATCTTCATTCATACGCATTTCATAAACCAGACTGTTGAGCTGTTTTTCGGAAAGTTGCATCCGCTCGAAAAACCTAACGGCATGTGGATGCTCTTCGGCTAAGCCTTTGCGGCTGATGGTGAATATTTTTTCGCGGCTGCCAAACACCTGATCCTCATCCTCAAGGAAACGAACATCGTAGCGGGCAAAAATCCAGTGCGGCTCCCACCCGGTAATCACTATTTCATTTCTTCGTTTAACGGCTTCTTTCAGATGCTCCACCATTTCGCCTTCCGAAGATGCTTTAAGCTCAGAAGGCAACCCATATTTTTGTATCGCTTTCTCAGCTTTCATCATTACGCCGGCACCAGAATCAATACCGATGATCGGTTGTTGGTAGCTTTTCAGGTCACTGACTTTTTTCAGTGCACTGTACTCAGGCACTACAAAACCGGTTCTGGCCTCCGGGTAGGTGATTCCGAGTTGCTCAAGCTCCCCTTCGTATTGCTTGTAATACACCTTTTGAGTTTCAGGAAGCCAGGCGTCCGCAAACACATCCGACTTATCTTCGGCCAGCTCGCGATAGGCAGACTCCACATCCGTAAGCTTCAGCTCTACCTTATATCCCAGCTTTTCTTCGAGCAACACTTTCG
>JAASSU010000122.1 GCA_021767705.1 Bacteroidota bacterium | reverse complement strand
TTCGGTGGGGTTGCACTAGCTCAGAATACAGAAAATGAGAGAAATATCAATAAATACATTTATTAACTAAAAACGACAAATTATGTTTAAAGGACATCCTAAGGGTTTGTATGTCGCGTTCTTTGCCAATATGGGAGAGCGTTTCGGCTATTACACCATGCTGGCAATATTCACGTTATACCTCCAGGCAAAGTTTGGCTGGGATGCCAGTCAGGCTGGGCGTGTTTACGGAGGTTTTCTATTCGGTATTTATTTCATGCCATTATTGGGTGGATACATTGCCGATAATGTTCTGGGATACGGAAAAACCATTGCCCTGGGTACACTGGTAATGTTTGGCGGCTATCTGATGCTGGCCATGCCTGGTACAGGTGAGTATTTTATTTATGGAGCTCTGGCCGTTATCTCGCTTGGTACGGGACTTTTTAAGGGTAACCTGCAAGCATTGGTAGGTAACCTTTACGACGATCCGAAATACAGTAAGATTCGTGACTCGGCATTTAATATCTTTTACATGGGTATTAATATTGGAGCTTTCTTTGCTCCTAACGCAGCAGAAGGTATCAGTAACTGGTTTCTCGCCAAAAATGGTCTGAATTACAGTAAGAATGCTGCAGACCTGGCACATAAATATCTGGACAACCCATCCAACACAAAGGTAGCTAGCGAGTTACAAAGCATTTCTGACAGCATGAGCTATCAAGCTGCAAACCTGAATGATTTTGCTAATTTCTACATTGAAAAGATGAGTGAATCATATAATTATGGTTTTGGTATTGCCGCCATTAGTATGATTCTTTCATTAATTATATTCCTGGCTTTCAGGAAGTATTACAAACATGCTGACGTTACTCACAAGCAACAAAAAGCGGCTGCTGCTGCAAAAGGTGAAAAATCAGCTGCTGAAATGTCTCCGGAACAAACACGCCAGCGCCTTATTGCTCTTGGCCTGGTATTCCTCGTTGTTATCTTCTTCTGGATGGCCTTCCACCAGAATGGATTTACATTAACTATTTTTGCTCGTGACTACACCGCTGAAACGGTGGGACGAGGAACGAATATTATCTTTAGCCTGTGGTCTTTCTTACCATTGATTGGAGCTATTATTGGACTTACGCTGTTGTTTGGTAAAAACAATTCAGGAAAGACAAGAGGTATGGGTGCTGTGATTACAGCTGCCGGACTGGGCTTACTCTACTGGGTTGTTTATGGTGGTACATTCCTGGGTATTTCTACTCCCGGATTCCTTCCTGAAGGGAACCAGATTACACCCCAGATCTTCCAGCAGTTTAACCCAATCTTTATCGTATTCCTTACACCGGTTATTGTAGGATTCTTTGCATGGCTGCGCAAGAATGGTAAAGAGCCTTCTTCTCCCAAAAAGATTGGTATCGGCATGATTTTGACAGCCACCGGATTTGGTATTATGGTTTTGGCCTCAATGGGTCTTCCAAGTCCTGCAGAATTGCAGGAAGGAACTATTATGAGTGAAAGTGCCTTCCGTTCACCATACTGGCTGATAGGGACTTACTTTACACTGACTATTGCTGAGTTATTCCTTAGCCCAATTGGAATATCTTTCGTTTCGAAAGTGGCTCCGCCTCAATACAAAGGTCTTGCACAAGGTGGATGGCTCGGAGCAACAGCTATCGGTAACCTGGCTGCCGGTCTTATCGGACCATTCTGGGATAAGTGGGAATTGTGGCAATTCTTTGCACTCCTCGTAGGGTTATGTGTGCTTTCTGCCATCTTTATTTTCTCTATCCTGAAACGTCTCGAAAGAGCATCGGAAAGCTAATAATAAAAAGCTGAATTTTTCTTAAAAGCAGGACATGGAAACGTGTCCTGCTTTTCTGTTTGATCCTCCCTATCTTTGCACCCATGAAAAGTTTTCCGTGGGGACATCAGCGGCGCTTTAATGCCTATTCCAATTATTTTAAAAAGCAATTCGGGCAACGCATCCAGAAGCTTTCGGTCAATGCCGGATTTACTTGTCCGAACCGGGACGGAACGGTGGCCCGCGGAGGGTGTACCTACTGCAACAACGAGGCGTTCAGTCCTTCTTATTGCGTGGCCGGTTCATCGGTGACAGAGCAACTTCAAAAAGGAATTGATTTTCATAAAGACCGTTACAACGCCTCACGGTTCCTGGCCTATTTTCAGAATTTTTCCAACACCTATGCCTCCCTGGATGAACTGAAGAGGATTTATGATGAAGCCTTGCGGTTTCCCGAAGTGGAAGGGCTGGTCATTGGTACGCGTCCTGATGTAATTGATGAGGAGAAGCTGGCCTATTTTGCGGAATTGTCGAAAAGGAAATACGTCATCGTTGAGTACGGCATCGAATCGTGTTACGATCAAACACTGGATCGCATCAATCGAGGACATTCTTTCGAGCAGACGAAAAAAGCCATTGAGCAAACTGCCGCCTATGGCGTGAAGACAGGTGGCCATCTGATGTTTGGACTGCCGGGCGAAACAAAGCAGATGATGCTTGATGAGGTGGACATCCTGAACAACCTGCCGCTTAACAACATTAAATTCCATCAGTTGCAAATCATGAAGGACACGATCATGGCCAGGGAGTACAAGGAAAATCCGGATCACTTCCGTTTTTTTGAGCTGGATGAGTACATCGATTTTGTGATTGATGTGACGGAAAGGCTGAACCCGGCTTTTGTCATCGAGCGGTTCTCAGGAGAAGCCCCGCCGCGGCATACCCTTTCGCCACGCTGGGGCCTGCGCACGCCGGATGTGATGAACCTGATTGAGCAACGGATGGTGGATCGCGATACATGGCAGGGCAAGTATTTCAAAAAATCCTGATAAAGAAACAGCATGATGCAAGAAGAGACAAATAATACGGTTCCGGCATTTGATTATTTTTCTGAAAAAGACAGCCGTTTGCCGGATGAGAAAGTTTCAAGTTATATTGTGGGTTATGAACTCCGCAACCCGATGAACCACGGTGCTTTAATCAGGTTGGGTGCCAATGTGGGGGCAAAGAAAGTGTTTTTTACTTCAGACCCTCACAGGTTTTCGCTTATCAAAATCAAGAAGACGGCGGGCTCCAGCCATACACATATGGATTTTGAGTTTACTGACTGGAAACAAATCAGGAAGGAAGTGCCGGAGGGTTACACCTGGCTGGCGGTTGAAACATCCGCGAAAGCGGAGATGCTTTATCAAGCAAAACTCCCCGAAAAATGCGTTTTTGTGGTGGGCAATGAAACCCATGGTCTCCCCCCGGAAATCCTGGAGCAATGCGAACAGCATGTGTACATCCCTATGCCCGGCCATACCAAGTCGATGAATGTGTCACATGCGGCTGCAGTGGTGCTTTTTGAGTGGGTGCGCCGGATGCTGGGCACCTGAAGCACTTATGTTTCCTCGCTTTTTGTTCTCTTTTTCGGAGTGCGCTTGTGTTCCTTCAGTGCTTTGTCAATAATCCATTCAAGCTGACCATTTACACTCCTGAACTCGTCAGAAGCCCATTTCTCAAGAGACTCGTACACCTCCGGATCCACCCTCAACACAAATGATTTTTTCTTCCCCATTATCCTGCCTTTTTCTGAGTACTCTTCCCAGCCCCGCTATTGATATAGCGAACCTGTATTCACTACCGGGGTTGTGTCTTTCTCAGAGCAAAGCACCACCATCAGGTTGCTCACCATCGTCGCTTTCTTGTCTTCATCCAGCTCCACAATCTGCTTCTTATTCAGTTCATCAAGGGCCATCTCTACCATGCCCACGGCGCCGTCCACAATTTTACGACGGGCGGCCACAATGGCTGCGGCCTGCTGACGCTTCAGCATCGCACCGGCAATTTCTGAAGCGTAAGCCAGGTAGTTGATACGTGCCTCATAAACATGGATGCCGGCTATCGACAAGCGCTCAACAAGCTCTTCTTCCAGCATTTTATTCACTTCTTCGTTGCCATCACGTAAAGTGATTTCAGCTTCGGTATCATTAAAATTATCATACGGATAATGCCCGGCAAGCTTACGCACCGCAGCTTCTGTCTGGATGTCCACAAAATGTTGAAAATTATCGACCTCAAAGGCTGCTTTGTAAGTATTCTCAACGCGCCAGACCATCACCACGCCAATCATCACCGGATTCCCCACTTTGTCGTTTACTTTCACGGGTTCGCTGTCCAGGTTTCTCGCTCTGAGCGAAATTTTCTTTTTAACTAAAAATGGGTTCACCCAATAGAATCCATACTTTTTAATGGTTCCCACATACTTCCCAAACAAAACCAAAACGCTTGATTCATTAGGGTTTACCACTACAAAGCCGATGGTAAGAAACACCGAAAGCACAATCCCTGATATGAACCAAAAATTACTGAGCAAAATGATTGCAGTTATCGATACTGCTAACAAAACGAAAACCACGGCTACCATCAGATACCCGTTCACTCCTGTGTATTGTTTTTCTTTTTCCATGATATATGATATTAAAATGATATCACAAAAATATTACATTTTGGTTCAGAAAGCAAGTTGTTTTTCTTCAAAAAAATTGAGATAAGTCTGGACTCATTAATAACTTACAAACATAGAAACATAATAACTTATTAAACTGAGCTCATTAATTGAATGCAGGCTTTTACGGAGTTTTAGCAGGGCTTATTTTCATACTTTTGTAGGAAATTTGAGAAGAATGGGTAAATACAAGCATATTTTCTTTGACCTTGACAGGACGTTGTGGGATTTTGAGCAGAATGCCACGGATGCCTTGATTGAAATGTACGTTGAAGAAAAACTCAAGAGTGCGGGCATCCCTGATCAGGATAAGTTTATCAGGATTTACAGGCTTTTTAACCGCGAATTATGGCAGCAGTTCAAGGAGAACGAAATAACGAAGGATTACCTGAAAACGGAGCGCTTTTACAGGACACTGAAGCATTTCGGGGTTGAGGATTATGAGCTGGCCGGGCGGCTGGGCCGCCAATACCTCACCATCAGTCCCACCAAGAAGAAATTATTTCCTTACAGTATCGAAATCCTTGAATACCTCCGTAAGAAATACCAGCTTCACATTATCACTAACGGGTTTAAGGAGGTTCAGTTTGTAAAGCTTGAGCACTCCGGTTTAAGCCCGTTTTTTAATGAAGTAATTACTTCTGAAGCTGTGGGTTACAAAAAACCTGATTCCCGGATTTTTGATTTTGCCCTCGAAAAGGCCAATGCTTCAAAAAATGAAAGCATTATGATTGGAGATGATGCGGAGGCGGATATCAAGGGAGCACAGAATGCGGGGATCGACCAGGTTTATGTCAACTTTCACCATTCAGTAAACGGGGTAAAGCCTACTTTCGAAGTGAATTCACTTGAGGAAATTGAGAAGATTTTGTAATTTGTTTTGCTTTAAGAGGGTAAAATGCCGATAACGGTTTTTCCTGCACGCACTTTCTGATCAAGGCTTACCTGTATTTCCGTATCGAGCGGCAAGTAAAGGTCTACACGTGACCCGAACTTTATCATGCCTATCTGGTCACCACGCTTTATGTGGTGGCCTGTTTGCGCGTAACTTACAATCTTGCGGGCCACAAAACCAGCAACCTGCTGCATGAGCACCTCGCCATGCTTCCCTTCCAAAACGATGGTGTTCCGTTCGTTTAATTCGGATGATTTTGGATGCCAGGCCACCAGGTATTTCCCGGCGTGATATTTTACATAGCGGATAATCCCTTCGATAGGATACCAATTAACATGTACGTTGGTCAGCGACATAAAAATAGATACCTGCTTGCGCATATCCTTGAAGTATTCGGGTTCCATTACTTCTTCAATAACCACAATTTTCCCATCGGCCGGACAAATAATGGTGTCATCTGTCAGGGAGGGTATCTGACGGTTCGGAAGCCTGAAAAACACAGCCACTCCGGTAATTAAGAGCAGGCTGATCAAGCCCACAACCAGTTTTGCTGTGAGGTATCCTTTTATCAAAATAACAAAAAGAGCATTGATTAAAAGCAAAACAATGAGTAACCTCGTAACGATTTTATTTCCTGCCGGATGAATTTTCATGAGCTTTTCTGTCACAGTATTAAATTAAGATACAGGAACACTGCAGGCGATGCAAGCAGTACGCCATCGAAACGGTCGAGCATTCCTCCGTGTCCGGGAAGGATACTGCCAGAATCCTTTACTTCGAAATCGCGCTTAAGCATCGATTCTATTAAGTCGCCAAAGGTAGCAAAAATCGCAACCAGAAAGGCATAACCCAGCCACTCATATAAAGAGAGGCTATCGAATACCATAAAGCATCCCCAACCTGCAAGCATCGCAAACAGTAGTCCTCCCAGAAAACCTTCCCATGTTTTTTTCGGGGAAATCCGGGGGAATAGTTTTGTACGTCCTGCAAGCACACCAACAACATAAGCCATGGTATCGTTCAGCCAGATGAAAACAAAAAAGGCCAGAATAAACTGGAACGGAGGTCCAGGGAAAAGGCTTCCGTAAAAATAAGTGTAGTTTAAAAAGGCTATTGGGATGACAATGTAAGTAATGGACATCAGCGTGGTGCCGACGTTCAGGAAGGGGTTTTCTTTATTACGGTAAAGTTCATAGATAAAAACTCCCCCTGTCGGGATAAAGAGCATCACTAATTTCCTGTAGGTAATATAATCCATTCCGTGAAGTGCGAGCCCTGAATAAATCAGAATTCCTGAAAGC
Source organism: Bacteroidota bacterium (assembly GCA_021767705.1). Taxonomy (GTDB): domain Bacteria; phylum Bacteroidota; class Bacteroidia; order Bacteroidales; family JAIPAH01; genus JAIPAH01. The sequence continues at coordinate 2,511 of JAASSU010000122.1, read as the reverse complement.
ACTGAAAGGAAAATATGCGGTTTTGCACGCCCCTTAAAGGTCCTAAGAAACTCGAGCTGGCTAAGCACCGATACGATAAGAAACAAAACCGCCGATGTTAGTGGGCTCAGGTAGATAGCAGCTAAGGTTGCAATTACGTAGAGTATTCCTGTTATGGCCCGAAGAGAAAAATTATTCACCTTGATGTTTTTCAATGATCTGTTTTGCCCTGAACGCATCTTCCACTTTCACATACAATTCTACGGAGCCGAAATGATAAAAGGAATCCTGTTTGTTCATGGTCACGCTTTCGATTTCATGCTCCTTCAGGAGTCCTCTTATCAATTCAATTTGGAACTGTTGCGATGATGAGTAAACTTGCGTCCAGTTGTCTTCCATATCCCATTTACCGATTATTCATTTTTATCCGGTGTGTCAGGATCGTTTTCGCTTTCGCCGGGTTTTTCCGGATCCTGCTCATCGGATTTGCTTTGCTTTTGTTCCTCAGATTTTTTTGATTCATCCTCGCTTTTCTTGCTGTTCTCTGCTTCGTTTTCTTTTATTCCTTTCAGGCGTGGGATTCCATCTGAGGCTGTATCTTTTTGACGCTTCCCGAATATCTCTTCAAGGTCATCCGTAAAGATAACTTCACGCTCAAGGAGCTTGCTGGCGAGCTTGTCCACTTTCTCCTTGTTTTCTTCCAGAATGGTCTTAGCGCGTTGGTAAGCATGCTCAATCAGCTTATGAACTTCCTCGTCAATTTCTTCTGCAGTCTTCTCACTGTAGGGCTTCTGGAATGAATACTCCTGTTGCCCGGTAGAGTCATAATAGCTGATATTCCCCAGCTTTTCGTTTAGTCCGAAATAGGCTACCATCGCGTAGGCCTGCTTGGTTACCCTTTCCAGATCGTTGAGTGCACCAGTGGATACTACTCCGAAGTTAATTTCTTCCGAGGCTCTTCCTCCGAGCAAGGCCGACATCTCGTCAAGCATCTGGTCGTAAGTGGTGATTTGGCGCTCCTCAGGCAGATACCATGCTGCTCCCAACGATTTTCCGCGGGGCACAATGGTAACCTTCACCAGTGGCGAAGCATGCTGAAGCAGCCAGCTTACAGCGGCGTGGCCCGACTCATGGTAGGCAATGGTTTTTTTCTCGTGTGCTGAGATAATCTTGCTTTTCTTTTCCAGCCCACCGATAATACGGTCGATGGCGTCCATAAAGTCCGCTTTCGTGATGGCTTTGTTGTCTTTACGTGCAGCTATCAGTGCGGCCTCATTACAGGCGTTTGCAATGTCTGCCCCTGAAAATCCGGGTGTTTGCTTTGCCAGGAATTCCGCATCCAGCTCTTCAGAGATTTTCAGCGGGCGGGTATGAACGTTAAATATTTGCTGACGCTCTTTCAGGTCAGGTAGTTCAACATGAATCTGACGGTCGAATCGTCCGGCACGCAGCAGGGCCTTATCCAATACATCGGCACGGTTAGTAGCCGCGAGGATGATGACCCCGGTGTTTGCCGCGAAACCGTCCATCTCACTGAGCAATTGGTTCAAGGTGTTTTCGCGCTCGTCATTTCCGCCGGTAAATGTGTTCTTTCCCCTGGAGCGGCCGATGGCATCAATCTCATCGATGAAAACGATACATGGCGCTTTTTCTTTCGCTGACTTAAACAGGTCGCGCACCCTTGAAGCACCCACGCCTACAAACATTTCCACAAAGTCCGATCCTGACAAAGAGAAGAAAGGCACACCGGCTTCGCCTGCCACAGCACGGGCAAGCAATGTTTTTCCGGTTCCCGGAGGGCCTACCAGCAGCGCCCCTTTCGGGATTTTTCCTCCCAGGTTGGTATATTTTTCAGGCTTTTTCAGGAATTCCACAATCTCCATCACCTCTACCTTCGCTTCTTCAAGTCCGGCAACATCTTTAAAGTTGACGTTGACCGAGTTTTCTTTATCAAAGAGCTGTGCTTTCGATTTGCCGATATTGAAGATCTGGCCGCCGCCACCGGCGCCACCACGGCTCATCATGCGCATAAAGAAAAACCAAACACCTACAAGAAGCAACAACGGGAATATCCAGCTAAGGATTTCCCCACCCCAGTTGCGGCGCTTTTCGTTGTTTACATAAACAGGTTCTTCCAGGTTCTTTTGCGCTTCTTCTACGTTTTCGTAAAATTTGTCTACCGAACCAATGGTGTAAATATAGTGAGGGTTTTCGGCTGAAAAGGTATTCTGACCAACATCTTTATGCTGCTCCATTTGGAGCGCTTCCTGGGTCAGGTAGATTTCAGCAAAGTCTTTGTTGACCAGAACAATTTTTCTGACTTCCTTGTTTTTTAACATGGTTTTCAGCTCTCCCCAGTTGGTTTCTTTCGTTCCTGAATCCCAGTTAAAAACATTGAAAGCGAGGAAAACAAGAATGATCAACCCGTAAATCCAGTAAAAATTAAATTTTGGTTTCTTCAGGTTGCCCTTTCCACCTTGCTTGTTCTGATTAGTATCTTTATTTTCTTTGTTTTCTGCCATTCCGGATGTA
>JAASSU010000121.1 GCA_021767705.1 Bacteroidota bacterium | reverse complement strand
GTCGCTGCCGTGGCTTCCGTCCCCTTTTCATCTACATCGATAGCTGCTTTATGCATCACCTCACTGATAGAAAGCGGTTGTTCCGCTATATTGCTCAAATCTGAACCTCCTTCACTAAACAGGCCTCTCACACCCATTCCGGCAAGCAATTCTTTCATCCCTACATTATGTTCACAACGAAATTTGGGCATTCCGAAATTGATGTTTCTCTTCTTTTCCAGCGCATTTTTGTAGCGCTTCCATTTTTCAACGTTTAAATCTTCCACCAGTCGGTTTAAGCTGGTGGTGCTGTCAGGAAGAAGGATATACATGCAAAACGACTCGTTTTTGTATGGAAGCTCTATCATCTGAAAATTCTCGCTGTCGAAATAATTCAAATCAGCCTTTTGCCACATCATCCGGGTTTTTTCGCGGGTTCCGTCTTCCAAAAAGAAATAAGACTCCGCCGTTCTTTCCTCATTGAATTCATACTTCCAACGCCCTTTAAAGTAGGTGGCATTCATGAGGTAGAGCATATTTTCAGCAGAAAAATCATCGACAATATCTTCAATGTGGCCTTCGGTTTGGCGCTTAGCCCAGGTATTTATTTTTTCTGATGAGCTTTGGTTATCAAAGCTGTCATGATAAGCAGCAAAATACTCTTCACTATCATCTAAAAAGCCTGGATAAACTTCCAATCTGCTGTTGTACCAAATGCTGTTGGCAATGTTTAAGGCTACATCTTCTGTATGATTATTATAATATTGTATCAGGCCTCTATGGTATTCGTTAATCTCACGAGCACTCATTTCTTCCCATCCTAAAACCCTGTTCAGCCGGTTCCTGGTTTCTCCGGCGGTTCCGTTATATGCCAGCCCGAGTGCCATGGACACACTTACCGGCGACAAAACCACATTTTCATTCTCTTTTCTTTCGCTATTAAGTTGCTTAAAAAGATTAAGTCCAAACTCATTATTCTGATTATTGAATTCATCGGCTTTAGGAATAGCCGTGAGGAAAGTGTCTTTTTCGCCACCCCTGTCGCTGCAGCCGGCCAGCAAAACAAGCAAAAGAATAAGATAAGAGAATAATTTATAGTGCATTATTACTATATTTAGTCGAGTTGATTTTTGATTTAAGTGTTAGTTAGATGTAGAAGGCATAAAAATAGTTGCGTGCAGAAAATATTTTTTTTGAACGCAACCTCGTTGCAAAATGATTCATCTATGTGGTGTCCGGTCAATGAAAATTTCTTTTTACCTTAGCGGGATAAAGGAATAACACGTTGACCAGCAGTAAAGAAAACATAGAGAACATATTGAGTGGTTGCCGTAAAGGCAAGCGAAAAGCGCAGGAAGCTCTTTTCAGGCTTTACAGCGACAAAATGTTCGGCGTTTGCAGGTATTATACCCGCGATTATTCTGAAGCCGAAGATGTGTTGCACGATGGTTTTCTTAAGGTCTTTGACAAAATAAACAAATACCGTGGCGACGGTCCTCTGGAAGGGTGGATCAGAAGGGTGATCATTAACACGGCACTGGAGCGTTTCAGAAAACAGAGCCGGATGTTTGCGGTCACTGAGGTGGATGAAAGCATCATGGACGATCAGTTTACCAGCGCCGAAGACCAGATTTCGGCCGATGAACTCATGGAAATTATCATGGAACTATCGCCGAAGTACCGCCTGGTATTTAATCTTTACGCGATTGACGGATTTTCGCATAAAGAGATCGCCGATCGGCTGAACATATCCGAAGGCACCTCCAAGTCTAATCTGGCACGGGCCAGAATTATTCTGCAGAAAAAAGTAAATGAACGCTACGGCAACAAAGAGGAAAAAAAACAATTACGGTCATAAAGAAATAGATGTCTGACGAAAAGAAAAATATCGACAAGCTGTTTGGGCAGGGCTTGAAAAACCACGAGGAGAAGGCTCCACCACATGCCTGGAGCATGCTCGAAACAAGCCTCGACAAAAAGTCGCGCATCCGGACGATGAGAATCGTGCGCTATGCAGCCGCTTCGGTATTGATCTTACTTGCTTTCTTTGTGGGCCAGGAATTTGGCAGCTCAGATTTAAATCAAACCAAGGATTTTGCACAAGACACTCATCCCAATGAAAGCGTTCAGGCTCAGGATGAAATTACGCCCAAGCTTGTTGCCGAAATACAAATCCCCGAAAGTGAAACACCGCAAGGAACTGCTTCAAAGGATGTTTCCAATAATCATCAGGAAGAAAGCACTACTATAGCTGCACCGCAACAGCAAGAAAGGGATAACTTCTCGATTCATTCACTACTTGGATATGAGGCCGGGCAGCTCGCTCAGCGCTTTTCACAGTTTATCAAGGCTCCCGAAAAGTATCTGAACAGCGTACTTCAGGACGAGGAGATGGAAATGATTGCCTCGAATGATTATCCCGTTAAGGAAAACACGCCTTCCGGCGAACAATGGAAGCTCGGCGGGTTCTTTTCGCCGGTTTACTCGTACCGCACCACCGAAAATCAATCTTTCGGACTTTTCGACAACTCTTATAAAAGCAATACTAACGGGCCGGGTTCTTTTGAGCAGGGGCAAATCAATTTTGCCGCCGGAATTACTGCAGAGTATGACCTGAACCGGAAATGGACGGTTGAGTCGGGCCTTTTCTTCTCAAGGATGGGCCAATCGAAAAATGGTCTTGTGTTCGAAAACAAACCCAACAACCAGGGAACGATTGACCTCAGCACTTCAGCAGGGAAAATTGACGGCAGCAAACTTCCGGTTGAAATTGGTGACCAGATTGCCCAGGCAGCCCCTTCTGAGAATGATGAAGAATATATCACCAATGGGAAAACAGACACTGAACTGCATCAGCAATTCGACTTTGTAGAAATTCCTATTCTTTTTAAATACCGTGTTTACCAGGAAGAAGTTTCCATTAACCTGATTAGTGGCGTAACTTCAGGGATTATGGTCAACAACAGTTCGGTGGTTGAAATACACGGCCAAAAAAGCGATCTGGGGAGCACCCAGAACCTGCGGAAATTCCTTTACAGCAGCGTGGTGGGTTTCGGAATGCGCTATGAAATTTCGCAGGGTTTGTATCTTAACCTGGAGCCCACCTTTAAATATGCGCTCCACTCGATGAACCCGTCGGACGAATACAAATACAAGCCTTATTCTTTAGGAGTAAATACCGGCATCAGCTTCGGCTTCTAAACCCAAGCCATTGCATTTCTCATAAAAATCAGGAATACAATCCTTTAACCTTGGGCTTTCCGGCCACATAGGCTTTGAGATAAAAAGGCTCAAAATAAGCCACATCTTCAAAATCTTCTTTTTGGAAAGCTTGCTCAGACAGTGGAGCCATATCCTCTGCCGAGGGATGAAAACCATCAACAAAAATGGCATTCTCTGATGTGATAACCCCCTTGCATTTGCCGGCTCCGTTTCCTCCAAACACAACCTTATTCTTTTCCAGGAGTTCCTGATAGGTTTTTTCATCCACGATAGTGGCTTCCACATCGCGAAGCAATGTATTGTTTTTATCATAAACCGCATCGTACACCTCCATTCTGCGGGCATCTATCATCGGGCAAAACAAGGCTTCTGCACCGGCATCCGCTTTTTTTGCCAAACCCCGGGCCATCGATTGCAAGGTGCTTATCGCGATAAGGGGAACCTCCTTGGCATAGCAAATCCCTTTGGCCGTTGATACGCCTATTCTTAATCCGGTGTAAGACCCGGGCCCCTTGCTTACGGCAACCGCATCCAAATCATCAAAGGATTTTCCTGCGGCTTTCATCATTTCCTCAATCAATACGGTGATGTTTTCGGCATGACTGTTTTGAGTATCGTTCGTTCTGGATTCAAGGACTTTACCATCCTCGGCAAGAGCCAAAGACAAAACAGGTGTTGCCGTTTCTATATTCAATATCAATGCCATAAAATCGTGTTTAAAAAAGATTCGGCAAAAATAGTGTTTTCAGAAAATTACTCTTCTTCAAAGAGTTTTTCTTTATCTACGACCTCCACCTCTGTCCCGTCTTCCAGTTTTCTGGTAATGGTCCGGTAAGGAGCGGTGACTACTTCCTCACCTTCTTGCAGTCCTTTTTTGATCTGAATGTATTCATTGTCCTGAATTCCTGATATTATCTTCCGCTGGTCGGTTTTTCCATCCCTGACCACAAAAGCATATTCTGAAAGCTCATCTTCCGATGCTTCGCCATCTATAGTGTCGGCTTTGGCTATCACTGCCTGGATGGGTACTGAGGGCACATCGTAAACCGTGTTGGTTTGAATATCGACACTGGCGCTCATGCCCGGTCGGAACGGTGATTGGATGTTGTCCTTTTCACTGAGCAGTGACTGGTATGATGAGGGAAGAATTTGGATCTTCACATCGAAGTTAGTCACCTGGTCGGTAGAAGCCCCCACCGATTCTATGGCTGAAGTAGCTATTTCGGTGACCACCCCTTTAAACTTCTGCTTAAAGTAGGCATCCACCTCAATCAGTGCTGTATCTTGTAAATCAATTCGGATAATATCGTTCTCGTTCACTTCCACGTTTACTTCCATTTTAGTAAGGTTGGCGATACGCATGAGCTCTGTACCTGCCGAGAATTGGGAAGCACCGGTTACGCGCTCACCCACCTCCACGTTCAACCGCGATACCGTTCCGTCTGTGGGTGCGTAAATTGAAGTTCTGGTTAAGTTTTCTTTGGCTTCATTCAAACTGGCTTCAGAAGATTTCACATTAAACTGGGCAGCTTTGAGGCTTTGCTCTGCGGCTTCCACTTCTGCTTTAGCCACTTCATAACTCGACTTTACCGCATCGAAATCGGACTCTGAAATCACATCCTGCTCAAACAGCTTTTTATTTCTGTTAAACTCATTCTGGGCTTTTGAAAACTGTGCTTTCGCTTGGGCCAGACGGGCTCTTGCGTTTGCCTCATTGGCTTTCTGTGTGTTCAGGTTGGCCTCGGCCCGCTCATAGGCCGAAATGTAAATCTCCGGATCTATCTTTGCCAGGAAATCACCCTGCGTCACCTTGTCGCCCTCTTTTACACCAAGCTCTACAACTTCTCCGGAGATATAGGGTGTGATGTTGACTTCTATCTCCGGCTGAATCTTGCCATTGGCCGTTACCATTTCAGTGATTGTGCGCAGCTCCACTTTTTCCGTCGCCACTTTCACAGCATACGATTTACCAATCCAGCCTTGCTGCTTGCCAATTATCAATAAAGCTATAATAAGAACTACAATACCAATGATTATAAGGATGCGTTTTTGCATTTTTTTGGGAGAATTTTAATTAAAAAAATGAGAGTTGTGCTTTATACACAACTCTCAAAATTAATAAAAGAAATAATACGAGCTAACTATTTTTTTACGCTTATCGGATTTCCAAGATAATAGTCTAACACTGTTTGTGTAAACACAAACCTGTACTTTGCATTCAGCAGTTGACTGCGGGCTATGGTCAATTCTTTCTTGGCGTCGTTGTATTCCACTGAATTGATTAATCCGACATTGAATTTCTTTTCTGCATACTTAAAAGCTTCCTGTGTAGCCTCCACTTTAATCTTAGCCGACTCGTACTGGTTTTGCGCTGCACGGGCATCGGCATGCGCAGACTGAATATTTTTTCTCAGGTTTTGCTTCTCAAGCTCCAGTTGATACTTTGCGTTCTGATGCTGCAATCGTGTTTTACTGATGCTGGTGCGTGCACTCCAGTTATTAAAAATAGGGATATTCAGACGCAGGTTTACCGACTGGTTCAGGTTTTCGTCAATCTGGTCGCTAAACGGCAGAATCGAATAGTCCGTCGGCACCTGCTGTGTGGCCAGCACCTGCTCGCCTCCTTCTGTAACTCCAATCGGCAAGGTTTGTTCCTCGTAATTATCTACGGTTTTATTGGCCTGCGAATAGCCTGTCCCAATGCTTCCTGAAAGTACGAGCGACGGATGCAGTCGGCCCTGGGCTATTTCCTGGTCTTTTTCGGTAACCTTCACATTCAGCTCAGCACTTTTAATCTCAGGCTGATGCTGAAGCGCATAATTGTAAACTGCATCCACCGGCTCTGCAGCCTTAGGGTTGGTATTCAATGCAAACTCAGGTTTTTCTATCTCGAAATTATCAGCCGACTCAAGGTCGAGTAATTGAGCAAGGTTCAGGTAAGCGATCTCCAATTCGTTTTTAGCCTGGATAACATTGTACTCTTCGGCCGCAACCTGCGACTGGATGTTCAATAAATCGCCCTTGGGGAGCGTGCCGGCATCCACAAGTTTTTTCGTGCGATCCTGCTGCTGAAGTGTTATCTGATACTGATTGCGTGCAATTTCAAGGTTTTCCATCGCGTAAAGCACCGTTACATATTGATTGGCGATGTTTAAAGAAATATCGTCGAGCAACTTATCGTAATTATACTTCTCGGCATCGCGCTGAAGGCGATCGCGCTTTAGTGTATTCTGTTTTTGTAAACCCTCATAAAGCGACACACTGGCCTGGGCACCAAACTGCTCACCCATAATACGCTGCGTGGAAAACTCGTTAGTGAAAGGATCCACGTACTTACCCCACGAATAGTAATGGGTCGCATATCCGTTCAGGCTTGGTAACATATTAAGCTTGCTCTGCTTCACATCCAGCTCAATATTTTTCAGGTTCAGTTCTTGCTGCTTTACGCTGATATTGTTTTTATGGGCATGCTCGATGCACTCCTCCAAACTCCAGATTCTCTTGTTCTGGGCATTAACAGCGAATGCCATAAGAAGGATTGAGATAATTACTGTCAACTGTTTAAACATATCTTTCCGATGTATTAATTTTTCCCGTTTTGTAAAATAATCGTGCCACTTTGCGTAACCAATTGTATGGCAGCATGTATAAAAATATCCGACTCTTGTTTTCTTGTTCGCAAACGCGCATAAGCTGTTCGCTGGTGAACGCTGTGTCCTTTTTCAAAAGTAGGGTTATTTTTAACACTCTCTAATATCCATTTTCCGCTCATTTCTTTGTGACTTTACAAAAAATCCTTGCTTTAATAAGGTTCACTTTGTAGCTTTGGTCACATTAACACCAAATTTAACAAAAAAACATTACTTGAATGAAAAAGATAGCTTTGACTTCAATTTCTCTCCTTCTGGCCTGCTTTTCCTGGTCGCAAAATTTTGCCCCTGAAGGATCTCTCTGGCATTATTCCTATTATGATATTAATCCGGATGTTGTTTCTTATGCCACCATTGAGTCTGAATCCGACACAGTAATTGATGGGACATCATGCATGAAAATGCTTGAAGTCAGACGCTACATTAACGACACTATCGACACACAGTAGCATTACATGTACTCAGAAAACGACAGCGTGTTTTTTTATGCTGATGGTGATTTTCATCTTTTATACGATTTTAGTGCTGATGAGGGTGACACCATCACTCTGGAGTATTTCGAAACTTATGATGGATCGCCGTTAGAAATGGTTGTGGATTCCGTTAACTATGTTGATTTTTCGGGCGTGACAAAAAAAGTGCAATACGTTACCTGCCTCGAAACGATTGTCATTGATTTTGGCCCCATGATTATCGAAGACATTGGCAGGACCCGCTATATGTTTCCAAGCTATGACGGACCGAATGGTATGAAGTGGCGCTGTTATGAAGATAATCAGAACGGACTACTGCTTAACCCGTTCGACATTGGTGACTGGGATGGACAGAACTGTGAACAGATAATTACAGCGATTGAAGAAATCAAACCTGTTACAAACGTCTCCATCGCGCCTAATCCTGTCAATAATTTTCTTCTTGTGAAAAGTGAAGATATCATTTCAGAATTTTCTTTGAAAGATGAAGGTGGTCGCCTGCTCATCAGTGGCACACCGAATAAAAAAAACTTTCAAATAAATTTTCAGGCCTTTCATTCAGGAATCTATTTCCTGACACTATCTGTTAAAGAAACAAATCTCATAAAAAAGGTGGTAAAACTTTAAATTCATGGCTTATTCTTCTATTTTTACACTTCGTTGTGTAAAATCCAGACCATGACAAAAACTATCAAGTTTATTCTGACATCAGTTGTCTTTCTAATGTTTTCAGGACTGCATGCGCAATCTATCAGGGATTCGATCGATGTAGTGCATTACAGCATCCACCTGGATGAAATCAATACCGGTTCACAAACTATACGCGGACATACGGAAGTGGAGTTGACTTCGGCCAATGGAATCCTTTCGGAAGCAGCCTTGGAGCTGAAAGGTCTTAATGTAGATTCTGTTTTGTTTGATGGAAATCCCATTGATTTTACTCATGACGGAGAGTTCATCACTTTCGGGTTTGAAGATGAGATTGTTCCGGGAGAAAGCCTTGTTTTTGATATTTATTACCATGGCTCGCCATTTTCGGAATCCTGGGGTGGATTTCACTTTGCAGGAGAATATGCCTACAACCTGGGTGTAGGCGTTGAAAACTGGGTGTTCTACCGCCCCGACCAGCAAAGCGACTGGCAGCAGATCGACTTCACCCAAATTGGTCCGGCGATGATTGGCTACCTTGAAATTGAAAACCTCGAAAAAGGGGAATACACGCTGGCTGTGTGGGAAGAAGGCTATACCAATATTAACGATCCTGCTTCGTCCACTGACCTGAGAGTCTATCCAAATCCTGCCAAAGATTTTGTAAACATCAGCACAGAAAGTGCAGGACTCATCGAAATTTTTTCTGCTGATGGGCAGCTCATCCTGCAAAAGCAGGTGGAAAAATCCGGGAAAGAAACCTGGAATACCTCAGGGCAAAAAAGTGGTACTTATCTTATCCGGCATACCAGCAGGCAAGGAAAACAAAGCTCACAAAAGATAATAATCAGGAAATAGATGAGCAGCTACACAGAACAATTCAGGAAACTACTTGACAAAAACCGCGATGCTGAAAACGCTGTTCAGATGAAACAGTACATGCGAAATCAGTTTGATTTCTTTGGCATCAAAGCACCGGAGCGCAAAAATCTCCTTCGCCAGTTTATCCACGAAAATGGATATCCGGATGATCTGAAAACGATTGTCATGGAATGGTGGAAAGAGCCGGAGCGTGAGTTGCAGCACTGTGCCATGGAATTGCTCGACCGGAAAAAGAAAAAAGCAGACGAAAGCTTTATTACCACTTATGAGTGGATGATTACCAATAAGTCGTGGTGGGACACCGTGGATTTTATTGCCGCCACGCTGGTGGGACATCATTTCAAGACCT
>JAASSU010000120.1 GCA_021767705.1 Bacteroidota bacterium | reverse complement strand
TAACCGGAAAGGGTTTAGTACTCAGGTGGGGATTGTGGTAGAGGGAAGTTGTGTTACACACGAAATGGATGTTGTTGCCACCGACAGCAAAGTGCAACATCTGATGGAGTGCAAATACAGCACTGACCAGGGAAAGCATGTGAGTGTGCAGGTTCCGCTTTATGTGCGTTCGGGTGTGGATGATTAAAACTATTAAGTTTAGTTTTGTCAGATGGTTCCCCTTTTCTTGGTAATCAATCCTCCGACATCTTTTTGATCAGCCTGCGGTAGGTGGAGAAGACATTGGCCCTGGATACAAACCCTTTGTATTTCCCGTTTTCGAGCACAGGCAGGTTAAAATTGCCTGAAATCCTGAATTTGTGAGCCACCGTTTCCATCGGGTCATTGATATCCACGCAAACATCGGGCATAAACATCAATTCGGTAATTTTGACTTTATCGTACATGCTGGGCCTGAACATGATCTCGCGGATATCGTCCATCACCACAATGCCCATAAAAGTGTGTTTTTCATCAATGACCGGGAAAATATTTCTTTTGGCGTGAGAGACCACCTCCACCAAATCGCCGAGGGTATCGGTGGGCTTTATTGACGAGAAGTTGGTCTCAATCAGGTTCCGGATATTCATCATCTGCAAAATAGCGCGGTCTTTGTGATGCGTGATCAATTCCTTTCGTTTTGCAAGCTGGTAGGTATAGACCGAGTGTTCTGTAAACAGCCTTACTGTGGTGTAGGAGATAGTGGCTGCTATCATCAGCGGAAAAATCAGTTCATAGCCACCGGTGATATCCCCGATAAGGAAAATGGCTGTGAGTGGGGCGTGAAGCACTCCGGCAATGAGTGCGCCCATCCCGATAAGGGCAAAATTTTCTTCCGGAATCACGCTGATATCGAAATAGTTGACGGTAAGGGCAAAGAGCAGCCCGAGGTTGACGCCGGTGAAAAGGGTAGGGGCAAACACCCCGCCAACACCTCCGGCACCAAAGGTAACGGAGGTGGCAATGACTTTGGTGAGCACCATGCTAAGCAGCAGCAGGGCCGTAAGATAAAAGTTATTGTCAAAGTAATTGAAGATGCTTTTCTCCATCAAAAAAGTGGTTTCGCCTGATAGTCCGCTGTTAATTGCGGTATACCCCTCGCCGTAGAGCGCCGGAAAAAGAAACACCAGGAATCCAAGAGCAACACCGCCTGTAATCACCTTGATTCCGGATTTTTTGATTTTTTCGAACTGCTTTTCGATGAAAATATACACACGTGTGAAGTAAACAGCAGTCAGGCCTCCAAAAATCCCCAGCGCGATATAAAATGGAACCTCGGCCATCTCAAAACCATGCTGCACCTCAAAAGGATACAACACGTCCATCCCCATCAGCAGGTATGATGTCAGGGTGGCTGTGGCCGATGCCAGTAGCAATGGGATGAGCGAGGCCATGGTCAGGTCAAGCATGATCACTTCCAGTCCAAAAACGATAGCCGCAATGGGAGCTTTAAAAATGGCCGACATGGCGCCCACCGAAGCAGCACCAAGCAACAGCACTACCTGCTTATACTCGAGGTGCAGGCCTTTACCCAAAACTGAGCCAATGGCGGCCCCGGTAGAAACCGTAGGGCCCTCCAGCCCCACACTGCCTCCGAAGCCTACGGTTAAAGCACTGGTTACTATCGATGAAAAAGTGTTGTGCGGGCGCATATACCCCTTTTGTTTCGATACGCTGTAAAGCACATTCGGAATACCATGCCGCACTTTGTTGCGGATGATGTATTTCATAAAAAGGAGCGCCAGAAAAATACCAACAGCAGGCAATCCGAAATAGAGGTATTTGTGATATTCTTCTGCAAGACCTACTTCAAGAAGGTTTTGGATGAAATGGACGGCATTCTTAATAATTGCGGCAGCAATCCCGGTCGATAATCCCACAAGGATACTGAGCAAATTTATGAACTGGCGGTTGCTGATATGCCTTACACGCCAGATAAGAAACCTTTTGAGTAGTGAATTTCGCTTTTTCATTGAGATGCGAAAATAAGGCAAAAAAGTGATTTATAATTGTAATCAGCTATTTGAATGAGGTTTAAATAGCAACGTAGGATTGTGGAAGTTTGTTAATTTTGAAACCTAAAACTCAAAACCATGAAAATAGCATCATTCGTTTTATTTATCTCAATTTCAGTATTCATCTTTTCATCCTGTGTTCCTTCATCAAAGTTTAATGCTTTGAAAGAGGAGTCTGATCAGAAGATTGAAAACCTGAAGCAGGAAAACCTTGCGCTTCAAAACCAAAACAACGAACAGGAATTCATGCTGGAAAAGCTAAGAAAGGAGTTGGAAAAGTTGCAGAAGGACACAGCTTCTTTGGGGAAGGAGATGCGAAGTGTCAAAACTGAATACCTTGCCATGCAAGAACGCCAGTCGATCCTGGAAAAGGAAAATGAAGCCCTCAAGAGCGGAAAAACCGCTGAGATGAGGTCTTTACTGCAAGAATTGAATGTGTTAAAAGATAACCTGATTGACAGGGAAGATAAGTTGAATGAAATGGAGAAGTCTTTGGCGGCAAAGGAGCAAAACCTGGCGGAGTTGCAAATGGAATTACAGAGCAAACAACAGCGTTTGCTGGAGCTTGAAAGCGTGTTGCAGCGCCAGGATTCGCTGGTGAACGCCCTGCGGTCTACTGTGGCTGAAGCGCTTTTCAATTTCAGGGGTGAAGGGCTGACAGTTGAACAAAAGAACGGTAAGGTATATCTGAGTCTTCAGGAAAAACTGCTTTTCAAGTCGGGGAGCTGGAACGTTGAAACCCGTGGTAGCGAGGCAATTAAGAAGATTGCCACCGTGCTCGAGAGCAACCCGGATATCCGTGTGATGGTGGAAGGCCATACTGACAATGTGCCTTACAATGGTTCCGGACAAGTAAAGGATAACTGGGATTTGAGCGTGAAACGTGCCACTTCCATCGTAAGGATTATTATCAACAACAGCAGTGTGGAGCCCTCGCGCCTTACCGCTGCCGGAAGGAGCAAATATGTTCCGGTGGCTTCAAACAAATCCTCGGAGGGGCGCAGCAAAAACCGCCGCACAGAAATTATTCTTACACCTGATTTGTCAGAGCTCTACAATATTATAGAGCAAAATTAGTGTTCAGAAAGAACAAAAAACCCGAATTTCCTGAAGCATTCATTTCAGGAAATTCGGGTGGTTTTTTACGAAGAGGATATCATTGCAGTATTAAAAACAGAATGGGTATTATAATTCCGAGGGCCGCATAAACCCCTCCTCTTCCGGTGATTCCTTTTTTACCCCTGACCATAAATAAGGATGTAAGCGCGAATAAAATTAAAGCACCTGCGAAAATATCAGAAAACCACATCCACCAATCGTTGGGGTTGTAGTGAAGGTAGTTTACGCTGTAGAATACCGGGCGCTTTTTAAGATATTCGGCTTTTCCGTATCCGCGGTTAATATTTACAAGGATAGAAGAGCCTCCGTCGAGGAAAATTTTGATGGTTCCCCCATCCGGGTAATAGTGTTTTTTATACTCTCCCTTGTAATTGATTTCATCGAGGAGCTTTACAATATTCTCTTCAATAGCAGGAGTTTTAGAGAGATCGATACTGGTATTGAATTCCTGAATTTCTACAGAATAATTCGGATTCCAGTCGCTAAGGTGGTTGAGTGCAATTCCGGACAGGCCGTAAATCAGACTCATTCCAATAAAAAAGAAGCCGATATCGCGGTGCAATATGCGGCTCCATTTTCTAACTTGTTTCATCTTCAACACAATCTATTTTACAACGTTGTGAGCAACGTATTCGAGCGAGTAAAATGAAAGGTGATCCACATTGGCTTTCTGCATTGAGTCGCGATAATGCTCGATCTGGCGCTGTTTACGCTCATAAAGCGATTCGTCAGTTTCACCTGTCTTATGGCTCTTGATGTTGTCCTCTTCCATTTTCAGGCAGTAGGCTTCGTCAATGCGCAGCTCGCGAACAATGCCTTCAACCACTATTTCGCTACCCATCAATTCCTCATTGAATCTTTCATCTGAGGTTACATGGAGGTCAGCCTCATCATTTACAAGCAATAGTTTTTTGCCACCATGCTTACAGACGTGATCAACAATGCCACTAACCGCAACTTTCTGATCTACGTGTTTGCCAGCCTCACTGTTGAAATTTGCTAACTCGATTTTAGGTGTTTTAGCTTCCTGCGTTGTGTTGTTTTCTTGTGTGGTTTCTTTTTTCTGTTCTCCACTGCATCCTGCAAATATGATGGCTGCAGCAAATACAAGCAATAGTTTCTTCATTTTTGTTGTTTTGGTTTTAATAGGTTCATTTTTCGCCGGTAAAGATACAGAGGGCGTATCAATTACGCAACAGAATTCACATAAAGAAAAAACCGACCTGGATGTCAGATCGGTCGATATTTTAGGTGGTGTAAACAGAGTTAAACATCACATAGTCTGTGGTGATATCCGTTCCCCAGCCCACGGCATCAGCTTTTCCCTGGTTCATTTCCATATGAACTTGCAAATGAGATTCACGAAGCAGTTTTTTTACATGGTTTTTATCAAACTCTTTTGGACTTCCTTTTTCGAGCACCTGAACGAGGTGCTCTTCATCACCAATGTAAAGATCCACGGTTGTGAAGTCGAACTTTACGCCTGCATTCCCTGCGGCCATCACGATTCTTCCCCAGTTAGGGTCGCGGCCAAACATTGCTGTTTTCACCAACAACGAATCGGAGATAGCCCGAACTAACTTCCTGGCGATCTTTTCACTTTTTGCTTTGGTAACGCGATATTCAATAAACTTTGAGGCTCCTTCACCATCCGAAACAATAAGTTTTGCCAGGTGCATCATCAGCTCAAGCAGATGTGCTTCAAAAAGTGCAAAATTCGGGTCTTTTTCAGATTTTATCTCATCATTGCCGGCCATTCCATTAGCCATCACGCCGACCATATCATTCGTAGAGGTGTCGCCATCCACTGTAATCATGTTGAAAGACTTATCCACGCAGCGCTTCACCGTTTTGTCGAGCAGTTTTTTGTCGATGGCCACATCCGTAACCACAAACCCGAGCATTGTAGCCATATTCGGGTGAATCATGCCCGAGCCTTTGGCTATGCCGGCCATGCTCACTTTGTTGCCGTCCATGTCAAAACTCAGATGACCTTCTTTAGCAAAAGTATCAGTAGTAAGAATGGCATTAGCGGCAAATGTTCCAGCCTTTGTTGATGAGGAGAGTTTAGGAACAGTTTCTTTTATACCTTCAACGATATCATCAGTGGGGAAGGGTTCGCCGATAACTCCTGTAGATGCCACCAGCACCATTTCCTTATCAATACCCAGCGAGCTGGCGAGCGCTTCGGCCATCGCTTCAGCACCTTTGTAGCCTTCTTCTCCGGTGCCGGCGTTGGCGTTACCGGCATTGATAACTATTGCTTGCGCCATGTTGTCTTCAATATGCTTGCGTGATAACTTTACCGGCTCAGCTACCATATCATTTTGCGTGAAAACGGCCGCAGCATGGCAGGGCTTTTCAGAATAGATAATCGCCAGGTCGCGTCGCAGCGACTTGATTCCGGTATGAGCCCCCCAACATTCTATACCTTTTACATCGGTAATGTTGTTGACTATGTCTTTACTGTTAACTCCTGTTTTCATGTTGTTTTATGTTTTTTTCTGTTTTGGATATTCATTTTTGATTACTAAAACCACCTGCATTCGTTAAGGTTGTAACGGAATCAGCTCAAGGCTGCTTTGTTCTTCCAGCCCAAGCATCAGGTTCATGTTCTGGATCGCTTGTCCTGCAGCTCCTTTTACCAGGTTATCGATAGCTGCAAAAACCATGATATGGCCTGTCCGCTCATCGTAAGTGGGGAATAAATCTACAAGGTTGGTCCCTCTTACATTTTTAAGTTCAGGGCTTTCATCCCTCAACCTGACGAAAGGCTCATCTTTATAATATTTCTCATACAAGGATTTTAATTCACTTTCCGTGATTTTTTGTGTTGGTATCGCATAAACAGAAGTAAGGATGCCTCTGTCTACCGGCAACAAATGCGGTGTAAACTGTATCGATGCCTTTGCGCCGGAATAGCGGTTGACCGATTGTTGAATTTCGATAGTATGACGGTGTTTCTTGATGCCATAGGCTTTGAAATTATCATTGACATTCGGGAAATGCGTTACGCTTTTGGCTTTGATGCCGGCTCCTGTAACTCCGGTTTTCGAATCAACGAAAATATGTTTAGGGTCGATAATTCCCTCTTTGAGCAACGGCGTTATAGCCAGGATAGCCCCGGTTGGGAAACATCCAGGATTGGCAATCAAACGGGCATTTCTGATTTTATCGCGATTAAGCTCGGGCAACCCAAAAACGGCCTCCTCAAAACCATCCGGAAAATGGTGGTCTTTCTGATACCATTGTTCATACGACCCAGGATTGTCGAGCCTGAAGTCTCCTGATAAGTCAACAATTTTGAGGTTGCTCTTTCGGAGCTTCTTCACGTAATCCATCGATACGCCGTGTGGCAGTGCCAGGAAAACCAAGTCCAAATCTGTTTTCTCAATTTTCTCTGCTGAATGGAGTTCAAAATCAACCAGCCCCTTAAATTGCGTGTGGATATCCGAAAACTTTTGTCCGGCGTATGTTTCGCTGGTGATAAGTTCTATTTTTATGTCCGGGTGCGAATGCAACAGTCTCACCAGCTCAGAGCCTGTATATCCGGTTGCACCTATAATTCCAATTTTATGCATGTTCTTTAATTTCTTTTGCAGATTCAAAAATAGTATTGATGATTACCTCAAGGTCATCATAACTGATGTTAAGAGGAGGTACGATCCTTAGTACGTTCCCTGCTGTGGCGTTTGCCAAAACGCCCTTCTCCATCATCTTTTCCACAATCGGTTTAGCTTCCATGTCGAACTCAATACCTATCATCAGGCCAAGGCCGCGCATTTCCTTTACGCCAATTTCTTTGCATCCTCTTTCCTCAATTTTCGTCATCAGCCAGCAACCTTTCTCTTGTGCTTCATTCAACAGATTTTCTTCTTCCATTGCTTCAATGGTGGCAAGAGCTGCGGATGTTGCCAACGGGTTTCCTCCGAAGGTGGTGCCATGGTCGCCATAGTTCAGTGCCGACGCTACTTTCTCATTTGTGATAATAGCACTCACCGGCACTCCGCTCCCCAAGGCTTTTGCTGAAGTGATGATGTCAGGTTGTACCTCATAATAGTCTTTGGCAAAGAAATGTCCTGTTCGGCCCATGCCACACTGTACCTCATCGAAAATAAGGACGATATCCTGCTTGTCGCAGATTTTTCTGAGCCCTTGCAGAAAGTCTTTCTTTGCAGGGTGGATACCACCTTCACCCTGAATGGGTTCCACAATGATAGCGGCAGTTTTATCATTCACTGATTCTTTTACCGCTTTCAAGTCATTAAACGGCAGCATCCTGAAGCCCTCCGGAATAGGTTCGAAGCCTTCTTGCTGACCTTTCTTGCCCATGGCGATGGTAGCCATAGTCCTTCCGTGAAAGCAACCTTCAAATGAGATGATTTCACCGCCTTTGTTTTTGCTGTGAGCATACTTCCTGGCAATTTTTAATGCCCCCTCATTTGCTTCTGCACCACTGTTAGCAAAGAAAACCCTGTCCAGACCTGAGAGATCGGCCAGCTTTTTGGTCAGCTCAGCCTGGGGAGGAGTCAGGAAAAAATTGGAAATATGTATAAGCTTCTCAGCCTGGTTTTTTATGGCTTCAACAACTTTTGGATGATTGTGCCCAAGACTGGTTACTGCTATTCCTGCCAGGGCGTCGATATATTTGTTCCCTTTCTCATCCCAAACATACGATCCTTCACCTTTGGTGATGGTTAATGGAAAACGTTTGTACGTCTGTAAATAATGTTTTTTGTCAATGTCTTGATAATTCATCTATAAAGTAATTTTTGTTGCTTGGTTAAAGTTATCGTTATCAATAGCTTGTTTTAAGAAGTCCGGTTTTGTACCATTAGTGATGATTGCACTTTTCGCTCCCAATTCAAGAGCTACCTTACAGGATTCTGTTTTGGGAATCATGCCGCCTTTAATTACTGAGCCTTCCATATCAGAAAGCTGGGATAATTTTAATTCCCTGAAGAGGGTTTCGGGCTGTTGCGGATCTTTCATCAGTCCATCCACGTCAGTGAGTAATAAAAACTTGTCTGCATTCAGTTTACCTGCAAGAAAACCTGCAAACATATCAGCGTTTACATTGTAGTCGACTCCTTCTTTGCTCCATGCTATGGAGGTTACTACCGGTAAATAGTCTTTTTCGAGCAATAGCTTTAAAAGAGTGGTGTCAACATCCACAAGGTCACCCACTTGTCCGAGATCGGCTTCATTTCCGGCCTCATCTACAAAGTAGCGTTTCGTTGCCAGTGCTGTTTTTCCATCCTTGCCAGAGAGACCAACAGCCCGGCCGCCCAGCTTATTGATAATTCTTACCAGCTTACTGTTCACCTCTCCTTTTAATGACATTTCGATGTATTTCATGGCTTCCGGCGTGGTCTTCCGGTGGCCACCAATAAACTCAGATTCAATACCAGCCATAGTCAGGTTGTCTTTTATAAACGGGCCTCCTCCATGGACTAATACAGCGCGGTAGTTGCTCTGATTTAGAGCAATAATATTTGTTAAGATTTTTTCAGTTAGCTCATCATTGAGCATGGCGTTACCTCCATACTTAATGAGTATCAGTTTTTTATTGTCGTTAAACTTCATGGAATTCTGCGTTTTTTATAAAAACAATTAAGCAAAGGTTACGATTGCTTATTAGTAAATAAAATAGTTAAAAAATGTATCTTTCGTGCTGAAATAAACATGTTCTTTATATCGCTTTTAAAATTGATATGCAAAGATAATACATTGAAAATTAGAATCAAAATAATTTTAGTGTTAAGAAAAGGTTTCAGCAGAAACTAAATACAATACAGTTATTTAGCTTAGTTTTTTTTGGTAACTATTGCTGACATATCAAGCTTGGGTTCATTCTGGATATAAACCATGACTGTGGGGAAGGGACTAAGAGAGGCAGGCGGGAGGTGGATATAAAGTTGAAGGGTTAAATAGTATGTTAATCGGTTGATTAGTTCAATAGTAAAATAGTTGATTAGGCAGAAAGAGCGCCAGAGAGCAGGTTAGAGGACAGAGATTTTCCGCGTAACCGTCCACCATCCGCGAAATGTGGGCAAAAAAAAGCCCCCAACACGGAGTGCAGGGGGCTTAAGAGGGAAAGGCGACG
>JAASSU010000119.1 GCA_021767705.1 Bacteroidota bacterium | reverse complement strand
GTAATAAAAATCCACGGTGTTATTTCCGGATGATTTGGTAAACGAGATGACACGATAGAGCATCTTGGTGTCCGGTGTAATGTACATTCGAGCCAAAACGATATCGGTGCTGTCCGAATTGGGAATAACTTTGATTACCTGTGTTTTTTTGCCGCGGATTTCTTTTTTTCCGGCGGCAATGGCGGTGTAATCGCTTTGCAGCAGTTTCAGGTATTCCATTTCCATGCCCTTGCGGGGAAGAAGGGCGAATCCTCCGGCACTGAACTTAAACTGGTCGGGCTGCTCAAAAAAGACCACGCCCTTGCGCTCTTTGATATTGATAAAATCCACATCCACCTTAATGGAAATTTTGGCTTTGTAATCGTGTACCTTGAGAGCTTTTTCCCTGAAGGCATTTAATATCGAATCCGGGTTTTCTGAGGCTATCCCCGAAAGGGTGAAAAGCCCAAAAGCAATAACTAATAGTGTGCGAAATATATTTGGTTTCATTTGTCTTGTTCACTAATTCAACAATTCCATTTTTAACTTAAAATATCTTTTTTCCTGAAATAGAAGAAAGTAATCCCCAAAAAAGCCACGATGTATATCACTTCAACCGCAATGGCTAAGGAAAGTTTTGAGGTGTTTATCGTCTCTTCGAAAAACATTTGCCATCCCGTGAGGTAGTAGGTGAAAAGGTAGGGGTTGATTGGTTTCATCAAAGAAAAGCCTACCGTACTGATGATGGTGATTCCGATAATAATGGATACCGTGCCGATTATTGGGCCAACACTGTTGGACGCAAAGGCCGACAGCATAAACGAAAGTGCCGCTACGGCCGTCATAGTGAGGATGCCAAAGGCATAAGCACTAAAGAACCGCCACATCACATCATCAGCGCTAAAGATATTTATCGTTCCTTTCAACACGATTAAATCGCCCGATCCAAAAATAAGGAAGCCGAGTCCGATGCTAAGGGCAAACATAAACACTATCAGCATCAACATATAAATCCATCCGGCAATAAATTTTGCGCTAAGCAGCTTGGTGCGGCTTACCGGGCGCGTTAGCAAGAGCCTGAACGTCCCTGAATTTGCCTCGCCGGCCAATAAATCGCCCGTGACCAGTGCTATCAGGAAGGGAATATGAATAAACAGGCTGTTCAGGATGATGTGCGTAATCAGGTAGCCGTTGATTAGATTCCCTTCAAGGATAAAGCTTTCCTGGAGGTGTTGTATGGCAAAATCGAGGATTTGCTGCCCTTCGAAATACAATCCAACTTCCAGGGCGGATACAATTAAAAGCACAGCTCCGAAACCAATGTAGGTCCTGGGCTTGCTAAAGATTTTAAAGAGTTCTATCTGGATGAGCTTAACCATTCTGCGTAATTTTTAAGAAATAGTTTTCGAGTGAGCGTATGGGTTTAACGGCAAAAATTTCGATTCCGGATTCGGATAACAAGCGGTTTACTGCCGGAATTTCTGCTTTTTCCAGTTCGAGTGTGATGCTGTTTTCATTCAGATGATAGAGCTTTTCTTTCCAACTGCTTTCTTCAAGCAAATCGTAGGCCGACTGTGGGTTGCTGACTTCCATCGTTACCCGCAATTCGCTTTCATTGAGTAGCTGCGTAACATCGCCTTCCACCACGCTTTTTCCCTTGCTAATGATGACCATCCGGTTAGCCACCTCCTCAATTTCACTGAGAATGTGGCTGGAGAGCAGGATGGTGATCCCTTTATCGCGGTTGATGGTGCGGATAAGCTCACGCATTTCTTTCTGCCCTTGCGGGTCGAGCCCGTTGGCAGGCTCATCCAAAATAACCATCTTAGGGTTGTGCAAAAGCGATTGGGCAATCCCTAAGCGTTGTTTCATGCCCTGCGAGTACGTTTTTACCTTGCTTTCGGCTCTGTCAGAAAGCCCGGTAAGCTCTAAAACCTCTTCTATGCGGTCGTCCAGGTTTTTAACATCTGACAGCTTACCCAGAATTTGCAGGTTTTTCCTTGCCGGGAGGTAATCATAAAAATCAGGCCGCTCGATTAAGGCACCTATATTTTGAAGTACTTCATGGCGGTGGGTTCTGATATCGTAGCCAAACATGTTGATAAAGCCTGAAGTGGGGTTGACCAGCGACAGCATCATTCGGATGCTCGTACTTTTGCCGGCTCCGTTAGGGCCCAGAAAACCAAAAATATCACCTTCATAAACTGTCAGACTCAAATCATCCACAGCAGTGATGTCTTTGTATTTTTTTGTCACGTGCTTTAGTTCAATATATTTTTCTTTCTTCACGATTTTATTGTTTTTACAAGCTTCTAACTGTAGAACATCATTTTTGTTTAATAAGAAGATGTATAAAATTAAACATAAATGCCAGGATATTTTGTTATTTAGCAAAGTTGATTGCGTAATTAACTTTAATCAGGAAAAATATTAATAAGCATATGAAGATTACAGATCTGACACACACCATCACGGATGATATATCAGTATTCAGTGCAACAGAGCATCCAAAAATAACGGTTGCTGCTGAGAAAGAAACAGATGGCTATTCACAAAAGCATATTTCCATTTACAGCCATAACGGAACACACATGGATGCTCCCTTTCATATCCTGAAAAATGGATTAACTGCGGATGACATGCCTTTAGAAGCTTTTTTTGGAAAAGGCTGTGTTGTTGATTTTTCAGAAGGAACTGAAAAAGAAATAAGCCTCGAAGCCATCAAATCCAAAGAGAAGGAGATAAGAGCATCTGACTTTCTGCTTATCCACACCGGATGGGATAAAAAGTGGAAAACAGATGACTACACTGTTGGTTTTCCGGTTTTGTCGGTGGAGGCCGCCAATTACCTGACGAATTTTAATTTAAAAGGAGTTGGAGTGGATGCCATTTCTGTGGACACGATTGACAGTTCCGAAATGACGGTGCATCACGCCCTGCTGGGAGCAGGAATGATTCTGGTTGAGAATCTGACCAATTTATCTGCGCTGCCGCAATCAGGGTTTTATTTTTCATCACTTCCTCTGAAAATAAAGGAGGCCGATGGCTCTCCAATCCGGGCAGTAGCAATAGAATGGTAATTCTCGTCGATGCCTGAACAAAACTTCGCAACTATCGTATAATTACCTGATTGTTTAATCTAACTAAAGCTATAATGCTATGATGGTTAAAGAAATAATAATGCTGATTGCTGCTGTGGTGGGCCTGGCAATTTCGCTCAGAAAAATGCAGGTGCCTTGCACAATCATATCATCAGGTATGCTTGCAGGTATTGCTTTGTGGATATTAGGTGTCGATACCATTGAAACCAGTTTTTATTTTGGGTTTGTCTTTCTTGCTTTTCTGATGTCGGTATTCGGACAGGGAATTCCGGCAAACAACCGTGCTGCTTTAGCCATTATTTCTTTATTTGTCTTTCTTGCCGAGGTAGCCTTGTTTATGGAATGGTCTTTCGAAGTTTACCTTCGCTATGGCATGATTATCCCCATCATCGTTTATATCGTGCGGCTGAACTCAAGGCAAGGGTTTAAGTTTGGACTGGGTTGTGCCACTATCATGACAGTTGACGCTGCATACATCTTTATAGACTCCATTGTCAAATTATTTTAATAAAAGGCTTTATAGGTAGTATATCATCCCTAATCGAATTCTTCAGTAGACAATATGTATTTCCGGGATTGCCAGGAAATTAGCACAATTGTGTTAATTAACATTTGAATAACTTTTTTTTGTATTTTTACTTCGTAAAGAACGAAACCTTGCAATCGTATTGTATAAAACATGAATATGTAATCATATACAAACAAGAAGCGTTTGGTAGTGCCACATTCAGAAATACTTCCTGAATATTGACATGTTGTGAAGTTGGTTTGTTTTATTCTGTCAGACTTGAACACACTTAAAATAACAAACCATGGCAAACATTAAAAAACTTAAGAAAAAAGCCGATCAGCTTAATGCCGATCAAAAATTTGAAGAATCTTTAGAGAACTGTGACATCGTCCTGGAATTATCCCCAGATGATGTGGACATGAAAATCACCAAGTTAAACAACCTTGTAAATTTAAACAGGATTGAAGAGGCCGATAAGGTTTTAGACAGTATTGAGCCCAGTGCCCTTAAAAAGGAACAGTTATCACAATTTCACAATAATAAGGCCTTTTTGCTCTATAATAAGGCTTTATTGATGATGACGGCCAAAGCTGAAGACGGTGGTGCTTTGCCTGCCAATAAGCAGGAGGCTGAAGATGCTTATAAGCTAATTGTTGAAGCCGATTCGCTCGATGATGTAAATCCTGACTTTAAGGATGAAATTCTGGAGCAGCGAAGCTGGCTGAAGAAGCAAATGGCTTTCTTTGACGATCCTGATTCGCCCGACTATGTGGCTGCAGAAATTCTTGACCGCGCTTTTAATACTTTTAGTGTTGAGGCGATGGATGGCAGAGGGCGGCAGCCAGGCTCTAAAAGGGAAGTGGAAGAAGTGAAAGAACTGATGCAACAGGCCCGGAATGCCAATCCTAAAGATCCTGAGCTGATCGACACAATTGGGCAGTTTGAAGAAATCTGCGAGGAAGCCTATGAGCGGCGGTTTGTGGGCTATTGGTGGCTGATGGCTCTTGTGGGTGTAGTCGCCCTCTACTTTCTCTATGCGGGAATCAGTAACCTGGGCACCGCAGGTGATATTTTACCTGCACGTGCTGAGCAAATGATGAACAGTGAAATTGAATGGGTAGGGGATTACCTGGACCGAATGAAAGTGGCCCACGACACCGTGAAAGAAAAGAACGCGGAGTATATTGAAGAACGGCAGGAACGTTTGGACGAGCTTTCGAAGATGGATACTGAGGATTACATCAAAGAAATAAAAAAACGTGACAGGGCCAGGAACTGGGGAAATATCCGTAGAGGGTTATTCTGGACACTGATGATTGTATTTTATTACTTTGCCAGCAGGCCACCCGTTTTCCTCATTAACAAGCGGCAGCGTCAAATGGCTTTCACATCTAAATCAGCCAATGTATTCAAGAAGATTGTTTTCTTCCTCTTAGGTATTTTTATTGCCATGCCTTCTTTCGACCGCACGATAGTGGTCGATAGCTTTGGTTCGGTGGTGGGAAGCTATGATGAGATTTCTCCCGGGCTCATTATTAAGATTTTTGGTATTATCCTGATTGTAGCCTTTGTTATTTGGCTGGCGATGATTCTGTTGCCTCTGCTTGCAATCATCAACTACCTGCGCAACTATCAGTATGAAAAGGTTGATGAGTACTTCGAAAAGGCAATGTCAACTATTAAAGGTTGGGTTGGATTGAATAAGTAATACATGGAAGCAGCACGTTCCTTTTCAGACTGGGCACGTGCTGTTTTCGAATGAATCAATAAAAAAAATGATTATGAAATTAAAAATCAAACACTATTTTGCTGGCATAACTATTATTCTTGCTGCATTAGTGGCATTCCCTGCCAAAGCACAAGTCGACCTTGATAAAGGTTTAGTAGCGTTTTATCCTTTTGATAACGGCACAGAAGACGCTACAGGCAATGGCCATGATGGCGATAACCATAAAGCCAACCGCGAGCGGGATGTGAATGGCACTAAAAACGGAAGCTACCGCTTTAGCAATGACAAAGACCACATTACAATTCCTGTGGATATCAACGCCGGAGCAATGCCTCAGATGGCGATGTGCGCCTGGGTTTATCCCTTTAATAAGTGGGATGATATCACCGTCATTTCCAATGATGACAGGGGCGGCGATCGTAAAATTTATGCGGTGAAAGAGGGAAAGAAATACATCTGGGCTATTTCTGATGGCAAAGGTGGTCATATTGGCGAGGTGCCGGTGGAGAGAAAAGAGTGGGTCTTTTTAGCCGCCAACTATGATGAAAAAAGCGGCTATGCGAGTATATACGTAAACGGCCACAAGACCTTAGGACGCACCTCGATGGATATGGGCTCGGCCATGACTATGATTGGATCAAATGCCTACGACAACGAAGATTTTGAAGCAATTATAGATGAAGTCAGGATTTATGACAGGCTTCTGGAACCCGAAGAGATTGACAGCCTGATGGCTTTGAAGGATCCGAAAAGACTTCATGAAAAAGAGGAGGAGAAAGAATATTACTATTTGCCCGAGCAGGATAATTTGATAGTGAGAAGTGCGCCCACAAGAAATTCCGGAAACATTGGTAATGTGGATAAGAGCGATACGCTCCGTTTCTCAGAAGAAGTTCCCACCAAGGGCGGTAAATGGAATGAATGGCTTAAAGTTGACCATAACGGGAAAACAGGCTATATCCAGCTAAAGTACCTCGATCATCGTTCGGTCGAAGATGATAAAATGACTGAAATTGAGGCTTACCTCGATGAGAAAATGAATTGGGGAAGCTGGCAGTTTTGGGCTATTATGGGTGGTGCGCTACTACTCGGAATATTAGGGGTTGTGTTTTTCAGTTCATTGGATGCCGGACTTGGTCGGATGACTGGCAGCGACTATGTGGGGATGGCGTATTTCCCGATTGTTTCAGCAATTGCTGCCGTGCTGATGGCACTGATCATTGTTTTCTGGCAGGATCCTGTGGAATACTATTTCGGAGAAAACTTCACGCTTTGGCCCTACGGATATGGCTTCGGAACCTGGGCTGCCTGGTTTGTAATGATGTTTACCGCAGTCACATTCCTGATTATGGTGTTGGAAAGCTTATTTTCTACAAACCCAATTCACGGACTATTGCGGATTATTATCCAGACTTTACTGGCAGCATTGATGTTTATCCCGGTAATGATTATCACTATGGCGCTTATCGTGGTGATGATAGTGGTTTTCTTCATAGGTATTATTTTGAGTGGTGTTGGCGGATACAGGTATGTAGTCTACCGCTACTAGACATTGGCTCACCCACATAAAGCACAGGCCATTGATAAATTCGTTGCGCAACGAATTTGTCAGTGGCTTTTATTTTATATGCTTCAGATTGTGTATTTTTGATACCTGAATCCTTAACATAAAATCATGGACAAAGCTTTTATTCACAACACAATTGAAAAGTGGGTTGATAATCTTGGAATCCAAACAGGAAACAATCAGCTTTTGGTAATCATTATCTACTTCCTGTTGGCTGTTTTAGTGTCTTTTTTTGCTTACCAGGTTGCCAAGTATATTCTTACTACAATATTACGTCGCGTATCAGCTAAAACAAAAACAGAGTGGGATGATATACTTGTTAAGCGTCATTTCTTCCGCAGACTGGCCAACCTGATTCCTGCCGCCATTATTCTGGCTTTTATTCCTGATATTTTTGAAGGCTATGAGTGGTGGATAGGCTTTACGCAAGCACTTGTTAATATTTACATCATCCTTACTATTTTGCTAACGCTGGATGCCTTTTTGAATGCTTTTAATGATATCTACCAAGGCTTCGAGATTGCGAAAACCAAGCCCATTAAAGGGTACGTCCAAATCCTGAAAGTAATTATATATTTCCTCGGAAGCATCTTTATTATTTCTATCCTGATTGGCAAGTCGGCCATAGGTATCTTGACGGGCTTGGGGGCCGTCACCGCCATTTTACTGTTTGTTTTCAGGGACCCCATTCTTGGTTTTGTCGGAAGCATCCAGCTTTCGGCAAACGACATGGTCAGGCCCGATGACTGGATTGCTGTTGAAAAGCACAAAGCTGATGGGGTGGTCATTGACATGAACCTGACTTCGGTGAAAGTACAAAACTGGGATATGACCATCACAAACATCCCAACGTATTCGTTGGTATCCGACTCCTTTGTCAACTGGCGCGGAATGCAGGAAAGCGGGGGGAGAAGGATTATGCGCTCGGTAAACCTTAACATGAAGAGCATAAAATTTTGTTCTGAGGAGATGATCGGAAAATTTAAGAGAATCCGTATTCTCAAAGATTATATTGAACAGAAAGAGCAGGAGATTGAGCAGTATAATCAGCAAAATAATATTGACACTTCTGAGATTGTGAACCTAAGGCGCCAGACCAACGTGGGCGTTTTCAGAAGATATTTACTCGAATACCTCAAGAACCATCCTGATGTGAATCAGGACATGCTCATCCAGGTGCGCCAGCTTGCCCCTACCGAAAAAGGCCTTCCGATGGAGGTTTACTGTTTTTCAGCTAAACAAGCATGGGTGGAATATGAAAAGGTGCAGGCGGAGATTTTCGACCATATCCTTACCGTGATTCCGGAATTTGGACTTACCGTATTTCAAAACCCAAGCAGCGAAGATTTTCGTGGGTATTTTTCTGCATCCGAAAGCAATGCTCAGGAATAGCGCGGAAATGGCTTCCCGCTCTTGCTTAAAAACCATTCAAAAATGTTGACATTCATCAGGATAAGAAGCATGCCGTAGATGGAGTCCTCGATGGGGATAGTAAAGAGCCGTATGCCCAGGTTTTCCAGGTCATTATAGTAAACCACCTCCTCCGGAATCATCGATCCGGTAAGCACTCCGTTGACCAAAAAGAAGGGGATGAGAATCAATCCGTAAGCAATAAAAAACTGTCCCAGGTACTTGACCTTGAAAGCAAAAACGTTCATAAGCAACCATGCTCCGGATAGTAAAAAGGTCACAGAGGTGTACCATTTTTCCAGCGAAAAGAGGCCTGCAATTATCAGTATCGCCGCCAGAATCAAAGCCATGGGCTTGCCCGCCTTTTTGAGATAATCCTGCGGGAAGTGATAATTGACCACCTCATAGGTGAAAAGGCTGGCAAAAGGGATGGTTACAAAAAACAACCACTCTTCCAGCGGGAGGACAAAAAAGTAAATTCCCGATAAGTGCATCGGATTAAAACCCCAGACCCCCATCCTGGTAAAGAAAACATCCCAGATGATGAAAAAAGCCAATACCGGGATAATCGCGCTGAAAACCGCCGGGAACTTTTTGTAAAACGAAAAGCGGGGCTCAAAGCTGAGGATGAAGGGCAGACTGATTGAAAGCAGGTTGATGAGAAGATATGTTGACACAGGCTGAATTTTTATTTTTTAGAAAACTCGATTTTGTAATAACGTACCGGAGCCAATAAAAACCCGAAATTCTGATTTGAGTGAGGCTGGTGATGGTCTTCGTGGGCCGCTTTGGTAGCCCTGAGATATTTATTGTCCTTCACGGGAATTTTCACTCTTTGATGCACATATACATCATGAAAAAGGAAGTAAGCTACCCCGTAGAGCGAAATGCCAATGCCGCCGGCTAAAATAAATCCCGATTTCAATATGATTCCTGCAGCCAGCAAGGCCAGGCCTGGTAAAGCAAACAGGACAACAAAGCGGTCGTTTTTTTCGAGGGTCTTGTTGTGTGGAATGTGGTGGTCTTTATGCCAGC
>JAASSU010000118.1 GCA_021767705.1 Bacteroidota bacterium | reverse complement strand
TGTTAGCGCAAACCGTTGCGTAGTGGTAGGCGATCGGATAAAAAGTGAAATAACAATTGCCAACAAACTCGGCATGGAAAGCATTTGGCTCCGGCGGGGAAAATTCCGCAAAGAAGTGCCGGAAAGTGCTGAGGAGCAACCGAGTCATATCATTAATAATCTTCACGAAATTTACAGTTTACTCTGAAAGTTTTCAACAATTACAATATTATTTCGTTTTCAGACGTTGAAACTCAGCCTTCGGTCGCGACCTCACTTTGTTAAAAAAGGTCTTGACTGTTTGGACTCAATGCATTACCTTTGCAGTCCATTTTTGAGAAGGGGTATAAACCGTTTAATGACTTGATTTTATGAAGCTTTCACAATTCAAATATGACTTACCCAAGGAGCTTATAGCTGGCAATCCGCAAAAAAACAGAGACGAATCGCGCATGATGGTTCTTAACAGAAAAGAAAGGACCATAGAGCACAAAATGTTTCGTGATGTTGTTGATTATTTCGGAGAAGGGGACGTTTTTGTTCTAAACAACACAAAAGTATTTCCGGCCCTACTGACCGGAGAAAAAGAAAAAACCGGAGCGAAAATTACTGTTTTTCTCCTTCGGGAACTCAACCCCGAATCGAGGTTGTGGGATGTTTTAGTAGACCCGGCCAGAAAAATCCGTATTGGCAACAAGCTCTATTTCGGAGAAGATGATTCGCTGGTGGCTGAAGTTATTGACAACACCACTTCGCGTGGACGGACGCTCCGCTTCCTGTTCGATGGCCCTTACGAGGATTTTAAGAAAACCATACAGCGCTTAGGCAAAACACCTGTGCCTTCGGAACTGCAGCGCATTCGTGGCATTCTTCCGGAAGACAAGGAGCGATATCAAACCATTTTCGCCAAGCACGAAGGCGCTGTAGCTGCACCCAGTGCCGGGCTGCACTTCAGTCGCGAGCTGATGAAACGTTTGGAGCTTGAGGGCGTCAGCTTTGCCGAAATCACCTTGCATGCAGGTTTGGGAAACTTCCGCGGCATAGACGTGGAAGACCTTACCAAGCACAAGATGGACTCAGAGGAGATGTTTATCGACACCAAAACAGCCGACCACGTCAATGCCGCCAAAAGAAACAAAAGAAAGGTTTGCGCTATCGGTACTACATCGATGAAAGCCATAGAATCTTCCGTTTCTATTTCAGGCTTGCTAAAGCCATACAAAGGCTGGACGAACAAGTTTATCTTTCCACCTTACGAATTCAGCGTGGCCGACTCGATGATTACCAACCTTCATCTTCCGCAATCGTCGATGCTGATGATGGTAGCTGCCTTCGGAGGGTACGACTTTGTGATGGAAGCATACGAAGAAGCCGTGAAAGAGAAGTACCGCTTTTTTACTTATGGCGATGCGATGCTGATCATTTAAGAATAAAACATTTGATTAAAGAACGTCATTCCTTTACCTTAGCGGTTTTTGAATGACGTTTTTTTATGCCCATGATAAAACATGCCATCATCGTTGCCGGAGGCAAAGGCAAGCGAATGAAGTCGCCGGTTCCTAAGCAGTTTATGTTGTTAGCAGGCAAGCCTGTACTGATGCATACGATCGATCTTTTTCAACACCACACGGCAGATTCAGGAAAAATCGTAGTGGTTCTTCCATCTGACCAGCAGGAAGAGTGGAGAAAACTCTGCCGCGAGTTTAGGTTTGAGGTTCCACACACCATCATTATTGGAGGGAAGGAGCGTTTTTTTTCCGTCAAAAACGGACTGGAGATGCTTGAGGGCTCAAAAGGCGTGGTAGCTATTCACGACGGAGTCCGTCCGGGAGTGTCGAACGAAGTTATTGAAAAATGTTATCAAACGGCCGAGAAAAAGGGTTCAGCTATCCCTGTTGTTCCGGTAAGAGAATCGTTAAGGAAGCAAAACCATGAAGGAAGCCGGCCCGTCAGCCGCCAAGACTTTGTCCTTGTTCAAACGCCCCAAACCTTCCAGCTCGAAAAAATCAGGGAAGCCTACAACATGCATTACACACCTTCCTTTACGGATGATGCTTCCGTGTATGAAGCTTCGGGTTACCAGGTAACTCTTGTGGAAGGCAATAAGGACAACATCAAGATTACCGATCCTTCTGATTTAGCCTTTATGCAATGGCTTAAAAAAGAAGAGCCCTGAAAAACTTCCAGGACTCTTTTACTCAATTCAACCTTCAATTTATTATCGCAATTGGATGTAAGTCTGCGACAACTTTCCTTCGCGCGAATAAATGTCTATGGTATACTGACCCTCAACAAGTTCGTATTCCTCATTGGGATTCATCCAGTAAATACATTTTCTGAAACTCTTACCCTGGTAATTTATGATTTCCTTAATGGTGTATTGAAGTGTTTCTTCACCGAGCTCAAAGGAATAAGATTCTGATTTTGCCGGTGTCAGAATTTTTCCTGAAGGATCGGCAATACGGAAAAAGAGGGCCTTTTCGCCTTTTTCTGCCAACTCATTTTCTTCTACAGTAAAACAAATCTTCACTTTATCAGTGCGGTGTGCTTTATCTGTTTCCTTTTCATTATTAAACCAGGTGTTGTGAATCCCCACGGCCTCGATGTCAAAGACCCGCAAAACAGACGCTTTTTCCACCATACTATTTAATTTACTTTTTTCTTCGGAAATGCGCATGGTTATTTGCTTCTGTTTCCGGTATTTCGATTTGATCTGCTGGTTTTCTACCTGCAATTGCTTGTTGACACGATACAGGGAATCAATTTGTACAAGATAACCCTGGGCGACCTCCCTCAGTCTGCTGAGTTTCTTTTGCACCTTGTAATATTCCCATTGTGTTTGAAGCAGCTTTTTAATCTCCTTGGCATTGGCCTTTATCACACTGTCTTTCACAGCCAGCGAATCTGCCAGGGTACTGTACTCTGTTTTTACTTCGTTATGTTCAGTCATCAGGGAGTCGAGTTCCCTTTCAAAGAAGGCTTTTTGCTGTTGCTTGTCTTCTCTCAACTGCTTAACCTCTTTGCTGGTATTCATATACATGTAGCCAATGATACCTGCGCCTATCAGCGCAACGATAAAAAGGATAATCCAGATTAACTGATTATTCTTTTTCTTTTTTGCTTGCTGATTATTCTGTGGTGTTTGATTACCTTTGTCTTCTAACTCCGCCATTCTATTTGTTCTTTTTGGTTTTTAAAATATAAACAAAATTACGAAAAAATGCAAAATTAGTTCCCATTCAAGCAATTAAAAGGCGAAATTTGTTAGCCGATCTAAATAAAAGTTATTATGAGTTCAAAGAAAAAACAAAAAAAGAGCCCCATCAATGCCAACCGATTCATCGACACGGTGTTATCTGTTTTTACATACAACCCTTACCAAACCTACAATTTCAGGCAAGTTTCCCATGAGCTGGGCATCAGCGATAAACCCACACGCAACCTCATTAAGCAAATGCTGAACAACCTCGTGGACAGCGGTGCTTTGTTACCTATATCACGCGGAAAATACAAGCTTAACCCCGACTACATTTCTCCGGGCCTCAAAAATTCTGTTGTGGAGGGCAAGGTAGACATGAAACAAACCGGGAAAGCCTATGTGATAACTGATGAGCTGGAAGATGATGTTTTCATCTCTTACAACAATACCGCTCATGCCTTGCAGGGCGATAAAGTAAAGGTGCAACTCTTCCCGAAAAGAAAAGGGCATAAAATTGAAGGGCAGATCATTGAGATTTTGAAAAGAAATAAAACAGAGTTTGTAGGCACCATCGAGATGAGTGCGAACTATGCTTTTCTGATTCCAGACATGAAAAACATGCCGGTGGATATTTACATCCCGAAAGAAAAGCTGCGCCATGTCAGAAACGGTCAAAAAGCTATTGCACGAATTACCGATTGGCCCGATCACCTGAATAACCCTTTCGGGGAAATTGTGGATGTTTTGGGCACCCCCGGAAATAATGAGGTGGAAATGAATTCCATTCTCTCCGAATTTGATTTCCCGCTCTCTTTTCCTGATAGCGTTATGAAGGAGACGAGCAAGATTAAAGAGGAAATTCCCGCAAAGGAAATTTCTTCGCGCAGGGATTTTCGCCAGGTTTTCACCTGCACTATCGACCCAAAGGATGCCAAAGACTTTGACGATGCTTTATCCGTAAAAAAATTGGACAACGGGAACTGGGAAATCGGGATTCATATTGCTGACGTTTCGCATTACATCAAACCAGAATCGGCACTGGATCAGGAAGCCCTAAACCGTGCCACATCGGTATACCTGGTAGACCGCGTGGTGCCCATGCTCCCGGAAAAGCTCTCGAACAAGGTCTGCTCGCTCCGTCCGGATGAAGATAAGCTCACTTTTTCGGCTGTTTTTGAAATGGATGAGGACGGAAAAGTGTATGACCAATGGTTTGGCAAAACGATTATCCGCAGCTCACGTCGCTTTGTTTACGATGAAGTGCAGGAAGTTATTGAGTCGGGATCAGGAGAGCACAGTGAAGAATTGCTTCTTTTAAACGGCATTGCTCAAAAACTGAGAATGAGGCGCTTTGATAACGGTGCTATCAATTTTAAATCCACGGAAGTGAAATTTGAATTGGATAAGAACGGAAAACCACTCTCGGCCTACATCAAAGAGCAAAAAGAATCGAATCAGCTGGTGGAAGAGTTTATGCTTTTAGCCAACCGCAAAGTAGCCGAAAAAATGGCCCGCCGCCATGGCAAGCAGAAACCACGGACTTTTGTGTACCGGATTCACGACGAGCCCAACCCTGATAAGCTCATGACCATGGCGAGCTTTGTTACCCGCCTGGGATATAAAATGAATATTAATTCGCGGATGGGGCTTGCTAAATCCTTTAATCATCTCTTTAAACAAATAGAAGGAAAAGGCGAGGAAAACATGATTGAAACCATTGCGGTGCGTACGATGGCGAAGGCTGAGTATTCAACGCAGAACATTGGGCACTACGGGCTGGCTTTCAAGTATTACACCCACTTCACATCCCCTATCCGCCGATATCCCGACCTGATGGTTCACCGCCTGCTTGAGAGAGCGCTGGACAAAAAGCCGGATGTAAGCCCTGCGCATTACGAGGAAATGTGTGTCCACTCCTCGGAAATGGAGCGCAAGGCCATTGAGGCCGAACGCGCATCGATTAAGTATAAGCAGGTGGAGTTTATGCTTGACAAAGTAGGTGAAGAGTTTGATGGAATCATATCGGGTGTAAGCAAGTGGGGCCTTTTTGTGGTTCTGGATGAAGCTAAAGCCGAAGGACTGGTGCCTTTAAACGAACTGGACGATGATTTTTATATTCTGGATGATGAAAACTACCGCGTGGTTGGACGAAAGTATGGGAACACCTATAACCTCGGCGATAACATCCGTATCATCATCAAGAAAATTGATTTAAAGAAAAAG
Organism: Bacteroidota bacterium; assembly: GCA_021767705.1. Lineage (GTDB taxonomy): Bacteria > Bacteroidota > Bacteroidia > Bacteroidales > JAIPAH01 > JAIPAH01. Next base: position 3,985 of record JAASSU010000118.1, on the reverse strand, counting down.
CAAATGGATTTCGGACTTGCCGATTAAGCACTACATCAACTTTTTGTAGGCCTGCCACCATCGATCGGGTAACTCATCGGAGGTGGCTTTTTTGTAGTCATCGAAGGTGCAGGGCACAATGTAGTGGCGCTCATATTTCAACTGAATGTTTTCCGGGTTCATTACCTGCATCCACCAACGGTCGCTGTTTTTGCTCTTAAAAAACAGCAGGTCATCTGTGAAATCATCAAGCTGAACGCGGTATTTATAAAAATTCTCGTCCGCTTCTTTCGGAAATTCATTCCTGCGATGATACACCCCTTCAATAAAATACCAAATCATCTGGGCAACCAGGTGTGCCGTTTGTCCATTAACATCCAGCAATGGGTTGTATTCATAGAAGCCTGCTGAGGTAAGCTTCTCGGAAAGCCCGGCATACCATGCCAGTTGACAGGCCTCCTCGCCATAAAACCCATTTGGCGAGGCATTCATGTTTCCGGGAGCATCGGGCTGCCTTACCGAAGACACGTCGAAGGTAAGCATATCCGCATTGCGCATCAGTGGCTCTACCGCTTTCAAATCGCCCCGGACATCCCCCAGGCGAAAAACATCAAAGTAAAGGTTTTCCATGAGCTGGATGGCCTCCTGATCAACAAAATAGCTTTGGTACCCAATGTTGGTGTAGTTGAAGAGGTAGTTTGGCTGATGCAGAATGATTTTACTCAGGTACGACTGTGCATGTAGCTCCTGATGGGTGTTTCCGAGATCGAATTTTGCATCTATCGCGGCAATGTTAATAATCTGCCCGTTGTTTTCGTAAGCACGGTAATTTGCAAACGTCAGGTCCTGGCTGCCCCCAAGAATGACGGGGATAATCTTATTATCGAGCAAAGTGGAAACGGCAGCAGTCAGCGCATAGTAAGTGTCATGGATAGTGTCGCCCCTGGCAATATTACCCAGGTCGGCAATAGCCGCATCATAGTCACCCGGAAAAAGCCGGAAAAGATATTTTCTGATGGCATCCGCTCCCTGCCCGCATCCGGCATTATCCACCGCGCCCCGCTCTTCCGGAACACCAATTATCGCCAGATCACACCCTGCCAAATCAGGGAAACCCTCACCGGAAGTGTGGTGCTTTATCACATCGCCTAACCTTGGCCTGTTTTCGTTAAATGAAAACCACGATAAGTCTGTCGGCTGAAAATAAATGGAAATATCCATTCCTTACTGCTTTTTATTTACTTTTCTTTTTACGCGTGGTTTTCTTTTTTGTTCCTGATTCTTTGATAATTTTTTTGCAGTCTTCCAATGTCAGCTCTTTAGCATCAACATCTTTAGGGATTTTAAAGTTCTTCTTTTTGTGTGAGATATAAGGGCCCCATCTTCCGTTTAAGACCTGAATATCTTCATCTTCAAAAGATTTAATGTATTTATTCCGATCCTTTTCACGTTTCTCTTCAATGAGTTCGATGGCCCTTTCTTCGGTAATAGAATTAATATCATCTTCCTTTTTCAGGGATACGAATTTGCCTTTGTGCTTTACGTATGGGCCAAAGCGACCTACCGATACCACAACATCTTCTCCCTCGTAGCTTCCGATGGTTTTGGGGAACTTAAACAGCTCCAACGCTTCCTCAAGAGTGATGGTCTCGATGCTTTGATTTTTTCGTAGGCTGGCAAATTGTGGCTTTTCATCTTCTTCCTTGTCTCCTATCTGCACCATAGGCCCGTAGCGCCCGATGCGTGCATAAATATTTCTTCCTGATTTCGGATCCGTACCCAGCAGCCTTTCTCCTTTCACACGTTCGGAAGTTTCCATGGTGTCTTCCACCTTATCGTGGAAAGGCTTATAAAAGCTCTTAATCATCCGGTTCCACTCCTTCAGGCCATTGGCAATCTCGTCGAACTCTTTCTCCACCTTGGCGGTGAAATTGTAGTCCATGATGTTGTCGAAATACTCCATCAGGAATTGCGTCACCAAACTGCCAATATCGGTGGGCACAAGCTTTCCTTTGGCCGAGCCTGTCTTTTCTTTTTTCTTTTGTGCCTTTATCTGACCATCTTTCAGGCGAATGGTCTGGTATTGCCTTTCCACACCTTCGTGCATCCCTCTTTCAACATACTGACGTTTTTGAATTGTAGAGATTGTTGGTGCATAAGTTGATGGGCGGCCAATCCCCAACTCTTCAAGCTTTTTAACCAAACTGGCTTCAGTATATCGTGGTGGTGGTGAGCTGAAGCGCTGAACAGCTTCCACTTCTGACATCGTTAGTGGCTGCCCCTTTTTAATCGGAGGAAGCACTCCCTTTTGTTCTTCCGAATTTTCATCCTCGTCTTTTGATTCGAGATAGACTTTCAAAAAACCATCAAATTTGATAATCTCACCTTTGGCTATAAATTGCTCCTTAGCTTTCGACACATCGATTTTAACGTTAGTACGCTCCAGGGCCGCATCACTCATTTGCGATGCAATGGTCCGTTTCCAAATCAGGTCATATAAACGTTTCTGATCATTATTGCTTCCGGCGGAATGGTTGTTCAGATAGGTCGGCCTGATGGCTTCGTGTGCTTCCTGCGCCCCTTTCGATTTGGTAGCATATTGCCTGGTTTTCGAGTATTTCTCCCCAAAAACTTTCACAATCTCCTTTTTAGCCATCCCGATGGCCAACTTGGAGAGGTTCGTCGAGTCGGTACGCATATAGGTAATTAAGCCGGATTCATAAAGCTGCTGGGCAATCAGCATGGTTTTACTCACCGAAAAACTAAGCTTACGCGATGCGTCCTGCTGCAAAGTGGAGGTTGTAAAAGGTGCTGCGGGTGATTTCTTTCCGGGTTTCTTTTCAATTTCAGCTATAGAAAAGTCGGAATCCGCACATTTTTCTAAAAAAGCCTTTGCGTTCTCCTCGCTGGAGAAGCGTACAGGCAACTCTGCCATTAATTCATACGACTTCCCATCATCCTCAACAAAGAAGATGGCTGACACTCTGAATGAGGACTCCGGCTTGAACTCTTTGATGGCTTGCTCACGCTCCACAATGAGTCTGACGGCAACTGACTGTACACGTCCAGCCGATAACGAAGGCTTCACCTTTCGCCATAGCAGTGGAGACAGTTCAAAACCCACCAACCGGTCCAGCACCCTGCGGGCTTGCTGGGCATCCACCAGTTTTTCGTCAATACCACGAGGATTTTTGATAGCATCGGTAATGGCATTCTTGGTGATTTCGTGAAAAACAATGCGGTGCGTCTTTTCTTGTTTGAGTTTCAATGCTTCAGCAAGATGCCATGCAATAGCCTCCCCTTCACGGTCTTCATCCGAGGCTAACCAAACTGTTTCGGCTTCCTTGGCAAGCTTCTTTAACTCGGTAACCACCTTTTTCTTGTCCGGCGATATCTCATAAACAGGTTTAAACCCGTTATCTATTTCAATACCCTGATTCTTTTTCGCTAAATCACGAACATGTCCGTAGCTCGATTTAACCAAATAATCTTTTCCCAAAAACTTCTCAATTGTCTTCGCTTTAGCCGGAGACTCAACTATTACTAGATTTTTGACCATGGCAAATGCTGCTTGTTAAATTCGCTACAAAAGTATAATTATTGCGAAAACTTAAGTGTTCTGATAAAAAAAACACATTATTCTGTGCCTTTCTTGCTTTTTACAAGTCTGCAAGGGAATTCGGTTTATGCTAATAAATGAAACAAGAATGAACAACAAAAACTACTCAATGTTAATCATCGGAAGCAGAAAAACAGGAACATATATCATTACGTTCGAAAGGTTGGTATCTGCTATTCTTTAAGGTATCGTTAAAAAATTTCTATATATTTGTGTGATAAGAATTTTGTTCTAATTTTGGTGCCGCAAGCTTCATCAATCAAATAGACAATTTATAATTAGTAAGACTCTTTCAATGAGAAAAAAAACAATCTACAACCCAAAATCATTGTTGATACTTGCGCTATCAGCATTGTTGTTCACATCATGTGTTCCGCAAAAGAAAAT